>DATCPC010000070.1:0-12665 GCA_036564355.1 Gemmatimonadaceae bacterium | reverse complement strand
CGGCGTAGAAGCGCGCGATCTCCTGCAGCCCGGACTTGATGTATCGGATGTCGGTGATCTGCGAGCCGAGGTGGAAGTGGATGAGCTTGAGGACATCGAGGCGGCCCGCGTCGCGCAGCTTGTCCACAACTCGAACGAGCTCGCTCGCGCTCAGCCCGAACTTCGACTTCTCTCCCCCGCTCTCCGCCCAGCGCCCGTAGCCCTCCGACGCCAGCTTGATGCGGATGCCGGCCTGCGGCGTGACGCCCATCTCGTCCGCGACGCGCAGCAGCACATCGAGCTCACCTTCCTGCTCGATGACGATGAACACTTGATGTCCGAGCTTCTGCCCCATGAGGGCGAGGCGCATGAACTCCTCGTCCTTGTAGCCGTTACACACGATGAGGTGATCGGTGGATTCGGTGAGGGCGAGCACCGCCTGCAGCTCGGGCTTGCTTCCGCACTCGATGCCGACGCCGTGTCGCGCGCCGAACTGCACGATCTCCTCCACGACGTGCCGCTGCTGGTTGACCTTGATCGGATAGACGAGGGTGTACGCGCCCTCGTACTCGAACTCCTTGATCGCGCGATCGAAGGTGCCGCACAACGTCTCGATGCGGGAGCGCAGGATGTCGCTGAAGCGAAGGAGCACCGGGAGCCCGACACCCTGCTCGGCGAGATCCATCGCCATCGTGAACAGATCGAGCTTGCGTTCCGGGTGGGAGCGATCGGGACAGACGACTGCATGTCCCTGCTCGTTCACGTCGAAATAGCCGATTCCCCAGCCTTCGATGTTGTAGAGCGCGCGCGACTCGTCGATGCTCCATGTGGTCGCTGCGACAGTAGGAGGACTAGCCTCCACTCGAGTTGCCATGCGGCGAATCTTACGGACTGATGGTGCGCTTCAACAGTACCGAATTCGTCACGGAAAGAGCCGGCGGAGTGTCCATCGATCGCCGTCGCGCTCGAAAAGGCGGCGCTCGTGCAGGCGATGCTCTCCGGCGTGCCAGAACTCGATTCGCTCCGGGCGAACGCGGCGACCGGTCCAATACGGTGGGCGCGGCACCGGCTGGTTCGCGTAAAGATTTTCGATGGCCGTCACTCGTGCGCGCAGCTCATCCATGCTCGCGAGCGGCTCGCTCTGCTGCGAAGCCCACGCGCCGATCTGACTCTCGCGCGCGCGCGACGCGAAGTACGCGTCCGCCTCGGCGTCGCTTACCGCGTCGACCGAGCCCTCGATGCGGATTTGCGTCTCGAGCGCGGGCCAGTAGAAGCACAGCGCCGCGCGAGGCGTGGCGATGAGCTCGCGACCCTTGCGGCTATTGAGATTGGTGAAGAAGACGAATCCACGTTCGTCGACGCCTTTCAGCAGCACGATGCGAACGGAGGGCGAGCCGTCGCTGCCCACGGTCGCGAGCGACATCGCCGTCGGATCGGGAAGCCGGGTGCGATCGACCGCCTGCGCCCGCGCGAAGAGCGAGCGAAATTCCTCGATGGGATCCATGTGGGAAAGCTAGGCGGGTGACGACCGATTCGGAGGCAGCGGGCATCGCGAAGGGAAGCGCGATCAGAACTTCAGGTTGCGATACCTGGCTTCCTTGATCGCGTCGTCATACCCCTGTCGCGCCGACTTCACGTACAGATCGTTCGCCGCGGAATCGCTCTTCGCGACACCGCGACCCTTGGCGTACATCGCGGCGAGATTGAACTGTCCCTGCGCATCGTTCTTCGCCGCGGCGGCCTCGAAGAGTTTCACCCCTCTGGCTTCATCCTTGTGCACGCCTTTCCCGTCGGCGTACATCGCGCCGAGCCGGTTGAGCGCATACAGGTTGCCCTGATCCGCCGCGCGCTGAAACCACGCGGACGCTTCGCCCTCATTCCTGTCGACGCCCTTCCCATCCAGATACGCCCGGCCGAGCTTCACCTGCGAATCGCCATCGCCCAGTAGCGCCGCCTTGCGAAACCAGTCGAGCGCCTGCTTTTGATCCTGCGGCACGCCGCGCCCCTGCTCGTACATCGTGGCCAGCTGGAAAATCGCATCGCGATTGCCGGTGTCCGCCGCCTTCCGGAACCAGAGCACCGCCTGCGCCGGATCCTTGTTCACGCCAAGCCCCTGGTCGTACATGCTGCCGAGGTTGCGCTGCGCCGACTGGTTTCCGGCGCTCGCCTCGCGTGTGCAGGCGGCCCGCGCGGCCGGCCAGTTCCTGTCACTGTACGCGTTCAGGCAATTGAGCGCCGCCCCAGCGACGGGCGTGGGCGCGACCGGTGCCGCGTGCGCCTTCGCCTTCGCCTTCGCCGGCGCGACGGCGATGCTCTTTGCAACCGTCATCTGTGGCGACCAGCTCGCCGTCTCCCCGGCGATCACTTCCACGCGCTGCGACGCGGTCTTGAACCCCGAGGCCGTCGCGACGAGCTGATACTTTCCCGGCGGCAACGACAGCTGGCGCTCGGTCACGATCTTGCCACCGAGCGTCACGCGTGCTCCGGCGGGAAGTGGTCCGATCGAGACGATGCCACTGTCCGACGTTGACGCCGTGAGTGCGGGCGGGGGCGCCACGGGTGCACTCGCCGGTACGAACACGCTCGTCGGTGGATCCTGCAATGCATCGGGCGCGCCGCGATGCGCATCGGAGTAGTAGAACAGTCCGCCGCCGATCAGCACGATCGCGCTGATGACCGCAACCGGTATGAGCGGTACGCGCTTTCTCCGACCGAGCGCCTCGTCTTCGTCGGTCAGATCGTCGGGCACCATCACGCTCGGCGGCGTCGCACTTTTCGCCGTGGGTTGCGGCGAGCGGGGCGACGGTGCGGCGGCACGCGACACCGGCGCGCTCACGGCTTGCATCGCCGATGACGGCGTGGCATAGGTTGCCCCGAGCGAAGCGACCAGCGGCTTGATGACATGAGTCACGTCGAGCGAATACGACTCGCTGCCGTCGCTCTCCTGCTCGCGCGTCAGACGCAGCGTAACCAGTCGCCCGCTGCTCAGCGCGCGCGCGAAATACACGGGGCCACCGCCCTCCGAGCGCTCCATTTCGCCAAGCACTTCGTACTCGCCCTCGGCGGCGCGCCGCACGGCCTGGAGCGCCTGCTCCCGCGATTCCGCACCCGGCCGCGTGCCCGACAGATCCTTGCCGCAATTGCTGCAGAATCGTCCCCCTCCAACGAGGTCGACGCCGCACGCGGGGCACGTGTTGGATACGTTCGGAATGATGGCGTCGAGGTCGCGGAGCACGCTCAGCTCGAACTCGCTGCCGTCGGGGCGGAGCTTCAGCGCGACGAGCTTTTGCGTCGCCCGTTCGCGCGAGAGGTACACGACGCTTCCACGCTCCCCACGGCCCATCTCTCCCAAGATCTCGTACTCTGAGGCGGCAGCTTCCTTCACTGCGCGCAACAGTTCGTCCTCACGTCCCTGGCCCACTGGCGATCCCGTCAGCCGCGCGGACCCGGTCTGTCGCTCCATAACTTCTCCGGCAGATAAGTCGCGAGCACCCTGCAGCTACAGTAAGGTGCCGAGGGGCGTGGGGAAAGGTTTGCGGCGAATCAACGTTACGGTGACTTATACACCTTGGGCTTGAAGGTCGGCGGTTTCTGCTGAATGACGCTGCCCACCGAGTCCGCACGACGGCGCGCGCTGTCGTCGATCATCTTGGTAATCGCATCGACCTTGATCGTGGGCAGCTTTGGCGTCTTGATGATCGACTCCGTATCGGCGACGTCCTTCGCAGCAGAGTGCGCTGCGGGAGTCGCGCTCGTAGTCGAACCGTCGGGAAGCGGTGCCGCCGTCGAAAAGGCAGGAGCCGCCGCGGCGGTTTTCGCCGCGCTGACAACAGATTTCGCGGCCGAACCCTCTGCCTTCGAGGAAGGAATGATCGCGCTGGCGACACCGGGCCTAACGACGCTCGCCGGTGGGCCGGCTGGCGGCGACTGGTGCTTGATCGCGAAGGTATCGGTGGGTGCGGCGATGATCGGCTTCGCGTTGGCAGTCGGAGCGACGACGGCCGCCGGTGCCGGCTTCTCGTTGCGCGAGAAATAACGCCACCCTCCACCCGCGATCACGCCGAGCGTCGCGAGGGCGATGCCGATTTTCAGCCATGGCCAACGTGCTTCGATCGGCCAGTCGAGGCTGATTTCCGGACGCGGATCCGAGATCCGATGCGTGGTGGGCGCCGGTGAGTCCTGCACGATCGCGTTGCGGCCCGAAGGAGTGTCGGCAACCAGACGCGCGAACGAGTTCGTGAATACGCTCGCAACGCTCGTATTGGGAACGGGAGCGAGCTCGATTGCCGCCGCCGGCGCGCTCGCGGCGATCGACGGCGCCGCATAGCTCGCCGCTTCCGTTTCGGAGTGCGGATGAAAGGCGAGCGGCGACTCCATCGTGCGCGATTCGGCGGCCGCACCTTGTGCGCCGTTCGCGTTGCCATTGCGCACCGGGATCGCCACGGCGGCGTTCGACCCGCTGGTCCGCGGCGCACCCGACGGTCGCACGCGATCGAACGTCGGCGGCGCCTCGGTCACCTCGATCCACGGCAGCGACGAGGAGCGCGTCGCCCGCGCCGGAGGTGGCGAGATGACGACCGATGGCGGAGCGACAACGGGCGGCT
Source organism: Gemmatimonadaceae bacterium (assembly GCA_036564355.1). Classification (GTDB taxonomy): domain Bacteria; phylum Gemmatimonadota; class Gemmatimonadetes; order Gemmatimonadales; family Gemmatimonadaceae; genus FEN-1250. Next base: position 8,082 of record DATCPC010000070.1, on the reverse strand, counting down.
TCACCACGGGTGGCGCCGTGGGCGGCGGAGCCTGCGGGGGTTTCGCGACGCGCGGAGGCGGCGCCATGACGGGCGGCATCGTTCCCTCGGCCACCGCGCGACGCGCCTGAAGCGCTGCCCGCGCCGCGACCACCACGGGATGGTCCGGGCCCATTGCGCCTTCGCGCACTGCGAGCGCGCGCTCGCGATGGCGAAGCTCCTCGCCCATGCGACCGCGCGCCGCGTTGATCTCGGCCAACGTCTCGAGCGCCGTCGCCACCGCCAGGTCGTTCGGGAGCTGGAGCTTCTCGCGAATCTCGAGCGCTCGCCGCGCGAACTGCTCGCCGCCGTCGTAGTCCTCCATGTGCAGCCGCACCTTCGCGAGGCTAGTCAGGATCGCTGCGATCTCAGGATGGCTCGCGCCAAGCGCCTGCTCCTTGATCGTGAGCAGCCGCGCGAGCAGCGGTCCCGCCGACGCGTACTCGTTCTTGCGAAAGTAGAGCCGCGCGAGGTTGTTGAGCGTGACCGCGACATCGGGGTGCGCTTCGCCGAGGTGCTGCTGGCTGATGCCGAGCGCGCGCTGAAAGAGCGGCTCCGCCTGATCGAGCTCGCCGCGCGCGTAGTGCAGCGCCGCGAGGTTGTTGATATTCTGGACGAGACCGAAGTGCTCTGGTCCGAGCACACGTTCGCGGATGGCGAGCGCGCGATGAAAGAGCACTTCCGCCTGCGCGAAATCCTTCTGCTTGTACTTGAGCTGCCCGAGGTTGCTCAGGCTCGACGCGAGTCGCACGTTGTCGGCGCCGAGCTGCGTCGCCTCGCGAATCGCTGCGAGAAATGATTGTTCGGCGCGAGCATAGTCGCCGTCGGTGAAGGACAGTCGGCCTGCTTCGTTCTGCTGTTCCCAGCGAGTTTCTATGGTGTCATTCATTCGCTCCTCCCTTCGATAAGACGCGGAGAAGCGCTCGCTGTAACCGGCTGAGCACGGCAATATTCGGGCGAGAAAAAGAGCGGTGCACATCACGCTTGCGGTTTTTGTTCGGGTGCGTATCTTGGTCTCCCGATCCTTCAACTCGAGAGCCCCATGCCCCAGAATTCCGCAGCTGTATCGCCCGCGCGTTTTCCCACCCTTCGCAGGCTTACGCCCGTGCTCGTTGTCGAGCGCGTGGAGGCATGTACGCCGTTCTGGATCGATCGGCTTGGCTTCGAGATGACCAACCACGTTCCCGGCGATGACGGCTCGCTCGTCTTCGCGATTCTGGAGCGCGGTGACATCGAGATCATGTATCAGAGCCGGGCATCGGTGCTCCCAGACGGCACGATGACGGAGGCCGAATTGGCGGGGCACTCCGTGGTGCTCTTCATTGGGGTCGAGTCGATCGACGAAGTGGAGCGCGCGATCGCGGGCGCCCCGATCGTGAAGGCGCGCCACGACACATTCTATGGGAGCACGGAGATCTACGTGAAGGAGCCGGGCGGGAATACGGTCGGCTTCTCGCAAATGCGATAGCGCTCGAGCAAGGCGCGCTCAGGGCCGATAGGCAATCGACAGATACGCCTGCGTGTGGTGGCGCGCGGGACCGGTGAGCGAATAGCCGATCCCGCCGAGCAGGGTGGCGCCGGGCACGCGCACAATCCACACGCCATCGGTGTGCCAACCCGCCTCGATTCCGATCACCTGGCTCCATCTTCCGCTCTGGTCGTTCGCGCTGGCAATCCAGTAGTACGGACGCCAGATCGGGCCCGGGAGCGACACGCGCAACGTCTCGATCTCCGAGCCGGTGGCCACAGCTATCGGAAGCACCGGCATCGACACGCGCTGGGCGAGGATCGAGGAGTCCATCAGTGGCGGTGCGAGACCACCAAGCGCGAATCGCTCGAACTGCGGCGACGAAGTGGAGACCACGCCGTACAGGCCGTCGACGGCGAGCTGGTGCCCCATTCCCTTGATTGCGAACGAGCCGGTGACCACGACGCGCGACCACGACTCATCGCCGAGCTCACCCACCGCACCCGTCACCGCCACACGCTCGGACACTCGCCAGTCCTGCGGAGTCTGGAGCAGCCCACCCGAGATGGAGAGCTGCGCGAGCGCTCGGTGCAGCGACGGAAGGCGAAGCGGGTCCACGGTGCCGTACGATGCCAGGCCGCGCAGATCGAGGTCATGCGCTTGTCTGTCGACATCGAGCTCGGTCCACGCGGACACCGCGCGATAGCGCACGTCGAGCACCGACGGCGTCTCGAAGTCGCGTTGCCGAGACGGTTGGTTCTCGAGCGCGAACCCCTCGACGCCGAAGATCGGCCGCCATCCGCGATACGCCGCCGCGAGTGATGCGCCGCGCCAGCTCGCGCGATTGCCCCACTGTCCCTGGAGCAGCCACGTGAGCTTGCCGACGGGATCCGTTCCCGCGTACGCGATGCCCGCGGACTTCCCCTCGCGCGCCCAGCTTCCGAAAATGAGCAGGCGCTGCGCGCGTGGGCCGAGGCCATACGATCGATCGTTCGGGATCGAGGCGACGGGGAGCGAATCGAGCGTGGCCGCGGCCGGTTCGTCCAGCACCAAGGGAAATCGCGGACGCGCGCTGTCCGCGAGCTGCGCCGCTGAGCCGAGTCGAACGCGCGCGAGATCGAGACCGCGTGCATGCAGACGGAGGAAGTATACCCATCCGCTCTCGCTCGCCTCGGGATCGATCGCCGCTCCGCTCGCGTTCGTGAGAGTGGAGCGCGCGCCGGTCGCACGGTCGACGCGCACGATGTTCGGCACTCCCCCCTCCTCGCTCGTGAACACGAGATCGGCGCCGCCGCGCGCGAACTGCGGCGCGTACGCACTCGACGATGCATCGCCCACGATGGACATGTCACCGCCGGCAGATGGCATCGTGGCCACGTGCCATCCCTCCGCACGCTGCAGCGCGAAGGTGATGCTACTGCCGTCGCGCGAGACCCTCGGCCGATTGTAGAGATGCGTGCGGTCGCCCAGCGCGAGCGTCGTGATCGCGCCGCTCGCGAGAATCACGCGCACGAGGTCGCAGCGGCCGCCAATGCATCGATCCGCGATCGCCGTGAGTCCATCGGGGGAAACGTCTGCGTGGCGAATGCCGGCGCCGTGCGTGACGCGCCGAAGGGTTCCTCTGCGCCAGTTCCACACGAACAGATCGCGACGGAATACACCGTCGCCGCGGGCCGCGAGTCCCGTCACCAGCACTCGACTTCCGTCCGCGAAGAAGCGCGGCTCGGCGAACGACATTCCGCCTCGAGGCCCGAGGCGCGCGACGACACCCAGCGCCGGCGGGCGCGATTGGACCGCCGGAACATCCTCCGGATCGAGCTCACGCGCGCGCGCCGCTCGAAGCAGCGCGGCGCTGTCCGGCGCATGGCGCGTGAGACTCACGATTACCACCCGCGGCGCGTGCCGCGGATCGGAGAGCACCATCGCCATCAGCGAGTCGTCGCGCGACAGCGCCGGAGCGCCGGTCGCCCAGTGCAATCGCTGCACGAGCTCCCCTTCGCCCTCCGCCGGCACGCTGTCCGCGTGCGCGGCGAGCAGCGCGTGCTGTGGGCCGCGCGCGCGCGCATCCAGCGCGTCGTGCGTGAGCTCAGCGGCGAATCGGCCATAGAGCTCGTCGGGCGGAGCACCGTATACTCCGGTAAACGCTTCGCCGAACGAACGCTTCGTGCGCGCGGTCATTCGGCGCCAAAGATGCACCACACTCGAATCGCCGTCGCGTGCGGCGAGCCACTCGAGAAATGCGGAGCCGGCCAGATACGCCATGTCCCCGCCCTCGAAGCGCGGCGATCCGTCGAGCGCAGCGTAGGATGGCAGCTGCCCCTCGATGGCCCACTGGCGCAGGACGGCCGGACGCCACACGCCGTTCGGGCGTCCGATGCCGCGAACGATTCGCCCTTCGACGAAGGTCGCGTAGCCTTCGGCGACCCAGCGCGGCGCGTTCAGCGCGACCGGTCCGAACTTCACCGGCAGGAGGCTCGTGAGTCGGCGCACGCCTGGATTGCGCGACTCGCGCGTGAGGTGTGCGATGTGCGCGAATTCGTGGATCGAGAGCTGATCGCTCCAGGAGCCGTTGCCGAGCGGAGACGACGGATCGGGCGGCGTCGGCCAGAGGAACATCAGCGGATGATCGAGGAGCGGCAGCGCAAAGCCGTTCGACACGTTGTTCGGGTCCTCGACGATCACCACGACGCGCTTCGCGGGCGCGCTGCCGACGAGCGCCGCCACCGCGTCGTGGGCGCCATCAATCCGCGACGCCACATCGCGCGTCCACGGCGCAACATCCTCGGTGAAGAAGAAGCGGAAATAGCGCGTGTCGAGCGTGCGCCACTGCAGATGCGGAATCGTGGTCTGCTGCGCGCATGCAGCGGACGCGCGGAGCACGGCCGCGCAGACGATCGAGCCCACCAAAAAGAAACGACGCGCGGCGTGATTCATGGCGCCAAGATGAACCTGTGCCACAGCTCGTACAACGACGCAGTTCACATGGGCGCGGCAATGTTGCATCTTCCATGCATGACTACCGGCGCGGTTCCGATGGATGAGGGCGCGATGCGGAAGGTCGTCGAGCTTCTTCCCTATGGCGGATGCCCGATTCCGGGCGTCGCGACGGCGGGACAGCCGGATGCCGCCGCTTGGGGGCCCCTGGCGCGGTCGGGATTCAGGTCCGTGGTCGATCTCCGCGCGCCGGAAGAGCCGCGAGGACACGACGAGGCAGGCGAGATCGCGCGCGCAGGGTTGCGCTACCTTGCCTTGCCGGTCGACCATGGCTCGCTCGGCGACCGACAATTCGATGCGCTGCGCGATTTTCTTCGCGACCCCCTGAATCGTCCTGTGCTCGTGCACTGCCAGTCGGCGAATCGCGTCGGTGCATTGATGCTGCCGTATCTCGTGCTCGACGAGCATGTGCCGATCGAGGAGGCGCAGCGACGCGCCGTGGAGATCGGAATGCGCTCACCGGACTATGCCGCGCTCGCGCTCGACTACGTCAACCGACACGAACGGACGGGTAGCTGAATGATTCTGCGCCGCTTTGTTGAACCGCAGCTCGCACAGATGAGCTATCTCATCGGGTGCAGCGAGACGCATACGGCGATCGTCGTCGATCCGATTCGCGATCCTGGCATGTACATCGAGGCGGCCGCCGCGGCGAATCTCAAGATCACGCACGTGACCGAGACGCACATCCACGCGGACTACATCTCCGGCACGAGGGAGCTGGTGGCGCGCACGGGCGCGCAGATGCTGCTCTCGAACGAGGGCCCGCCGAATTGGCGCTACGACTTCGCTGAGGAGTCCTCAGCCACGCTGCTGCGCGACGGCGACATGTTCGACGTTGGGAGGGTTCGCTTCAAGGTGAAACACACGCCCGGACACACGCCGGAGCATCTGTCGTTCATCGTGAAGGCGCTCGACACCGCGGACGAGCCGGTCGGGGTTCTCACCGGCGACTTCGTCTTCGTGAGCGACGTCGGACGGCCGGACCTGCTGGAACGCGCGGCGGACGAGGCGGGGACGAAGGAAGCGAGCGCGCGACTGCTCTATCTCTCGCTGAGTCGAATCCGCAAGCTCCCGGATTATCTGCAAATCTGGCCCGCGCACGGCGCGGGCAGCGCGTGCGGCAAGGCGCTCGGCGACATGCCCTCGTCGACGGTGGGCTACGAACGACTCTCGAACTGGGCGTTCTCCGAGCGAGACGTCGACGTATTCATCGATCGCGTGCTCGAGGGCCAGCCGGAGCCGCCGGCGTATTTCGGCGTGATGAAGCGCATCAATCGCGATGGACCGCCCATACTCGGCGTCCGCGCGGAGCCACCGTCGCCCGCGCCAGACTCGCTCGCTGCGCTGGGACTCGCGGGCGCGCTCGTCGTCGATGTGCGCGCGCCGGATCGTTTCGCCCGCGCGCACGTGCCGGGCACGCTCAACATTCCCTGGGGCGGCTCGTTCACGACGCTCGCGGGCTCACTGCTCCCCTACGGCCACGATGTGTATCTCCTCGCGGAGGACCGGCCTACGGCGCTCGCGGCCGCACGAGCGCTCACGCTGATCGGGCTGGATCGCATCTCCGGCTTCTTCGATGAAACGGCGTGCCTCGCGTGGGTCGACAGCGGACACGCATTGAGCCGCATCCGGCAGTTCACGCCGGAGGTGTTGCAGGAGCAGGTGGAGGCAAACGCGGTGATGCTGATCGATGTTCGTTCGAAGAGCGAGTGGAATACGGGGCATCATCGCGAGGCCCATCACATCCCCCTCGGCGACCTTCCGCGCGCGCTCGCCACGCTGCCGCGCGACCGGCCCATCGCGGTGTACTGCCAGGGCGGAACGCGCTCGGCGGTGGCGTCGAGTCTTCTCTCCGCTGCGTCGATCGAGGCGGTGAACGTGCCGGCGGGATGGGTCGGCATCGAGGCAGTACAGCCGGACATCTGAACCGCCGGCGCTCACCCCATCGCACGCTTTGCAAAGCTGCGAAGCCCGAGCGTCCAGAAGATCGCGATGATGACGATGAGCGCCGCGCTCACCGCGCGCAGATCCATGTGTGGCATCCCCGGCGTGAGCACGCCGCGCATCCCCTCGGCGACATAGACGAGCGGGTTGATGAGCACCGCGTATTTCATCACCGGAAATACCGACAGGTTCTGCCACGGATAATAAGCGCAGCCGAAGAAGATCATCGGCGCGACGATCACGCTGAACATCAGCCCGATCTGCTGCGGATTGACGAGCGATCCCATGAGCAGTCCGAGCACCGAGAACGCGGTGGCGCCAAGGAGGACGATGAAGATCACGAGCGCGAAGTGCGTCGCCGTGAGCCCGTCGATTGGCCCCATGATCAAGCGCGCGATCGGTAGCACGAAGAGCGCGGCGATCAACCCCTGCAGCACACCCGACACGATTTTCTCGAGCGCGATCAGTTCGATCGAGATCGGCGCGAGCAGGCGGTCCTCGATCTCACGCGTCCAGCCGAAATCCGCGACCATCGGGAGGGCGACGGACTGCACGCTGGAGAATGCGAGGCTGACCGCGAGCACGCCTGGCAGAAGCGCGGCCTTGTACGCGCTCCCGACGTAGCCCATGCGCGGTAAGAGCAGGCCGAACACGACGATGAAGAGGAGCGGCTGCAGCGTCGTACGCAGCAGGAAGTAGGGCAGCTCGCGGCGCGCGACGTTGATGTCGCGGCGCAGGAGCGCGAGGAAAATCCGGCCCGCGGTGGCGCGCTGGGCCATGTCGGTGGCAGCGCCGGTCATGTCAGCTGTCGCCCGGTGAGGGAGATGAACAGCGTTTCGAGACTCGGCGGCGCGAGATGGATGTCGCGAATCGCCCGACCGTGCGCGGTGGCGATCGTGACGAGCGCCGCGATGATCTCGCCGCCTCGATCGCTGTAGACGCGCACGCTGTCGCCGTTGAGCTCCGCGCTCGAGACGCCCGGCACGGCGCGCACGTCGCTCACCAGCGCCTCGCCGCTGCCATCGAGCACGAGCTCGATCAGCGTGCCGCCGGGCGCGCGCGCCTTCAGCGCCTCCGGCGTGTCGATGGCGAGGAGCGTTCCCTGGTCGATGATGGCGAGTCGGTCGCACAGTCGGTCAGCCTCTTCCATGTAGTGCGTCGTCATCACGATGGTGCGTCCCTGCGCGTGCAGCTCGCGCAGAATCGTCCATAGATCGAGGCGTGCCTGCGGATCGAGGCCGACGGTCGGCTCGTCCAGAAAGATCACGCGCGGCTCGTGGATGAGAGCGCGCGCGATCATGAGGCGCTGCTGCTGGCCACCCGAGAGCTGCATGACCTTGGCCTCCGCGCGCTCGGCGATGCCGAGCTTCTCGAGCAGCGACTTGGCGCGCGCGTTCGCGACCGAGCGCGCGATCCCGAAGTACGCCGCGTGAAAGACGAGATTCTCGCGCACGTTCAAACTGCTGTCGGGATTCGGCCGTTGCGGCACGACGCCGATGCGCTGGCGAACGAGCGTCGGCTGCGTGCGAACGTCCGCGCCCTCGATGATGGCCGTCCCCGACGTCGGCAGCACGCGCGTCGTGCAGATGCCGATCGTCGTGGTCTTCCCCGCGCCGTTGGGGCCGAGCAGGCCGAAGAATTCGCCGGATTCCACC
>DATCPC010000069.1:0-18144 GCA_036564355.1 Gemmatimonadaceae bacterium | reverse complement strand
GCGTGCTCGTGCACGCGACGGTGGGCCGCGGCATCGTGCGAACCATCCGGCCATCATCCGCGTCGACCGCGGTCGCACCGTGGCTCGAGCGCATCGCGCGCTGCGAGGGCACCCACATCTTCGAGCGGCTTCCCGCCGATTCGTGGTGCGAAGTCCCGTCGCGAGTGAACGACCCGCTGTCACGCGCCGTGCGCGACGCCTTCGATCCGGCTCGCATTCTCAATCGCGGCATACTCGGGGAGCTCGCGTGACCACGGAGCTCACCGCGCCCGCGTGCGCCATACCCGGCACGCCGCTCGCGGCGGCCAGCGCCGGCATCTTGGCCTGCGTGCACTGCGGCTTCTGTCTCCAGGCGTGCCCGACCTATCTCGCGCTGGGCGACGAGAACGACTCGCCGCGCGGACGCATCTATCTCATGCGCGCGCTCACGGAAGGCGAGCTCGCGCTCGACGACCCCTCCCTTCACACGCACATCGATCGATGCCTCGGCTGTCGCGCCTGCGAGACCGCGTGCCCATCGGGGGTGCCGTACGGTGCGTTGCTCGAGGCCACGCGCGCCACAATCGGCGAGGTGAAGCGTCCGCCGCTGCGCGCGCGCTTCATTCTCGCGCTCTTCGCCCATCGAGGACTGATGCGCATCGCCGTCACGGGCGCTCGCCTGCTACGCGCGACCCGGCTTCCGCACTTTCTCTCGCGCCTCCCGGGCGACGTCGGCTTTGCGTTCGCGATGCTAGCATCGAGCGAGTCGCCGCTGCCGCGCGCCACGCACGAGCCGCACGGCGACGGAAGCCGGGGAACGTTCGCGCTGCTGCGCGGCTGCGTGATGGAGGGGTTGTTCACCGCAGCTAACCGCGCCACGGAGCGCACGCTCGTCGACAACGATTACGCGGCCGTACCGGCACCTGGTCAGCACTGTTGCGGAGCGCTGCACGCGCACGCCGGCGATCTCGACACGGCGCGCTCACTCGCGCGCCGCAACATCGCGGCGTTCGAGAGGTCGGGCGCCGAATATGTGGTCACGAACGCCGCCGGATGCGGAGCGCTGTTGAAGGAGTACGATCACCTGCTCGCCGGCGACAGTGCGTGGGCAGCGCGGGCAGCGAGCTTCTCCGCGCGGGTGCGAGACGTGAGCGAGCTTCTCGCCGCCGCCGGCCCGCGCCGCGGCGCACCGTTGCCGTATCGCGTCACCTACGATGCGCCCTGCCATCTGCAGCACGCACAGCGTGTCTCCGCCGCGCCGCTGGCCGTGCTCGACTCGATCCCCGGCCTCGAGCGCGTCGCGCTCGTCGACTCCGATCAGTGTTGCGGCAGCGCCGGGATCTACAACCTGCTCGAGCCTGCGCTCTCCGCCGCCGTGCTCGCGCCGAAGATCGCGCACATCGAGCTCACTGGCGCGTCGTTCGTGGCGACCGGAAACCCCGGATGCCTGATGCAGATCGGCGCCGGTCTGCGCCGCGCGGGGCTCTCCGCACGCACCGTGCACCCGGTCGAGCTGCTCGATGCATCCTACGCCGCGGATGCGGCCGCCAGGACGTAGCGGAGCCTCGCGGTTTCCGTATAGTTTGCCTCATGATCGCGTCGCTGTTCTGGGAGGTTGAAGACGTACTTGTGCGCACGGGACCGCTTCGACGCGCGGCGCTGCTGCGCGTTCTCGCGGAGGATGAGCTCGTGCCGTCCGACGCGACGCCACCTCTCGACGAAGCGCGCCTCGCGGATGCCGGCGGCGACACGCGGTCACTCGTGCGGGACGTCCTTCGCGTCCATGCGCTCGCACTCGATGAGGCTGCCATTACGCTGCTCGCCATGCGGATCGACCGAGAGTTCGCATCGCGGCTGCAGGCCGGCGTTTCGCTCGCGCCCGGCGCGCGTGAGCTCGTCGCCCTGGCCGCCGGGAGCTGCCGTCTCGCGATCGTCACCGGTCTCGCTCGCGCGACGGTCGACTCGCTTCTCGCGCTCGCGGAGCTCGACGGCGCATTCGAAGTCATCATCGCGGCCGAGGATGTCGCTGCCGCGAAGCCCTCGCCGGACGGCTACCGCAAGGCGCTCGAGCGAATGAATCGTCGCCGCCCGCTCGATTCACACTCCGGGCTGGCACTCGAGTCGGGGCCCGCAGGTGCGCGTGCCGCGCGCGCCGCAGGCCTTCGCTGCGTCGTCGTCGCGCCATTCCGCGTCGAGAGCATCGTCGATGCGAACGCGATGCTGACGTCGCTCGCGGACGAGACGCCCGATTCACTCGAGGCCATGCTCGCCGTGAGGGCCGCCGGATGACGGCGGGTCCCATCATCTCGGGCCAGTTTCCCGCGGTCGGCGTGGTCGCGGGCCACTCGGTGACGCTGCACTACGGGAACATCGCGAGCGAGTACGCCGCGCTCGAGGACGGCGCGATGCTCACCGACCGCAGTGTTCGCGGACGCACGCGCCTCGATGGGCCGAAAGCGGCCGAGATGCTTACCGGGATGGTCACGAACGATGTTCTCGCGCTCTCGCCGGGGCATGGCCAGTATGCGGCGGCGCTTAGTCCGAAGGGCCGCATCGTCGCCGACGTCCGCATCTTCTCTCGCGCGGATCACCTCCTGGTCGACGTGCCGCCTCGTGCGCGAGCCGGGTGGGATGCGCTGGTGCGGAAGTACGTCAATCCGCGGGTCGTGCCCTATCTCGACGTCGCCTCCGAGATGCGTCAGCTCGCGATCGCGGGGGTCGCCGCTCGCTCCATCCTCGCACCCGCAGCCAGTCTCGCGCGCGAGGCTCTGGCGGCGCTCGCCACGTACTCGCACCTCGACGCGGAAATCGGCGGTCGCCCCGTGATGATCGCGCGCATCCCCGATCTCGAGGCCGAGGGATACGAGCTGTTCTTCCCATCGGATGCATTCGGCACGGTCTGGCAACGCCTCGTTGCCGGCGGCGCGACGCCGGGCGGACTGCTGGCGTGGGAGATCGCGCGCATCGAAAATGGTCGCCCCGAATGGGGGATCGACATCGACGACACGACGATCCCGCAGGAAGCGAATCAGGATGAGCTTCACGCCATCTCGTACACGAAGGGATGCTATACGGGACAGGAAGTCGTGGCGCGAATTCATTTTCGCGGCCACGTCAATCGGCACCTTCGCGGCCTCCTGCTCGGTCACAGCGAGCCGCCCCCCGAGCGCGCGAACCTGTTGTCGCTCGATGGAAGGCAGATTGGCGACGTGCGATCGAGCGCCCTCTCACCGCGCCTGGGCGCGATCGCGCTGATCATGCTACGGCGCGAGATCGAGATGGGATCCACGATCGTCGTCGAAGGCAGTAATGGCACGACGCAGGGTCAGGTGGTGCCGCTGCCATTCACGCGGGAGTGACGCGCGCGCTCGTCACCGGTGCTACCGGGCTCGTCGGATCGCACATTGTCGAGCGACTGCTCGCGGATGGCTGGACCGTGCGCGCGCTCGTTCGGGATCCGCACTCGGCATCATGGCTCGGCGCCGCGGGGGCGGAGGTTACGCGCGGTGACCTGGGCGATGCCGCATCGCTGCGAGCCGCGGCGGTCGGCTGCCACACTGTCTTCCACTGCGCCGCGCTCATCGCCGCGACCGGCGAGTGGGCGAGCTTCCAGCGCGCGAACATCGATGGCACGCGCGCGGTCGTCGGTGCGGCTGCGGCGGCGGGCGCACGCCTTGTGCATACGAGCAGCGTCGCGGTCTACGGCAGCGCGGCGCGCTATCGCTCCACACCAACCGACGAGGACACTCCTCTCGCGCCGCTCGCCGAGCACTCGTACTACGCTCGCTCCAAGCGCGAGGCCGAGCAGCTCGCGCTCGGCGCGCACGCCGCGGGCGAGCTGTGGGCCACCGCCATTCGCCCCCCGATGATCTACGGCAAGCGCGACCGGCAGCTGGTGCCGCGATTTGCTCGGGTGATGCGCACCGGCTTCTTCCCGCTGTTCGCGGGCGGGCGATCCATCTTCTCGCTCGTGCACGCATCGGCGGTGGCCGATGGCGCCGTGCGCGCCGCGCGGATCGATGCAGCCGGCGGCCGCGCATTCAATCTCGCGAACGACTTTCCGGTAAGTGTCGCGGACATGGTGCAGCTCGCAGCGAATGGTCTCGGGCGCCGCGTGCGCGGCGTTCCGATCCCCTCTGCCATTGCGCGCGCAACATTCGAGGCGCTCGCAACAGCCGCGCGTCTCGCGAAGCAGCACGCAACGGCCGAGCAGCTCCCGGGCATCGTCGACATCTTCACTCGCGACAACCCCTTCACATCCGAGCGCGCGCGTCGCGAGCTCGGTTGGTCGCCGACCATGCGTCCCGAGGTTGGCATTCCCGAGGCATTCGTCTGGTGGCGGGAGCATCGCTCGTGACCGATGCACCATCGAGCGCGCGCGATCCGGAACGGGTCGCACTCAAGGAGTGGGCGGTGCTCGTGGAAGCGATGGCGCGCGGCGACCTGATCGCGATGATTCGCAAGGGCGGCATTCGGGAGAACCGCGCAGGCTTCGACGTACGCCACGATCGCTTTCTCCTGTATCCGACGTATTTCCACGAGAAGCTCGACGAGCTGGCCGAGCGCTTTCATCCGACGCTCGACGCGGCGCACGCGGACCGGCCGCCGCAGGGAATGATCCAGCTGCGCTACGTCGCGGTCGTGGCGGCGGTCTGGCCCGTCACGGACCTCGGGCGCCTGCGCGGGATCGGCTCGGAGCACGGCCTTACCTGGGGCGCCGTTGAATCGCGCTTCCGATATCGCGATGACCCGCGCGTGCACGTGGTCGCGGTGCGCATCGCGAAACTCCCCGCCGCGGTCACGCTTCCGGAGGCGCGGCGCTACATGGGGTGCGTGTCGTGGGTGAAGCTCGATGAAGACGTCGACGTGAGTGGCGCAGAGCCCGTACTCGATGACGCATCATTCGCGTCGCGGATGCGGGCGCTCGAGAGCTCCCTCGAGCCAACTGTCTAGAAAAGCACCCGCCCCGTCGTCAGCGCGGGCGCGGCTCCAAGGCCGCGCCTAGCGCGGCGAGACTCGTGTCCCCCGGAGCCGCCGCGCGCGCTCTCGCGAGCGCACCTCGCGCCGCCCCGCTGTCGCCGCGCGCCAACGAGATTCTCGCCTGCAGCGCGTACCGCACCGCCGCGGGCATCTCTCCCGAGGCCGCCGCGCTGTCCAACTCTCGCTGCGCATCCGCCTCGCGATGCGACGCGTGCAGCGCGCTCGCGTACGCGTAGCGAAGCCCGGGATCGCCGCCGTCCTCCGCCACCGCACGCGCGTACACGGCGGTCACCGAATCCGTGTGGTCGAGCTTCCCGTACGCGCGGGCGAGGAGCACGTAGCGCAGCGACCCGGCGGGGTCACGTCCCTGCTCGCCCTCGATCGCGCCGATGAGCGAGTCCGGCCCGCGAAGATCCAGCACCGCGTCGAGATACGCTAGGCGCGCCGGCTGCGATGCGGGATGCGCAGCCGACGCCGCGCGGAGCACCGTCAGCGCATCCTCACCACGCTTCGACGTGCGCAGGTGCTGCGCATACTCGAGCGCCAGTGTCTCCCCCGCCGGGTAGCGGCGATACGCCTCCCCGAGTAGCGCGAGTCCGCGCGCATTGTCGCCATGTCGTCCGACGGCGCGCGCGAGCTGCCAGTACGGGTAGAACGCCGCGGGATCGAAGTCGATGCCGCTTTGAAAGAGCTGCTCCTCGCTCGACCAGACGTGCACGCGCAGTGCGGTACCGAGAACGCCGGCCGCGACCAGCACCATCGCACTCGCCGACGCGGCGCGCCTCACGCCCGCCGGCGCGCTCTCCGTGCGCGCGAGCGCCCATCCCGCGAGCATCGCCACCCCGACCGATGAAAAGAAGAGCGTTCGCTCCGCAAGCAGCTGCCCCGTCGGAACGAGGATGTTCGAGGCCGCGAGGTACGCGAGCACCACCCAGCCGAGAGCGACGAGCGGCCGTCGGTCGCCGCGCCTCGCGCTCGTAACCGCCGCCGCGACGATCAACGCGAACGCCAGGATGGCCACCACCGCGCTCGCATTCATCGCGCGATGCGGAATCACCGTCGTCGGCCCGTAGTGCATCGAGAGCCGCGTCGGCAGCACGAGCAGGTGCGCCACGAGCGGCCACGCGCCCGTCATCGTCCACCATCGCTGCGCGAGAGTTTCGCCATCGAGCCCCACCGCCAGCGCCGTCGATGGCGGGGCGAACCCGCCGAGCACCGCGCGCCGCGCGGCGATCATCAGTGCCAGCACCACCGCGAACGCCGCCCACGCGCGCCAGCCACGCACGATCACCACCTTCGCGTCGGTCGCCGCGTCACCGGGCTCGCGCCATCCCCACAGGCACAGCACCGCGAGCGCCGGGACGGTCGCCGCCGACTCCTTCGCGCCGAGCGCCACGGCGAAGAGCGCCGCGCTCGAGATAGCCGCCTTCCACGGTACGGCGCTGGCGTTGGCGTCGAACGCCCGCACCATCACCAGCACGCACGCAATGCTCGCGAGGGCCGCCACGACCTCCGCCGACCCCGCGACGTTTGCCACCGACTCGACGTGCAGCGGATGCGCCGCGAAGATCACCGCGCCGAGTAGTGCCGCGCGCATTGGGAGCGCACGCGCGAGGACCAGGAGCACGGCGATCGCGCACACGGCGTACAGCACGACCGCATACAGGTGAAAGAGCCACGGTGCGCCGCCGCTCACGTTCCAGAGCAGCGCGTACGCGAACTGCACCACGGGACGATAAAGTCCCGCACGCCCCCACGCCGCGGGCCAGTACGCCGCGCGCCAAGCGCCGAGCAGCCCGGCCGGGGCGTGCAGTGCCGAATTGTCCGCGATGATCGGGCCGTCGTCGTACACGAAGCCGTAGCCGATCGTGATCAGATACGGCGCCGCGGCCACGAGGGCGACGAGCAGCATCGCGAGGCGCATTGGCCGTTCAGGTCGCATCTCGGAGTGCGCGCTGAAGTCGCGCGCGCGAGGCGTGCGCGCACTGGGGCTGGTATCGGACAATGCGGCCGGCGGGAGAGAAGAGAGCGGGCGATGCCACGAGAAAGACTGGCGATGTCGTGCGGCCGTAACTCGCACTTACGCCCGCACATACGACGAGTGCCCGGCCAATTCGCGCCGGGCACTCATTCTCACACGACCTCCTGCGCCATTATTGCGGCGGCGTCTTCTTCTTCAGCGTGTCCTTGGCCGCGGCGCTCGCGCTGTCTCCCATGCTCCCGCTCGTGGTCGATCCGCTGCTCATCATGTGCATGCTGTCGCTCGCGCGACTTGTGCCGCTTGTCATTGCGCGCTTCGCGCTGTCCGACGACGGCGCGACCGCCCCGGCCGCAGCTGTCGTATCGGTGGTCGCACCTTTGTCGGCCTTGCTGCACGCGGCGATCGCCACGACGACTGCCACTATTGCAATGCGCTTCATGAAATCCTCCGTCGAGATAGTGAATCCGTGAGCGCTGCGCGACGTCCGCGCGACAAGTCACTCGTGTGCTCCCTCCCAGAACGACGGCAATAACCGGACCCTCCGACGCCCCGGATGCGAGAAGGCGCAACCTTGTGAGGTTGCGCCCCTGTATCCCCGCAACAACTCAGTTACGGCTTCTTCTTCATCATCGACGAGTCCTTCTTCATCATCGTCGAGTCGGTCTTGGTGGTGGTCGTCGTGGTGGACATCGAGCTGTCATGCTTCATGCTGTCCGCCATGGCGGGCGCGGGGCTCATTGCAGGTGCAGCGACGACTGCGGTATCAGCGGGAGCGGAATCCTTCGCTTTACACGCGGCAATCGCGAGAACGGCAACAACGACGGCAAGGCGCTTCATCGAAACTCTCCTTTTGGAGGCGGTATTAGGTCGAATCTTCGTCCGAGCACGAGCGTTGTTGCTATGCAAGGAGCGACCGGCGGTTAATTTGCCTTCAGAAGTTACGCTGTCAAGACTCGCTGCGCCATGCACATAGCGCACTTTCTCACGAGCGCCGCCGTCATTGTGACGCCGTGCACATCACCTCACTTCTAACGCAACTTCCCCGAGTTGCGAAAACACACCGTAACGCCTTAAGTGAGAATGTTTTACGCGATCTGCCCGCGCGCTTCTCACATCTCGCTCACGGTCAGCCCGTTGGCGATGCGCGAACGACGTCATATCCTATTGCAATGGAAGCATCGCTCGCCACCACCAGTCCAGTAGATGAGCGCGCCAGCGACACGATCGTGCGCGGCGCGTGTCCGCACGATTGCCCCGACACCTGTGCGATGCTCGTCACGATTCGCGACGGGAGAGCCATTCGTGTCGCCGGCGATCCGAATCACCCATTCACTCGCGGATTTCTCTGCGCGAAAGTGAATCGCTACGTCGAGCGCACGTACCACACGGAGCGCTTGACGCATCCACTCCGCCGCATCGGCAAGAAAGGCGAAGGTCGCTTCGAGCGCATCACCTGGGACGAGGCGCTCGACGAAGTCGCGGAGCGCCTCGGCGCCATCGCGCGCTCCGCGGACGGGCCGCAGTCGATTCTTCCCTACTCGTACTCCGGAACGCTGGGGCTTGTCCAGGGCGACACGATGGATCATCGCTTCTTCCACCTCCTCGGCGCATCGATGCTCGATCGCACGATCTGCTCGACGGCCGGCGGAGTGGGACTCAGGATGACGCTGGGCGCGAACATCGGCGCGGATCCCGAGGGAATGCCGGAGAGCGATCTCGTGCTGCTGTGGGGCACCAACACGCTCACGTCGAATCCGCATCTCTGGCCCTTCGTGCGCGAGGCCCGTGCGCGCGGTGCCCGAATCATCGCCATCGACCCGCTTCGCACGCGCACCGCCGACCAGTGCGATGAGTGGATCCCGATCAAGCCCGGCACCGATGCCGCGCTTGCGCTCGGAATCATGCATGTCCTCTTCGCCGAGCATCTCGAGGATGTCGATTATCTCGAGCGCTTCACCATCGGCGCGCCCGAGCTGCGCGCGCGCGCCGCCGAGTACGCACCGGAGCGCGTCTCGGCGATTACTGGGATTCCAGCGGAGCGCATCGTGGAGCTCGCGCGCGAGTACGGTCGAGCGAAGGCCGCCTTCGTGCGCATCAACTACGGACTGCAGCGCCACGGCGGAGGAGGAATGGCCGTGCGCACGATCGCCTGCCTCCCCGCGGTCACCGGTCACTGGCGCCGCGCCGGCGGAGGCGTGCAGCTGTCGTCGAGCGGAAACTTTCAGTTCAATCGCGCCAAGCTGTTCCGCCCCGATCTGTCGCCGCCGGTGCGGACGATCAACATGATCCGCCTCGGCGAGGCGCTCACGACGCCGGACGCTGGAGTGGGCGGGCCGCCCGTGCGCGCGCTGGTCGTCTACAACTCCAATCCCGCCGCGGTGACGCCGGATCGAAGCGAAGTCGTGCGCGGGCTCGCGCGCGAGGATCTCTTCACCGTCGTGCTCGAGCACTTCCTCACCGACACGGCCGATTGGGCCGACATCGTGCTCCCGGCAACGACGCAGCTCGAGCACTGGGATGTGCACTATTCCTACGGGCACCATTACGTCACGCTCAATCGCCCGTCGATCGAGCCGGTGGGCGAGTGCAAGCCGAACAGCGAGATCTTCCGGCTCCTCGCCGCGCGGATGGGCATCGATCACCCCGTGATGCGCGACGATGACCTCGAGCTCATTCGCCAGGCGCTCGACTCGGAGAGCGACAAGTTCACAGGCGTCACGCTCGAGACGCTGCTCGAGAAGGGGTGGACGCGACTCAACGTGCCGCGTCCGTATCTGCCCTTCGCGGAGGGGAGCTTCCCGACGCCGAGCGGCAAGTGCGAGCTCTACTCGCAGCGGCTGGCGGACATGGGGCTCGATCCGATTCCGACGTACACGCCGCCCTACGAGTCGGTGGACAGCTCGCCAGAGTTGGCGTCGCGCTTCCCACTGTCGCTCATCTCGTCGCCGGCGCATCAGTTCCTCAACTCGTCGTTCGTGAACGTCGACGCGCTGCGCCGCGGGGCACGCGAGCCGGAGCTGATGATCCACCCCGACGATGCGATGCCTCGCGCGGTGCTGAACGGCACGCGCGTGGAAGTGCGCAACGATCGCGGCAGCTTCAGCGCCATCGCGCGCGTGAGTGACGCGGTGAGCGAGGGAACCGTGTGGGCGCCGTCCATTTGGTGGACGAAATTCTCGAAGGACGGACGCAACGCGAACGACACCACGTCGCAGCGCGAGACCGACCTCGGCCACGGTCCCGTGTTCTACGATAATCTGGTCGAGGTGCAGCCGGTCTCCCAGCAGGACTAGCGGACGACCGCCTCACCCCAGTAGGCTGAGACTCATCACGTTTTCACCCTGCCGCATCGGAGCTGTCCGTGTCGTCGTCGCACCCAGAAACACTCGGCGCCCTCAAGAAGTCGCCGTACGCCGCCGCATCCCTCGCCCGCCGTTCCGTGAAGGACGAGGTGCGCGCCAATCTCCTCGCCCGCCTCGCAGAGGGCGGCCCGATCTTCGCCGGCGTCGTCGGCTACGACGAGACCGTGGTTCCGCAGATCGTGAACGCGCTCCTCTCGCGCCACAACTTCATCCTGCTTGGCCTGCGCGGGCAGGCGAAGTCGCGCATCCTGCGGTCGCTCGCGACGCTCCTCGACGAGGTGATCCCCTCCGTCGCCGGCAGCGAGATCAACGACAATCCGTTCGCGCCGATCTCGAAGTTCGCGCGCATGCGGATCGCCGAGATGGGTGATGATACGCCGATCGCGTGGCTCGATCGCGACTCGCGCTACGTCGAGAAGCTTGCGACGCCCGACGTCACGATCGCGGACATCATCGGCGACGTCGATCCGATTCGCGCGGCGCGCGGCGGCCACGTGCTCGCCGACGAGCTCACGATTCACTACGGGATGCTCCCGCGCGCGAACCGCGGCATCTTCGCGCTCAACGAGCTCCCGGATCTCGCGGGGAAAATCCAGGTCGGCCTGTTCAACATCATGCAGGAGGGCGATGTCCAGATCAAAGGCTATCCGATTCGTTTGCCGCTCGATGTACTCATCTGCTTCACGGCGAATCCGGAGGATTATACGGCCCGCGGCAAGATCATCACGCCGCTCAAGGACCGCATCGGCAGCGAGGTGATGACGCACTATCCGGAGTCGGTGGAGCTCGGCATGGCGATCACGCAGCAGGAGGCGTGGGCGAGTCGCGGCGGGCTTCCCGTGCGCGTGCCGGATTTCATCTCCGAAGTGATCGAGCGGATCGCCTTCGAAGCGCGCATGGACAAGCGCATCGACAAGCGCTCCGGCGTTTCGCAGCGGATGCCGATCTCCGTGCTCGAGAACGCGATCTCGAACGCCGAGCGGCGCTCGCTGCTCACGGGCGAGTGCGATGTCGTTCCCCGCATCAGCGACATTTATTCGGCGCTTCCCGCGATCACGGGCAAGATCGAGCTCGAGTACGAGGGTGAGCTCGTGGGCGGGCACGCGATCGCTCACGAGCTGATTCGGCGCGCGGCGGACGCGACGATGCACGAGCGCGCGGGCTCGCTCAACACGGATGACATGGTGATGTGGTTCGACCAGGGGAATGCGCTGCAGGTGGACGGCGACGTGTCCTCCGGCGCGATGGTCGAGGGATTCCAGCGCATTCCGGGGCTGCTCGAGGTGGTGTACGACAGCGGACTCGGTGAGAGCGGCGACGCGTCGGTGGTGGCGGCGGCGTCGGAGCTCGTGCTCGAGGCGCTGGTGGCGCGAAAGAAAATCTCGCGCTCCGACTCCGGGCAGTACGGACGCGCGCAGCCTCCCGAGCGGCGCCGGCCGAATCAGGATCTCTTCGGCGGCGGCATGATGGCGTGATGGAGCATCCGGCGAGCGACGGGCACATGTCGCTCGAGGCGGATTCCCGCCTCGATGCCGGGCTCACCGTGCGTGCGGCCACGATGGCGGACCTCGCCGTCGTGATAGAGCTTCGCCTCGCGCTCCTTCGCGAGCACTCCGAGAATCCGATCTATCGCCGCCTCCGTCCCGATGCGCCCGCGCGCGCGAGCCGGCTCTTCGCGGCGCAATTGCGATGCTCGAGCGAAGTGATCTTCCTCGCCGAGAGTGACGGGGTCGCGGTGGGCGTGCTGCGCTGCGTCGCGAGCGCCGGTCTGCCGCTACTCTTTCCTTCGCGCCACGGGTACATCTCGTCGGTGTACGTCGTCCCCAGCGCGCGCCGGCACGGCGTGCTGCGCGCGCTGTTCACGTCCGCCATCGCGTGGTGTCGCGAGCGCGGACTGCGCGAGGCGCGATTGCACAACGCGGTGGAAAACGAGACCGCCAACGCCGCCTGGGATGCGCTCGGCTTTCGGGTGGTCGAGCATCTGCGGGTCTGCCGTCTCAGCTGACGCACGCAATCGCGCATGCCGCTGATCACCGTATCGCGGATGGTCGGCGCCGGCGGCGCCGAGCTGGCCGCGCGCGTCGCGGCCTCGCTCGGCTGGCAGCTCGTCGACAACGAGCTCGTCGACTCCGTCGCGCAGCGGCTCGGCGTGCCCGTGGCCGAGGTCGTGGAGCGCGAGGAGCGCGTGCCGACGCTGGGACAGCGAATCGCCGACGCACTCGCCCTCGGCGCGCCGGAGGTGTTCAACGGCAGGCCGACGACGCTGCCGCCGAGCGAGGAGCGGATCCTCGAGGTGACTGCGAACGTGATCGAGGAAGCGGTGGCCGCGGGTCCGACGGTCGTGGTGGGTCGCGGCGCGCAGTGGGTGCTCGGCGCGCGCGAGGATACGTTGCACGTGTTTTGCTACGCGACGCGCGCGGAGCTGGCCGCGCGCATCGCGACTCGCCTGTCGCTCTCGCTCAAGGACGCGGAGAAATACGTCGACGAGAGCAACAGGCAGCGGGAGCAGTACGTTCGCTCCCACTGGAATCGATCATGGCTCGCGCACGAGAACTACCATCTGTGCCTGAACACCGGGTGGCTGGGCATCGATCGCGCAGCCTCGATCGTGGTGCAGGTCGCGCGTGAGCACTTCGGGTGATGCGGTCAGGGATGCGTTTTCAGATACGCGCTGATCCGCTGCGTCTGTGATTCCCACCCGCTCTCGTCATTGGCGAACGCCGCGGCGCGCCGCGACTCCGGAAGCGCGTCGTACCCTGATTCGACGACGGTGAGCTTCGTGCCGCCCTTCACGTCCTCGAGCGTGAACGTAACGAGCGTCGTCGGTTCCTTCGAGTAATCGACCTTCGGGTCGATCGCGCTCGGATGCCAGCGGAAGGAAAAGCGATGCTCGGGCTCGATCTTTTCAACCCACACGGTGGCGACGACATGTTCGTAGCCGGGGATGTTGATTTTGCCACTCACCTTGGCGCCTGTGGTGAATGGGCTCGTCAGCTCAACACCGAACCAGGCGTTGAACTCGGATACATCGGTGATCGCGCGCCATACACGCGAGCGCGGTGAGTCGAGGACGATCTGTTTCTCGATGCGGTCGGTGGAGGTGGCGGGCACGCGAGTCTCTCTCGATGACGGGGTGAAGTGAGTGCGGAGGCGCCGCGCGCGGATCAGCGAGCGCTTCCGTCGTTATCGGGGTGGCGCAGCAGCTCCTGCAGGCGTGCAAGGCGAATGTCCCAGAGCCGCTCGTAGACGCGCAGCCACTCATCGGCCCTGGCGAGCGGTTTTGGATTGAGGCGGCAGAAGTGCGTGCGTCCACGCACGGTTCGCCTGACCAGACCGGCCCGCTCGAGCGCCTTCACGTGCTTCGACGCTGAGGCGAGCGACATGCGATACGGCGCGGCGAGCTCGCCCACGGTTCGCTCGCCGGACGCGAGCTGTTTGAGCATGCCACGCCGGGTGCCGTCGCCGAGAGCGCGAAAGACGAGATCGAGCCTGGGATATTCAACCATGAGGCTGAGTATATTCGCGCGCGCCGGATAGTCAACCATTTGGTTGAATATTTCCGGTGCTGTCCGCTAGAGCCCCTTCAACTCCTTCCGCGTCCCGAACACCCACGCCGCGAAGCAGAGCAGCACCCCGCCGCCAATCCCGATCGCCGCCGGCGCCCCGAGCGCCGAGGCCACGCTCCCCGACAGCACCGATCCCACCGGCGCCATCCCCACGAACACGAACGCGTACGCCGACATCACCCGCCCCCGCAACCCATCGGGCGTGATGGTCTGCAGGAGTCCGTTCGCCAGCGCGTTGTTCAGGATCATCGTGAGCCCCGTCGCGAACAGAATCGCGACGCTCAGCCAGATGTTGCGCGAGAACGAGAACGCAATGAGCAGCGCGCTGAACGAGAACGCCGCCGCGGCCAGCACCTTCCCCCGCCGCACGCGCCGCCCGACCATCGCGAGTGCGAACGCTCCCGTCACCGCGCCGAGCCCCACGCTCGCGAGCAGCAGCCCGTACGTCCGCGCCGTGCCGTGCAACGTGTCGCGCGCGATCACGGGCATCAGCACCAGATACGGAATGCCGAAGATCGAGTACACCGTGACCATGCTCATGAGCAGCGACACCTCGCGCGACTTCCGCATGAAGCGGATCCCTTCCATCAACCCTTCCGTGGGCGACAGATCCGTCGCCGTGATGACCTTGAGCGGAAGCTTGATCGTGAACAGGCTGATGAGCACCAGCAGGTAGCTGAATGCATTGGCCGCGAAGCACCACGCCAGCCCGAAGCGGTCGATGATGATCGCCGCCAGGCTCGGCCCCGCGATCCGCGCGAGATTGAATCCGCTTGAATTCAAGGCAATCGCGTCGACCACGTCGTCGCGCCCCACGAGCTCCACCATCAGCGCCTGTCGCGTCGGGATGTCGAACGCGCTCGCCACGCCGCCGAACAACGCGATCCCGATCAGCACCGCGATCGTGACGTGCCCCGTCCAGTTGAACCACCACAGCAGCGTCGCCTCGAACAGCAGCAGCGACTGCGTCACGCGCACGAGCACGAGCTTGTCCATGCGGTCCGCGAGCACCCCCGCGTACAGCGTGAACAGCAGCACCGGCAGCGACCCGGCCGCCGCCTCGACGCCCACCAGAAACGGGCTGTTCGTGATCTGCAACACCACCCAGCCCAGCGCCACCTGCTGCATCCACGTGCCCACCAGCGAGCCCGTCTGCCCGAACCAGAAGATTCGAAAATTCCGGTGCTTGATGAGCACCGAGAACGGGTTCCGGTAGCGCGGCGCGGCGATCGCGCCCGATGGCGTTCCGCGCGGCGGTGTAAGCGTGTTCGGTGGTGACGAGTCGATCATCCCGAGGGGTTGCAAGGTCCCGTCGTCAGTGTCATCCTGCGATCGAGGACGCCCGCCGACCATCACAACCTACATCCGTCCACTCCGCTGCGCTTTCACACGTACGGCAAGTTCAGCCCGCAGATGGCCGACGCCATCGACCTCCAGTCGCTCCTCGACAAGCTCGCGGATTTTCTGCTGCAGTCCGGCTTCGCCGGCGGCAAAATGCAGAGCCCGTATTGGGACGACGCAGGGCAGGAGCAGGACCGCTCCATGGACGCGCTGCGCGAGGCCATCCTCAACGCGCTGATGGAGAGCGGGCAGTTCACCGCCGAGATGCTCGAGGCCCTGCGCGGCGACGGCAAGGATGACGATGGCGAGAGTGCCGAGAAGCTCGCGAAGCTGCTCGACGACATCATCTCCAAGCTCGTCGAGGAAGGCTATCTCAACGTCGACGCACCGCCGCAGATGCCCGCCGGCCACCAGCCCGTCACCGGTCCAGGCGGTCTCGCCCACGCCGCCTCGAAGGACGTCCAGTTCTCGCTCACCGAGAAGGGCATCGACTTCCTGGGCTTCAAGACCCTCCGCTCACTCCTCGGCTCCCTCGGCCGCTCGAGCTTCGGCAGCCACGACACGCCCTATCTCGCCACGGGCATCGAGGCCGACGCCTCGAGCAAGCCCTACGAGTTCGGCGACACGCTCAATCTCGACGTCAACGCGACGCTGCAGAACGCGCTCATCCGGAACGGCAATCTCGACGTTCCGATCGACCTGGACTACGGCGACCTCATGGTGCGCCAGGCCGAATACCGCTCGTCGTGCGCGACCGTGCTGCTGCTCGACACGTCGCACTCGATGATTCTCTACGGCGAGGATCGCTTCACCCCGGCGAAAAAGGTCGCGCTCGCGCTCACGCATCTCATCCGCACGCAGTTCCCCGGCGACACCATACGCGTCGTCCTCTTCCACGATTCGGCGGAGGAGATTCCGCTCAACCGCCTCGCGCATGCGCAGGTGGGCCCCTACCACACGAACACGGCCGAGGGACTCAAGCTCTCCCGCCGGATTCTCATGTCGCAGAAGAAGGACATGCGGCAGATCGTGATGATCACCGATGGCAAGCCGAGCGCGCTCACGATGGCGAACGGCATGATCTACAAGAACTCGATGGGGCTCGACGCGATGGTCACCGCCGCCACGCTGCGCGAGGTCGCCGACTGCCGGCGGTCGGGGATCGTGATCAATACCTTCATGCTCGCGCGCGACCGTGCGCTCATCGAGTTCGTCAAGCGCATGTCCGCGATCAGCCGCGGCAAGGCCTACTTCACGAACACGATGACGCTCGGCCAGTTCATTCTCATGGATTTCCTGAAGCGGAAGACGAGGAAGGTCTCGTAGCCTCGAGGTTCTCCGCCTTCCACCGCATCGCGGTGTAGATGCGGGTGCGGCCGCTCGGATGATCGAAGAAGATCCTCTCCTCCCACGGCCCCGGGTCGAGCTTCCGGTATTCGCTCAACTTGATCGCGATTTGCGCGAAGCCGTCCGGCTGCCGCGCCGTATTGAGCCCGAACATGTCCGCCTCGTATTCCATCGTGCGCGTGATCGTGTTGAGCAGAGGCGTCGCGAGAAACAGATAGCCGGTGAACAGCAGCGCGACGAGCGGCAGCCCCGCGGGATCGCCGATCCCGCGCACCTTCCACGACGCTTCGTAGCGCGCGCGCAGTCGCTCGAACAGCCACGCGACCACAGCGAAGCCGATCACGATGAGAATACCGAACGCCATCAGCCCCTTGTAGATGTGGTTGAGCACGTAATGCCCCATCTCGTGCCCCATCACCGCCTCGATCTCCTCGAGCGACGCGCGATTCAGCAGGTTGTCGTTGAGCGTGATCCGCTCCGTGCCGAGCGCGCCACTCACGTTGGCGCTGATCCGCTTGCTCTGCTTCGATGCGTCGATCTCCCACACGTCCGTCGCGTCGATACCGTTCTGCCGCGCGAGCCTCAGGATCGGATCGACCACGTGCGCATCGGCGAGCTTCTTCGGTGAGTTGAAGATCGGTGTCAACACTACGGGGGCGATCACGGCTCCCACGAACGAAAACGCGATGCTTGCGATTGCGCCCCACACCCACCACGTGCGCGGCAGCTTGCGCACGATCGCGTAGAGCGCCGCGACCACCAGCGCGCCGATCACCAGCGACACTCCGAAGCCCTTCGCCTGCTCCCCGAGCCACGCGCCGAAGGTCAGATTCGACAGTCCGTACGTATGCTCCCGCACATAACCCTCCCAGATGCTCCACGGAAGGCTCACCACGGTGGTCACGACCAGGAACTGCACCCAATACAGCACGCTCTGGAGTGTCGGCGAGCGAGTCATCCGCTCGGCGGTGTCCCGCATGCGCGCGGAAAGTCCGGTCGAGAGCAGGAGCAGATAAATGATCGCTGCGATCAGGAAGTCCCAGAGGATCAGCCAGTAGCCGCCCTCGAAATACGCGTCGGACTGCGCCTTCTTGTCGCTTGGCAGCGTCGCGAGATACGCGCGCGTCGCAGCCTCCGGATCGAGGTGTCCGTTCACTCCCTGCGCGGCCGCGGGCGGAGTAGCAAGCACAGGCGATGGCCCGCTCCGCTGCGCGAACACGGGCGCCGTACAAAGGGGCATCGCGAAAAACAACACGGCCGTGAACAGAATGCGAGACTGAATCATGGGATCATCGTATGAGGAATCCGTGTACTGAATCGACGGGAGCTTCTTCCACCCTACGCCCCGCGCCGCGGCAAAGCTAGATTGGGAAACGGACGCTGTTACGACAACCATTCGTCCCCCGTCCTCTCACTGTACCGCGCGTGACGATCCACGGGTGGTTCCTAACAGTGCACTGCGCCGGTATCCGATGCCACTTCCCCTTCGAACGAACAACCCGTCCGCCCCTCCTCGCGAGCGGCGAAACTGGCGAACGCGCCCACTCCTGTCGATCGCGCTCCGGCGCGGGCCGGTGCGCTATTGGAC
>DATCPC010000005.1:0-1789 GCA_036564355.1 Gemmatimonadaceae bacterium | reverse complement strand
ATGGCGAGCCCAAGGCCCACACCGCGCCGGTCACTCTTCCGCGCCTGCCAGAAATTGTCGAAGAGGTGCGACATGCTCTCGGAGGGAATTCCCGGCCCGTCGTCCGTAACCTGAAACAAAACCTGCGCGTCCTGCGGCCGGGCGAGGAGTTTCACTGAGCCCTGTTCCGGCGTGAACTTGATCGCATTTCCGACCAGGTTGCCGACGATCTGGGAGACACGAGTCGGATCGGCCCTCACCATAGCACCATCCTGCGCCGCCGTCTCGAAGTGAACGCGACGTCTGTCGGCGAGCGGGCGAAACGTCTCTTCCGCCTGTTTGATGATCGAGTCGACGCTCACATCCTCGACGTCCAGCGACAGACGTCCTGCCTGAAGACGCACGGTATCGAGCAGATCCTCTATGAGTCGGTTCATCTCCTTCGCCGCACGTATGGCGATGCCGAGCAGCTCGCTTCGTCGCGCCAGCGGCAGCTGCTCATCGACCATCAGCTCCGCTGTCATTTGGATGAGATTCAGCGGATTGCGAAGATCGTGCGCGACGACGCCGAGCACATCCTCGCGCGCGCGAGCGAGCAATTCAGCTTCGCGTCGCCTCTCACGCTCCGAGTTGTACGTCCTGGCACGGTGCATCGCGGAGGCAGACGCCTGGGCAAGGAGCAGCGTGAACGCGCGATCGGAAGCACCGAACGCAGACGGATCGCAGAAGCTGAGCGCGAGACTACCTACCTTTTCACCCTCGTGAATCAAGGGAGTCGCAACATGCGCCTGCGTATCGCTCACCACCCCAAACTCCCCGAAGGACCAAGCGTAGCGCTGGCGATATTCTTCAGCCGACCCGATCCAGATTGACTCGCCGCGGCGGAAGGCATCCATGAGTGGAACGTCGCTATCCACCGTGAGCGCCTGCGCGCGTGAGTCGACTTCGGGGCTGTAACCACGACTGCCGACGACCGAGATGCGATCGCCATCGGCACAGACCAGGACTCCACGCGCTGCTTCGACTACACCGAGTCCTTTTCCAAGCACCACATCCGCGAGTTCCTCGACCGATTGCGCTTCGAGAAGCGCGGTGGTGACGTCGAGCAGTCTGGTCGCCCGAGTGGCGGAGCGGTTGACTTCCGTGTTGAGCCGCTCGAGGTCAGCGGCGTGGGAGTCGGCGAGTGCACGCGCCCGCCTCAGCGCTTCCATTGTGACCGCGATAGTGACGGCGACGACGAGGAACGTAATCACCGAGAGTGTTCCATTCCTCGGTTCGGGCCCGATCCAGCTGGGCCCAAGAAGGTTGATCCGGATCAGCGCCAGCGACATCGCCGTCGCCAGAATGCTCGGCCCCAGTCCGCCGAACCAGGCCGAGATCGCGACGGCGGGAATGAAGAACATGAAGCTGGGTGTCGGCCAGTCTTGCCTGAGTGCGACCGTAACGACATGCGCCAACAGCGTCGTCCCGACAGCGAGCAAGTAACCCGAGCCGGTAGTCCACAGAAGCCTGGAGCGCTGTTGAGATCCGAACAAGGTCCGTCCCGGTGTGGCGGAGGCGCGATACGACGACGCTCTAGTGATTGGAAGCTAGTAGCAGAGCCCCTGCCTCGCTATTTCCCTCGCTGTTCGTCGCTCGCTAGCAGGCTCGCCAGTTGGTCGAGCACCTGCGCGAGATCGGGCTTCATCTCGAGCACAGGCAATCCCGGGTCGGTGCCGAACCGCTCCATCCGCTCCGGCGCGTTCCTGATAGTGAACGCTTTCGGATCGAGGGTGTCATTCACCTCATCCCACACGAGCGGCATCGAGAC
>DATCPC010000232.1:0-4242 GCA_036564355.1 Gemmatimonadaceae bacterium | reverse complement strand
CGCCGGCGCCGAGCGCGCCGCCGTCGAGTGCACCGACCCCGTCGGCTTCGCAGGTGGCGGCGCTGTCGCGCTTCGATTCGCTCGCGGACTCGCTCGAGCACGGGCTGCACAACTATCACGACCGCCGCACGGACTTCGCTCAGAAGCGGCTCTCGTGCAAGGAGCTCTCGTACGGCTATCGCGCGGCGGACGAGGCGCTGGTGGGGCTGGCGAAGCTGGCACGCGACGCGCGCGCGCTCGATCCGGATCGCCGCGCGCGCTACGCGCAGCTCAGCGCGGCGATGGACACCGTGAACGACGACTTCGACGCGAGCAAGTGTAGCCGGCTGTGATGTTCGTTCTCCCCTCGAGAGTCGTCTTTTCCGATGCCTCCTTTCGCTATCGGGACGGCTGCGCGACCTATGGCGATTACAACTATCTACGCCCGGGACTGGTTCCGCGACTGAAGCGTTATCGCTTCGAGGTGGCACTGCAACTTGCGGCCCCGCGATTTCACGAAACCGGCGCGATCGACATGGGATGCGCCGACGGCGTGCTGCTCCCCTCGTTGGCGAAATACTTCAAGCGCGTTGCCGGCATCGATCGGCTCGCGCGATGGCTAGTCGTTGCGCAACAGTTGGTGGACAAGGAGGGGCTGACCTCCGTGCGCCTTCTGGATAACTCGAAGCTCACGATGAACGAGTTGAAGGAGGCGCTTGGCGGCGAAGGCTACGGCGTATTGTTTCTGCTCGAGACGATCGAGCACGTTGCCGATGCCGCACGACCCTATGAGAGTCGGGTCGAGTTCATTCGCTCACTGTTCACACTTCTCGATCCCGGGGGAACGATCGTACTCTCCATGCCGAAGATGGTTGGAGCGGGATTCGCTCTGAAGTACCTGATTCAGGCAGGCTTGCGGATGCATCACGAAAAACTCACGACGGGCGAGCTTGCGAACGCGGTTTTTCGGCGCAATACGGACTCGCTGGAGCCGCGCTGGAGCGGCGGTCACCTCGGATTCAATGACCTGAGCCTCCTCTCGGCGCTGAAACGCGAGTTCCGCGTGGTCCGTCGTCGCAACCTCGTGTTCAGCGAAGTTCTGTTGCTCGAGCAGCGCTGACGCTTCCTCGCAGCGATCAGCCCCTGGGGCGCTCCAGTATGTTGAGAATGGCTTGCGGGGAAAGCTCGCTCCACCTTCCGGGATAGTTCCACAGTCGACGGCACACCTTCCCGGAGTCGCCAATCAGACAGGACGCCCGCTCTGCACCCGGCACGTCGAACGCCAGCGCCTCGCGCACCCGCCACCGCGTCCCATCTTCCGCAAAGACGTCACGCTCTACGACGGTCTCCAATCTGGGCCTGGTCACTGATAGTACGCGTCCAGCGCCATCGTTACTACCTGGGTCAGAAAGGGCGTTCCGCCAGCATTGCGGGCGATGTCGCGGGCAATGGGCTCGTTGGCCCAGATTTCTTTCACTGCGATCAACAGTTGTTCGGCACGAAGCCCACGCTGTCGCGCATCTTCGCAAACGGCGCGCAGCTCATCGCGAAGAGTGGATTGATCGAAGGTGCCTTCGTTCGCCAGGCGCCGCACCGCGGTGCGCAGCGGAAGCTCGAGCAGTTCGCGGAGTGCGGCGCGCTGGGCGGCGAGGTCGTGATCGACGCTCGATGTCTGCTCGGAGTTGCGGCCCTGCGAATCTGAAATCACGGAAGCCTCTTGCACGCGCCTATGACTGTCTCTAGCGACGAGTAGTGGCAATTGGCAACCCCCATCGGATTTGCATCCTTTAACAATCGGGCGAAGTGCGAGCGTGTGGGGTCAATGCCCAGTGATTTCCCGATGGTCATCGTCCTCGTGCGTGCCCCACACGAGCGCCGGATTTCTCTCCCACGGCGACACATGCACCATCCAGCCGAACACCGTCGGCATGAAGCGCCCGCCGGCCGCCTTGCACGCATCCTCCGTCGCGATCGTGCCGCGCAGCCCGAAGCGCGGCGGCGCCTTCCCCGCGGGAAGGATCGCCTGCTCCTGTCCCTTCGGCGGCAGACACAAGTTCGTATGCAGGTGCCACTCGGCCACGCTCAACGGCACGCGCGCGTTCAGCTCTTCGGGCGTGTACCGCTTCGGTGCCGTGAACATCGCGCCGACGAGCGTGTAGCCGCTCGCAGTCTTGCGATAGAGCAGCGACGTTGGGCGCGAGGGGTCGAAGGTGAAGAATGCCGCGACCGCATTCGTCTTGCTCGTGAAGTGGTAGATCTTCTGCGGCACCTCCGCATGAAAGATCGTGAACCCCTCGTCGAGCGCCACGTGGTAGTCGCGATACTTCTCGATCGCGCCGCGTACGGTGTCCGCGATCGCGGCCGCGCGCGCGGCATCGCCAGCGTGCATCGGCGCGAGCTTCGTCATCGTCATGTGCGCCATCGGCATCAGGTGGCCAGACATCGCCCCATCCGCGGCGGACATGTCCATGCCGGGCATCGCCTGCGCGCGAAGCGCGGAGGCGGACACAGTGGCGGCGAGCAGAGCCGCGAGGGCGAGCGACAGTCTCGATCTCATGTGATTCGCGCCGAGTGAGGGACACCCGGTGGACGCGTGATCCCCACAAACGTTAAGCGCCCGCCTCCGCGCGCTATCGCACCCCCGCCCACGCGCTGTGCACTTCCTCCTGCGCATTCTCGGCAGCCGCGACGGGAATGGGCCGATGATCCTTGGACGGGAAGTACGCGTTGTGCACGTACTGCCCGACCATGCGCTGGGTGTTGAAGAACGAGCCGTTGAGCGCGATCGCGTTGCGCATCACGTTCGCCCACGAGAACGGCAGGCCGTAGAACAGCGGAAGGATGATGCGCTCGAGCTTCACGTAGAGATCCGCGATCTCCTCGCTCGCATCCGAGCGCGCCCTGCCGATCGACCATCCGGTGACGCCGTCGATGCAGCCCTCCACCCACCAGCCGTCGAGCACCGAGTATGAGGGCACTCCGTTGAGCGCCGCCTTCATTCCGCTCGTCCCCGACGCCTCGAGCGGCTTGGTCGGCGTGTTCAACCAGAGATCGACGCCCGACGTCATCAGGTGCGCGATGTCCATCTCGTAGTTCTCGAGGTAGACGACCTGCACCAATCCCTGCAGTGCCGTGGCGGCGGAGTAGATCTGCCTGATGAGCGCCTTTCCTCCCTCGTCTTTCGGATGCGCCTTCCCGCCAAACACCAGCTGGATTCTCCCCGAGCGCTCGGCGATCGCCTTGAGTCGCTTGATGTCGGAGAAGATCAGATCGGCGCGCTTGTACGGCGTCGCGCGGCGGGCGAAGCCGATCGTCATCACGGCCGGATCGAGCTTGATTCCCGTGCGCTTCCGCACCTCGGCGAACAGCGTCGCCTTCGTCACGACGTGTGCGTCGAGAATTTCCTCGAGCGGAATGTCGATCGCGTAGCGGAGATACTGATTGTCGCGCCGCCACTCGGGGATGCGCCGGTCGAACAGCTCCTGAAACGGACTTGCCGTCCACGTGGTCGCGTGCACGCCGTTGGTGATCGAGTCGATCGGATAGTCGGGAAACATTCCCTGCGAGATCTCGCGATGGCGCATCGCCACGCCGTTCACGTAGCGCGACAGGCGGAGCGCGAGGTGCGTCATGTTGAGCGTATGGTCTTCGACGACGCGCGCGTCGATCAGGAGCTGGGCGCGCTCCTCGCCGAGGACGCTCTTGTATTCGCCCTCGTCGAAGCGGTCGTGGCCGGCGGGGACGGGCGTGTGGGTGGTGAAGATGCAGCGGCGTCGCACGCGCTCGAGATCGGCCTCGGTGATGTCGTGGTGCGCGCGCCCCGCGAGCTCGCGCTCGAGGAGTGTGAGCGTGAGCAATGCCGCGTGTCCCTCGTTGATGTGGTACTGCGCGCGGTCCGCGTAGCCCATCGCCTCGAGGATCGCCGCGCCGCCCATGCCAAGCACCACTTCCTGGCAGAGGCGGTAGTGGCTGTCGCCGCCGTAGAGGCTATCGGTGAGGGTGCGATCCCACTCCGAGTTCTCCTCGAGATTCGTGTCGAGCAGGAACACCGGGACAATGTGGCCGCCGGCGCCATGCACGTCGTAGCGCCACGCGCGAATCTCGACGCGCCGGCCCGATATCTCGACTGATGCGCGCGCGCTCACGGGCGCCAGCACTGTCTCGGGACTCCAGCGGACGGGCTCCTCGTGCTGCTGGCCCACGGAGTCCAGCGTCTGCGTGAAGTAGCCCTTCCGGTGCACGAGAGTGACGGCGATCATCGGC
>DATCPC010000229.1:0-3800 GCA_036564355.1 Gemmatimonadaceae bacterium | reverse complement strand
CAATACTGATTTGCAGCTTGGCGTCGGGCCGTTTAGCGGAGGCGATGGTTTCAGTTCGACCCCGGTTCCGGTCGCTGGTGGCCAGCTCTTCGCGCGTATCAGCGCTGGGAGCAACCAGACGTGCGGCGTCTCACTTGCGGGCCTCGCGTACTGTTGGGGATCGAACGTCTACGGTGCGCTGGGAAATAGTTTGCAGGCGGCGTTCCGGGGCATTCCGCAGCCGGTGAGTACGCCGAGGTAGATTCGCACAGCACGCGATCCAAACAACCGCCTGCCGGATCTTTTCCGTCTGGGACCGGCCGGTCGTCTGCATTCTGGGCGACGAGGAGCGGCTGCGCACGGTCGAGCTGAGGGCGGCAGCCACTGTTGTATCCGCATCGAAGTCATGCGCCGGCTGCAGACGTCTGAAGAGATGGCGCATCTCGCCTTCGCAGTGAGGGTCGCATCCAGACGGCGCACCTCTGAAATCGCTCGGCGTTCCCATGTACCTGTTGGCGCCGACGAATGATGAGTTTCGAATCATTCTCGCAGCCGCCGCAGTCATGAATGCGCGAAGCGATGCTCGCGCGCGGGCGGAAGAGGGAAATCTGCTCTCGTCTTTCGGCGACGCGTAGCGCGCGTATTCCGCGCGCACGCGTCGCTTCCTGCCCGGCGTCTACGAGAGCGCGCGACCGCGCCTATCGCGATTTGCTCCCGCCGCGCGTGTACCTCGTCTCGAGATGTCGTTTTACATCCGGCCACTCCGACACCAGAATGCTGAACTGCACCGTGTCGCGCACCGACCCATCGCGCCGCTGGCGATGATGCCGAATCACCCCGTCCTTCTTCGCGCCGAGCGCGGCGATGGCACTCTGCGACGCGAAGTTGAAGTTGTCGGTGCGCAGGCCGACCACCCGGCAACCCAGAGCGTCGAACGCATGCGACAGCAGGAGCAGCTTGCACGCGGTGTTCACGTGCGTGCGCTGCCAGCTTTGTGCGTACCACGTCCACCCGATCTCTACCCGATCGATCGGCGCAATGACGTCATGGTAGCGCGTCGTGCCGACGATGTCGTCAGAGCTCAGGTCGCGCACGATCCACGGGAGCATGTCGCCGGTACGCTGGCCCTCGAGCGCCTCCGTGATGTATTCGCCCATCTGCTCGGGCTCCGGCACCGACGTGAACCAGTGCTCCCACAGCTTGCCGTCGGACGCCGCGCGCACCAGCGCGTCGGCGTGCGTCGGCTCCAGTGGCTCGAGACGAACTCCATATCCCTCGAGAGTAACGGGGGCGAGCGTGATCATCGTTCCTCCAATTCTTAGCCTGGGTGGAGCGGAAAATATGACACCGATACGGGCGGCGAGCTCGGCGACGGTCCGGAAGTGCGGCAGCTCTCCACTGTACGAAATTGATCGCTTTCGAGAATCACGGTTCTTGCACTTCCCGCTCACCGAGACGTTCGTTGCCACCAGGCCGCGCGAACGATAGTTTTTCGCGCGTCCGTTTGCCCTTACCGAGCCCAAGTGTCAGCTGCGCACCTCCGCGCGCCCGCCTCCGAACCAACCGTTAGCTCAGAGCCGCGATGACTGACCTACGATCTGGATCGGCGGACCGGCGCTCGGCCAGTGTGAATCGCGAGCCGCTCCCAGCGGGGGTCCGTCTCACGACGATGCAGCGGATCGCGGCCACCGGTGGCATCGCCACAATCGTTCTGCTCCTCGGCGTGCTCACGTTCGACGGCATCCGGAGCACTCGCGATGTTCGCGACAACGTTGCCGAAACACATCGAGTGATCGAGACGGCGCAGGCGACGCTGCAGGATCTCACGAACGCCGAGACGGGGCAGCGCGGATTTCTGCTCACGGGCAAGGAGCGCTACCTCGCACCATATCACGCGGCGCTCCTGGCGCTCACATCCGACACGACCTTATTGCGTCAGCTGACCGGCGCCGATCCCGAGCAGCGCCAGCAGCTGGACACGTTGTCGGAGCGAATCGGTTACAAGTTGGCCGAGCTCGGCACGACGATACAGCTCAAGCGATCGGGGCATCCCGATTCCGCGATCGCGCTCGTGAGCTCCGATAGCGGCAAGAACGCGATGGACGACATCCGCGCGAGCTTGCGCGCGCTCTCGAATCGCCAGCAGGCACTATTGGCCGCGCGCACCGCAGCGGCGGAACGACATTATCGCATCGTGGAGGCGACAGTCATCGGCGGGACGATCGTCGCCGTGATCATCGCGCTTCTGCTCAACACACTGCTCACTCGCTTCGCCGACGCGCAGGCCGACGCCGCGCGCCGGCTCGACGCGCAGAACGTCGAGTTGTCAGACGCCAACCGGCTCCTCGGCGACCAGTCCGTCGAGCTCGAGCTGCAGAATCAGCAGCTGCAGGACCAGGCAGTGGAGGTGGAGTCGCAGCAGCTGCATCTGCGCGAGCAGGCGAGTGAGCTCGAAGCGCAGAACGTTCAGCTTCAGGAGCAGGCGACCGAGCTCGAGATGCAGTCCGAGGAGCTCACCAACTCCGTGGAAGAATTGCAGCAGCAGACCGATCTCTCGGAGCAGGCGCGCGCGGCCGCCGAAGAGGCATCGACTCGCGCTGAGGAAGCGAATCGCGCGAAGTCGCTCTTTCTCACGACGATGTCGCACGAGCTGCGAACGCCGCTCAACGCGATTGGCGGCTACGTCGACCTGCTCGCGCTGGAGATTCGCGGACCGCTCGTCGACGCGCAGCGCGAGGATTTGCGACGGATCAAGAAGAGCGGACAACATCTGTTGTCGCTCATCAACGACATTCTAAATCTCGCCAAGATCGAGAGCGGCCAGCTCGACCTCCACATCCGTGACGTATCGCTCGCGGCGGTGTTCGAGAACGTCGATGCGCTCGTCGCTCCTCAATTCGACGCGAAGAAGATTAAGTACGCGTATTCGCGATGCGATCCCGCACTGCGCGTCAGCGCGGACAGCGAGAAGCTGCAGCAGATTCTGCTCAACGTGCTGTCGAATGCCTGCAAGTTCACGGACGAGGGCGGAAGCGTGACCGTCGAGTGCGACGCCGACGCGAGCTCCGTAAGCAACGCGCGCGACGTCGTCGCGATCTCGATTCGCGACAGCGGGCGCGGCATCGCGGTCGAGAGGCTCGAGGAGATCTTCGAGCCGTTCGTCCAGATCGATCGCCACCTCACGGGCGTGAGCCAGCAGGGCGTGGGGCTCGGTCTCGCGATCTCGCGCGATCTTGCGCGGAGCATGTCCGGCGACCTGGTTGCCGACAGCAGGCCGGGCGTGGGCACGACCTTCGTGCTCACCGTCCCTCGCGGCACGCGCGACGCTGGCGTCGAGTCGCCCTCGGAGTCGGCGCGCGGCGGCTCGGATGCCATGTCGGCCAGTTGACGCCCCAATCCGCTCCCGCTAAATCTTCGCCGTAGTGTTGCGGGCGTAATTCAGTTGGTAGAATGCCAGCTTCCCAAGCTGGACGTCGCCGGTTCGAGTCCGGTCGCCCGCTCTTATCTGTTCGTGCGCGAACCAAGATGGTCTGCCGTCACTGGCTGGCCATTTTTTTTCGCGCACGGGTTCAGCCGGATTCTCGGCCGGTTTTCATGAGAGCCGACTCGATCGCGTGTGCGTCTGTGAGCCGGTCCGCGGCAAGCGCCAAACGAAATTGCGGTGGACGAGCGGCTGCGTGTGAACCTGTCTGGCTCGTCATGCCGAAGCCTGTGACCGCGCCTCATAACGCACTGGCAGCGAGAGCACAAAGGTACTTCCGCACGCCACGCTGCTCCGCGCGAGCGTGACGTCGCCACCCAGCAGGCGCGCGAGCTCGCGC
>DATCPC010000181.1:0-1562 GCA_036564355.1 Gemmatimonadaceae bacterium | reverse complement strand
TTGACGATCGTTTTCCACGGCCCGAAGACGCGGCGCGCAGGCGGCAAATCTCGCAGCAGCGCTCTGCCGTACCCCTTGTTCACCGCGCGAGGATCCACAAGCACGATAACACCGCGATCGGTCGCGGTGCGGATCAGTCTCCCGAATCCCTGCTTCAGCCGCAGCGCCGCGTGTGGTACCATGTACTCCGCAAACGCATCGCCGCCGCGCTCGACGATCGCCTCACAGTGCGCGGCGGTCACCGGCTCGGTGGGTACGCGGAACGGCAGTCGCGCGATGATCAATCCCTGGAGCGCCCGACCCGGCACGTCGACGCCCTCCCAGAACGAAGCCGTGCCGAGAAGTACTGCCCTACCAGAATCGCGAAAATTTCTAAGGAGATTGTCGCGCGTGTCCTCGCCGTGAACGTAGAGGGGACGAGAGCGCTCGACTCCGCGGGCACGCAGCTCGATCGCTGCCGATCGTACGTCGCGGTGACTCGTGAACAGAACGAACACGCCGCCGTCCGCTGCGCTGGTGACGTCGATGATGCTCCGCACGACAGCCTGCATGTGCCCTGAGGGATCGACGTTCGGCGCCGGGGCATCCGTCGGCACCATGAAGAGCGCGTGGGTGGGATACTCGAAAGGCGAGGGAAAGATTTCCGTCACCACGTTGGCGCCCATCGAGTCGAGTCCCAGCCGGCGCGACAGGAAGTCGAATCGCGCGTCGCTCGTCAGCGTCGCGCTCGTAAGGATGGCGGTCTCGACTTTCTTGAAGAGATCCTCCCGCAGGATGGGCGCGAGATCGAGCGGCACTGACATGACCGCGACGTTCCCTTCCCGGCCCCGCATCTCGACCCATCTGACCATCGGCTCGCCGGCGGGCGGGCGCAATGTGCTCTCGAGCGCGAGCGCAGCTCCTTCGAGACGTCGCCCGACTGCCGCCATCTCCCCGATGAGTGGCAGCACCGCCTCATCAGGCTTTTTCGCGCCCTCCATACGCGTACGCACCATCTCGAGCCCCGATTTGAGCATCGTTATCTCGCCAAGCAGATCGGTGAGCGCTGCGCTGAGCCCGGCGCTCCAGATCGGATCCTGCGCAAAGTCGGCCGTGAGCCGCTGCACTGTTTCACCGTGCGCGTGCAGATAGCTGTGGAGAAGGTCGAAGAGGAACGTCGCCTTCTCGCGCGCCGCGTCCACGCTCGGTAACAGGCTCTTTCGGACGATGTCCAGACTCGCGGTGTTCAGGAGATCGGGCGCCGCCACGAGTCTCGCCTCCAGCGAGTGGAGCAGTCCTCGACCCGAGCGCGTGCCCGCGCCGTGCCGAGTGAGTCGGGAGAAGAGCTGCTGGAGGCCGCGTCTGCTCACCGAGGTGCCGAGGTGCGCGGCGGCCGCGTCCTCGATGTGATGCGCTTCGTCCACCACGAGTCGCGAGTATGCGGGAATCACCGCGGTGTCTTCCCAGTTTTGCTGCGCGCGCCGCACGGCGACGTCGGACATCAGCAGATGATGATTCACGACTACAACATCGGCTTGCGCCGCCGCGCGCCGAGCCTGAAAGAGAAAGCAGCGCCCGTAATG
>DATCPC010000054.1:0-4485 GCA_036564355.1 Gemmatimonadaceae bacterium | reverse complement strand
GAGGCGATGCGGCTCAGGCCGAGCGCCGCCAGCGCGCCGAGCACTGTGGCGCAGGCCACCAGCACCGCGAGATCGTGGCGTCGCTGGTCGAGCATCGCTTCCGTTCCTCGCGCGGGCGCCCCAATCACGTAGGTCTGTCCGGCCCCGCTCGTCGCCACGCGAAAGCCGAACAGCGCCGGTCCCGCGTTCACCTCTTCCATGAGGCTCGCGTACACCTCGCGCCCCGCGCTCAGGCTCGTGTATGCGGAGGGCGGAAGGTACGCGCCCATTGGCGCGAGCGCGTCGAACAGCGGCTGGCTCGCGCCGCCGAGCTCTCCGTTGCGATACAGGAGGAGCGGTATGTCGGTGTGCCCGATGAGCGAAGCGTCGCGACGCGCCTCCTCGTCCGTGGAGATGCCTCGCAGCGCCTCGCGCAGCACGAGGTCGCGCGACTGGCGATCCTCCGAGCGAAGCCGCTCGTAGCTCCACAGCGCGAACACGAGTGCCGGGATCACGAAGAATGCGAAGAGCACGACGGTGAGCCGCGATCGGTAGCTCGTG
This sequence comes from Gemmatimonadaceae bacterium, assembly GCA_036564355.1. GTDB lineage: Bacteria > Gemmatimonadota > Gemmatimonadetes > Gemmatimonadales > Gemmatimonadaceae > FEN-1250. The sequence goes on along the minus strand of DATCPC010000054.1, from coordinate 3,945 downwards.
CCCCATCGGCGCAGCTGCACGCGCATTCGCTTCAGCACCCGTCCGTCCGGAAGGGCCGCGATCATCCACAGCGCGAGCAGGATCACGAGATCGAGCATCACCGCGAGCGCCCCCCGCTGCATCAGGATGCCGAGCGACCGTAGCTCGATCTCGATGTGCGCGCGCATGTCGCCTCGCGAAGTGTGCACCACGTGATCACCGTGCATCTCGGTCACGTCGCGATACCAGCGCGTGCCGGTGGCCGGGAGATTGTCGCCCGGCTGCGCCTCGACGAGCACCACGGTGTACGGCGGCTCGCCCGTCTCGCGATCCTCGAGGCCGAGCAGCGGCGCGAACGGATCCGTGCCGATGAGCCGCGTGCGCGGCGCGACCACCACCGTCGTCACCGAGCTGTCCGGATGCGGCACCGCGAGCACCACGAACATGCCCGGCACGCCGAGCACGGACTGCAGCTGCGTCGCGCCGGTCGCGCGCGCGTCGGCAGCGATCTCGCCCACGTTGCGCACCGGCGGCGTGAGCTGATCGAGCGTCACCTCCGCCGTGGGCAACCCCTCGGGCGTCCAGCTCATGAGGTCAACCGGATAGCCGCTCCCGACGAGATCCGAGCGCATGTATCGCTTCGCGAGCTCCGCCTCCGTGCGCGCGACGGGCGCCGAGCGCAGGTCGCGGCCGAGCCGCTGCATCACGCTCACGATGTCGGGATCGACCGTCGCCAGTCCGGCGACATCGCGATCCGCGAGCGTCGCGCGGCCACGCACGCCCGCGCCCCACGTGAGCGTCGTGGCCACGAGGGCCGCGACAAGGCCGGCGACGAGCACGACGCGACGATGCGATCGCGTGAGCGCCAGAGTGGCCACCGCCGCCATCCAGAGTGCGCGATACCACGTGGGCCACGTCCCCGGCGCCTGCAGCACGACAGGCGCGATCGCCGCAGCGATCGTCGCGACTACGGGCGCGACCCACGGCGGGAGGCCCCGATGCGCGCCGAGCGCCGCGCTACCGACCGCGGCCAAGCAGATGAACAGCGACGCCGTGGCGAGGAAGAGCGCGACCTCCCATCCGAGCCAGAGCTGCACGGCAACGCCGGTGAGCGGCGGTGACACCCCACCCCCGAGCGCGCGGAGCAGCGTGGGCGAAACGGCGAGAATCGCGAGTGCGATCGGCACCGCCATCCATCTGCTCGGAAGGCGCAGTCCGCGGCGAAGGAGGAGCAGCAGCGACAGCAGCACGATCATCGCAGTGGCGCCCAGCGCACCGACGGAGGCGGTGAAGGGGCCGCCCACCTCCGAGTAGTAAACAGTTGGATCGAAGAGGACGCCGTTCCCCGAGAACGCATTGAGGGGCACGAGGGCGAGCAGCGCGAGCGCGACCGCGAGCGGCAGCAGTCGTCCCAGGAGCGATCGCTGCCGCCGCCACGACGCAACGAGGAAGCACGCGAAGGCGAGCGACAGCAGCATCACGCCGGAGAGGCGCACGCGAACGAGCGTGCTGAGTCGCGCCTCCTCTTCACCTGGCGCCACCGCGTGCGCGACGAGCAGCGTGTCGGCGCCCTCGGTGTAGACGAAGGCGTCAGAGCTCGCGCCGACGCTGCTCGGCGTCACATCGAACGCGTGGAGCCCCTGCTTCTGCGCGATCCGATTGCCGATCGCCGAAACGAGCTGGTCCGCGGGCGGCTCCGCGTACGCCACGGCGGTCGCCACTGCGCGCCGGCTGCCGCGTGATTCGACCACGTAAAGCACCGTGTAGAACGGCGTATGCAGCGCCCCCGCGGGGCGATTGGTGGAATCCGCCGGAACCACGAGCCGGCCGCCCCACGCGAACGGCGCGCCGTTCTCATAGAGCACCACGCCGCGCTCCGGCGTAGCGGAGGTCATCGCGTCGAAGGCGGCGAAGGCCTTCCGTGCATCCGCGGGTGCGTCGAGCGCGCGAGTCGCCTCGCCGCGGAGCGCCTGCATGGACGCCGCGATCTCCCGTCGCAGCTCGCGTCCACCCCGCCCGATCACGAGCGCGCGGTACGCGAGCCAGTCGGTGTCGATGCGAGTGAGATCGCGCTGCGCCGCGGACGCCACGACCGAGAACGCGGCGAGCGCGGCGCCGGAGGCAATCGCCCATCGGCGCGCGCCGCGTGGCTCGAACAGCGCGAGCACGAGCGTCGCGACCGTGGCGGCAATCGTGAAAGCGAGGTAGCCTACGCTCGGGGTGCGCAGCCACCAGCCCCCCGCCACGAGCGCCACGCCCGCGACGAGCGTCCAAAGGCGTGTCGTGACACCAGTGCCGACCGCCACTCGCGGCGTCACGTTCACTTCATTCCGGTTCGAGATGACGGCTCCCCTCCATGCGCCTGCGACCGAGGCGCGGTTGCTTAAGTACACCGCTCCCGGCACAGTAGCCGAGATTCTCGCGCGGGATCCCCGTCTGGTGATACCCGTGGGCACGTGCGAGCAGCACGGCCCCCATCTGCCGCTCGGCTGCGCGACCATCATCGCCGAGCGACTGGCGGACGATCTCTCGGCAACCTACGGCGTGCTGCGCGCACCCACGATCGAATATGGGGTGAACGTCGAGTCGGCGCGCGAGGCGCTGGGAAACGCGTCGATGCGGCGCAAGACGCTCCATCGTCTGCTGAACGATCTCCTCGCGTCGTGGGAGGGGTGCGGTTTCCGGGAATTTATCCTCATCACGGCGCACGACCACGATCCGCACCAGGACGCGCTCTCCACCGTGGTGACCCGCGAGGCGCGCGTGCGCGTGGTCGACCTGTATGCCATCAGGCTCGACGATCTGCTCGAGGGACAGTCGGAGCACATGCATGGCGACGAGGCAGACACCTCGCTCATGCTGTACCTCGCGCCCGAGCTCGTGCGCATGGAATGGGCTCAGGATTTCATGCTGAACCGCGAGCAGCTGCGTCGTTACCGGCGCGGATATTTGCGCGTCCCGAAGGAGAGCGCGGGGTCCATCGGCCGCCCGTCGCTCGCCACCCCCGAGAAGGGGCGCGCGATGTACGAGCGCATTCGGCAGCGCGTCAGCGAGCGGATTTTCCTCACTCCCGCCCCCGACTCATGAACACTTCTTCGCGCCGCGTGTATCATATTCCTGACATGCGCTCTCTCCGTCGTTTCGCCGTCGCGCTCTCGCTCGCCTTGCCGAGCGTCGCCGTCGCCCAGGTTACGACAGTGGACGAGGGCTCCTTCACGATTACGCGTGGCGGGACGAAGCCGGCGGATCGCATCGGACAGGAATCGTTCACCATTCGTCGCACCAGTGGTCCCGGCGGCGACGTGGTGGTGGCCAACGCCACGGTGATGTTCGACACGGAGCATCTCGCGCCAGCGCTGCGCACCGACACGTCGTTCTCGCCGCTCGCATACCAGGTCGAAGTTCGCAAGGGCACCGACGTCGAGCGACTGCGCGGTCGCATCGGAGGCGGGCGATTCAGCGCGCAGCTCAAGAATGCCAAGGGTGAGTCATCGAAGGAGTACATCGTCTCCGACGGGGCGCTGATTCTCGATGACGACATCTTCCACCAGTACTATTTTCTCGTGCAGCGTGCCCGCGGCGGCTCGGCCACGATTCCCGTGGTGATCCCGCGCCGCAATACGCAGGAAACGATGCGCGTGCAGGCGGGGCCCAACGAGCAGGTGCGCGTGGGGACCACCTCGGTGGAGGCGCGGCATTACACCATCCAGGAGCCCAACGGCGCCACCCGTCAGGTTTGGGCGGACGCGCAGGGGCGGATCCTGAAGGTTCAGCTGGATGGCAGCGGCATCACCGCCGCCCGCGACGCACTGCCAACGTAGCTTTTTCGCCTTGGCTACCCCTAGGCGGGGCTCCGTGTCTTTGCGCCGTTCCTGAAACCTCGTAGCGATCGCCGCCGTATTGGGCGTGACTTCGAATGCGAGGACAGAAAACGATGCGGTGCTTGCCAGCCGTCACGGCCGCCTT
>DATCPC010000161.1:0-14501 GCA_036564355.1 Gemmatimonadaceae bacterium | reverse complement strand
GCTCATCTGGGAGCCATTGAGCCCGCCTGACCGCGCGCACGGCGCACGACAGGAAATCACCCTCACGTTCGCCAAGCCGCGAGCCGCGACGAACGGATTTCTCGTGGCCCGCGTGGCGACTGGACTCTGGGGCTCTCAGATGATTCGGAAGTTCTCGCAGTTGCGTGGCACCGCCTTGAACGACTGGTATGCGCGGATCGACACCAGCGCGACCCAGGCCGAGGCGCTACGACAGTGGAATTTTCGAGAGGAACTCTATGCGCTTCAGGTTAGTGTGGAAGAGCCCACCGGCTGGACGCTGCGCGGTGTTCTTCCGGGAGGAGGGCCCTTCCTCGCCGCCGAACGTGTGGTACGACTCGATATGAGCCACGTCAGGGGCGATAGCGTTCGGATCAGGATTCGGCCACCATACGGCTTCTGGGCGCTCAATTCCTTCGCGTTGGCGTATCACACGGCTGGCCAATTCCGGGTTACCACGCTCACGCCCATCGCGGCACGCACCTCCGATGGCCGAGATGTGCTCGCTGACCTCGTGTCATCGGACGAGCGCTACTACGAGATGCCACACACCGGCGACTATGGCTTTGTGAGATATGTCGCACCGCCGCTCGCGCCGGGAATGACTCGGACGGTGTTCGCACATGCGCGCGGCTACTACAGGCTGCATCTCGATCCTGCCACGCCACCGGACACGACGACTCTCGCGAGACTGTTCGCTACGCCAGACGCCGCGGCGGCGTTTGCCGCCGAGCAATTCGCGCAGAAGTTTCCGCACGCAATGGCGGCACACTGAGGACACGGACATGCATCACGCACATGTCGACCGCATTCTGCGGATCGAGCCGGGGCACTGCGCGAGTGCAATCAAGTGCGTCTCGCTTCGCGACGAAGCGCTCGGCGAGCATTTCCCCGGCAATCCGGTTTTGCCGGGCGTATTTCTCCTGGAAGGAATTGCGCAGACGGCAGGCGTCCTGCTCTGGAAATCCACTAATGAGCAACGACTTGCGGTAATGGCATCGATCGATCGGGCGCGCTTTCTATGCTTCGCCCGGCCGGGCGAGACAATCCAGCTCGATGTCGAGATCGAAACGCTAACGGCACAACACGCGCGCATCATCGGTCGTGCATCCCGTGGAGACTCGGAGGTCGCACACACGAGGATGACGTTTCGCCTGGTCGAGCCTCGCGCACTCATCGCGCCACTGCACTTCCCTGCATTCCAACAGATGATGGCGACGTGGCTCGGCGACTTCCCGACGGAGAACGATGCGTGAGCGCGTTGCGATCACCGGCGCGGGAGTCGTGACGCCAATCGGCATCGGCATCGACGCGTACGCAGCGGCGCTCCGAAGCGGACGTTCCGGCATCGGTCGAATCGACGCGTTCGACTGCCGGGGCTTCCAAACGCAGATAGCTGCCGAAGTCTCGCCATCCGCCTTCGACGCGTATGACTTCGTGGCGGAGCGCAAAATGGTGAAGCACATGAGTCGTGCCGCACAGTTTGCCGTTGCGGCGGCGGCACTGGCGCGCCGCGAGGCCGCGCTCGGGCCGGATGACGTCGAACCCGATCGCATTGCGGTCGTGCTCGGAGCCGGTGGCATGGGACCCGTCGACCTCGACATGCTCATGGGTCAGGCCGATGCAATTATCGAATCCGCGTATTGCTCCGGCAGGACGACATTCGATATCCCGGCCTTTGCGCGCGTGTACGCCGAGCGAGTGAATCCCATCGTCAGCCTTCGCGGACTGCCAAACATCGCGGCCGCTCAGGTAGCCATTCAGCAGGACGCACGTGGGCCCAACTTCACTGTCACCACTGCGTGCACGGCGGGAACGCAGGCCATAGCGCAGGGGATGCGCCTCATTCAACTCGGAGACGCTGACGTCGTATTTGCCGGCGGCGCGGATGCGATGATCAATCCCGTGGGCGTACTTGGATTCTCCATGCTTGGTACCCTTTCTCGCGCGAACGAGCGGCTATCAGCAGCGAGCAGACCCTTCGACCGGGATCGGGACGGATTCGTCATTGGCGAAGGCGCCGGCATCGTCGTGCTCGAGCGAGAATCCCTCGCTCGCGCGCGAGGCGCAACGGTGCTCGCCGAAGCGGCGGGGTGTGGGGTGACCTGCGACGCCTATCGCATTACGGACGAGCGCCCTGATGCCTCGGGGGGCACGCGTGCCATGACGCTTGCGGTGCAGGATGCAGAGGCGAGCATCGGCGACATTGGGTACATCAACGCGCACGGCACCGGCACAGTCATGAACGACCGCGTCGAAACGCGCGCAATCAAGGCGGCGCTCGGCGGGCACGCGTACGATGTCCCCGTGAGCTCGACGAAATCCATGATCGGGCATCTGCTCGCGGCGGCAGGGGCTGTCGAGTATGTCGCCGCGCTGTTGGCGCTTCGCGACGGGTTCCTTCCGCCGACGATCAACTACGAGAATGCGGACCCGTTGTGCGATCTCGATTACGTGCCCAATCACGCGCGCGACGCCTCAATAGACGTGGCGCTCAGCAACTCATTCGCCTTCGGAGGTCAGAACGCATGCGCGCTGATTCGCAGGTGGTAGTCACCTCGCGGTATGCAGATGTCGTACGGGAGCTCATCGCGGAGGTCCTCGGCGTACCCCGCGAGTCGGTGCACCCTGCTTCCGCACTCATGAAGGATCTCGGCGCAGAATCGATCGACTTTCTCGATCTCGTATTTCGGATCGAGGACGTGATTGGACGAAGAATACCGATTGGCCGGTGGGAACGGTTCATCGAGGAGCGGCTTCCCGACGGCGACCACGGGCACACGATTACCGCGGAGATCGTTCGCGAGTTCGCCGAGCGCGAAGCGTGCCGATGATGGTGCAGCGATACGACGCAATTGATGGCTGGCTCGTGGTCGTATCGACCGCCGACGGCGCCACGCGACTTGCGGGGCGCGCCCGCCGGGTGGCGGATGAGCGAGCGTCGCATCGCGCGCGCGTCGCTGCACTCGCGTCATTGGCTCTGCGAGCCCGGCAGGCGTCAATTTCCATCTCCCACACTGAAGGCTCGGCCGCCGCGCTCGCGGGAGTCGCCAAACGAATGTTCGGCGTCGATCTCGTCCGGATCTCGCGCATTGCGCCGAGGCACTCGCGTGCGATTCTGTCTCACTCTGATCGCTACGCGTATGGCGCGATGCCTCCGCGCTACCGAGATGCACTCGCATGGGCGCTCAAGGAGGCGGCGGCCAAGGCCACGGGGACCGCGCAACATTTCTTTCCCGATAGAGTGCAGCTGATAGCGAATCCACTCACGCGCCGCCTTCGGGTGCGCCTCGCGGACTCGCTTCGCATGACCTTCGACGCCAATTGGTTCGTACTGGGCGATCTCCTGTGCGCAACCGTAGTCTCGGCGGCGAGCTCGCCCGCGCTCGCGTCGAGGGCGCGCCAAGGATTGGGACGTCTCTCGACCCGATCCATGGGCGCGGTCTCTTGCCAATCCGACTCAGCCTCGTAGCGTTGCACATGGGAGAAAGCTCCCACTGGTGCGACGACCAGAACGGCTAGATCAACGAACATCTAGATCCGGCGTCCCACAGCCCCGAGTCTTACACGCGAAGTCTCCTTTCCCAACGGAGCCTGTACGGATGGCACTTGCACTGTCATCAGCCGATCAACGGCAGTTGGCGAAGGCGATCGAGGCGCTTCTCTCGCCGCTCACCCAACCTACGCTGGACGATTGGCTCGTCCTGATCACGCGAGAGATTCGACCGTTGCTTCGCGGCGAGTCGACTCTTGTCGCGTATTCCTCGGGCCGAGCGGCGGGGAATTTCAGCGCGGATGCGCCCGAGCTCGCCGCCAGCGTCAATGCGGCGACGACGTTTCGTTCTGGTGATATGCACTTCGCCGACCCTGTGATGGAGATGGGACTCGCGCTCCGTCGGGAGCGGCAGCTGAGCGTTTTTACTTCGGCGATTCTCGATAGTTTGAGCGGCGGACAGCTGCAACGATCATTTTTTTACAACGAGGTGTGTCGTCCGTTTGGGGCTCGCATCACCTACGGTCTTGCGATCGGAGGAAACGATGGCGAGGCGCTCCTTGGCGTGAACGCCAAGCGCCCGGCACGCGATCCATTGAGCGAAGACACACTGGCTCTGCTTGCCCTTCTCGCACCTGCGTTTCAGGCCGGATTTGAGATGCTGCGACGACTCGATCGCTCCTATCGTGCGCTGGCTGACACCCTCGATACGCTATCCGAGGGCATTCTCGTGTACGATGGAGCGACCGGGCGCGAGCTTTACCGTAACATGGCGCTGCAGAGGCTGCCGCTCGGTGACCGTGGATTTGCGGTGGTGGAGCGACGAGCATGTGAGGTGGCGCGGTCGCTGCATCGCACGCAACAGCGAAGCTGCTCGCGAATGATGACGCATGCAGACCAAACTGACCTTCCACCACTCAGGGACATAAGAACGCAGAACGGACGCTACAGCTTACGCGCGAGCCTGATTCCGGTCACCCTCTTCGCACGCGAGCAGCTAGTGCTCGTAGCGGTCGAGCGCCACGGCGTTTCGCTCCCCACCGCTGAGAGGTTGCGCGAGCACTTCGGCCTCACCGCCCGTGAGGCACAGGTGGCGCTGCGACTCGCGTATGGCGATAGCGATACTGAGCTCGCGCTCAAACTGGGCGTGAGCCCGCACACGGTGCGACACCACGCGGAGCGCATTTTTCAGAAGCTCGATGTGCACTCGCGAAAGGCGCTGGCACTCCGGCTGGCCGGACCACTCTGATGTCTCTCAGCGGCCAGCCGGAATCCGCAAAATCGGCGAGAGACCAAGCGTATCAACAGGCCAAGCCCCTCGCGGCGTCGCCCGCGTGGCTCATTCGGGTTTGTGCGCTCGCGCCGCCGCGGCTTGTGCCTGCGCGCTCGCGCCCACCGCGTCCATCAATGCGACCTTCGCGTAACCCGCGGGCACCTCGAACACACTCGCGCTGATCGGCGACTTTTTCACGTTCGTGATCGTCGTCGTCATCGTCGTCGTGTGCTTGTGATCGCCCGTGCCTCCTTCGCTCGTGGTCACGCGCTTCAGCATCAGCCCCTTCCGCATCTTGCCGTACGCGGTCATCAGCTGCTTCGTGAGCTCCGCCATCGGTCCGGTTGGTGTGGTGAACGTCGGACGCGCGCTCGGGTCCATGATTCCGTCGAGCTGCGGCGCCACCCAAATGTCCGTGGTGGACAGCGACGGCGTGCTGATGGTGTGGCCCATGATCGTCATGTTCATCGTGAACGCCTGTGTGAGCCTGTACTTGTAGGTCGCGTATCCGTCGAGCGGCTCTCCCGGGCCAAGGTCTTCCATCGCGACCTTGATGTCGGCGATCTCGGTCTTGGCGATGCCGCCCATGGCCGCCTGCAGGTCGGCGGCGGTCTTCCCCAGCTCGGCGATGTCGATCACGGTGTACTGATGCTTCGCCGGATCGACGGAGGTGACCGTCCCCTTCGAGGAGCTCGTGATCATGTACGTCCCCGCGCCCATCATGCCGCCCGGCGCGAGCGACTCCGATACATCGATGCGGGAGTTTCCACCCGCGAACTGTCCGTGACCGACCATGAAGTTCCGCGTGGTCACGTTGCCCGAGCGATCGGGGCCGCTTCCCGTGGTCGACATGTCATAGCTGAGTCCCTGCGCACCGAGCGCGCCGGTGAATGCGAACGAGGCGACGAGCAGCAGGGCAAGGCGCGAGCGAGCGGTGGTAATGGTGCGCATGAGCATCTTCTCCGTTGGTTGGCGGAACACGAGACTAGACCTTCGACAGAACGGCGCGTGCGAGAGTTTTTTCCTTCTCTATCACCTGGCGGCCGGCCGTCGTGTCCTGCATGAGCTTCATGACATCCGGTATGATCTGAACCATGAGCGTGTAGTCGCCCTTGCGCGCGGTGAGGAGAAGCATGTTTTGCGTTGCCTCGTCACCCACGCCTTCGACGGGCCCCGAAGGGATGTGCAGCGGGCCGCCATCGGTCGTTGCGCCGGGCACAATGCTGTTCTCGAGCTTCCCTCCAAGCTTGGCGCCGCCCAGGCTGGCCTTCTGCAGGGCCGCGTGCTCGACGGGACTCGAATAGTCGGACGAGACGATCCATTGCATGTCCAGCGACATCCCTGCCGGATCCGTGTCCGACGAGTAGTGGCAGCTCGACGAGCTGCGATCGTCGTTCGACTCGGCCTTCGTGTACGACCCACCGATGGTGGAGTTGACCTCTTCCTTCGGCATCAGCGCGCACATCGAGATCGATCCTGTCTTCGTCTCGCTGGGGTGCTGGTCGCGCGACTCTGCCGCGGGCGCTCCGCCGCTCTTGTTGCACGCGGCCAGCGAGAAGACAGTGACGCAGCCGAGCGCGAAGGCAGCGCACGTTCGACGAGGCTGAAGGGTTGGTGCTCTATTGCCGCGTGCCATTGTTCGTCTCCGACGTGGTGGGCGAGGAAGCGGACGCGAGGGCTAACCATTCCCCGGGCCCGCGGGTAGACTTGGATCAACCTCGCGACCGATGGTTACGCGGCCGATTCGGCAGCGTTACCGCGGTCCGTAACGGAGCCGGGCCTCGCGAATCGGGCCTAACTGCTTCGCGCCCTCCTCCGGTGGTTTGGCCATGGTGCAGTTGCGGACGCTCGGACGACTGGAGTTGGTGTCTGGCGAGCCGACGGCGTTGCACGTGCTGGCCGCGCAGCCGAAGCCCCTCGCACTTCTGGCCTATCTCGCGCTGGCCAATCCCCGCGGCCAGCACTCGCGCGACTCCCTGCTCGCGCTCTTCTGGCCCGAGCTGGGCGACGACGAGGCGCGGCGCGCCCTTCGCCAGGCTCTGCATCGTGTGCGTTACCACGTTGGCGACGCGCTGCTCACGTCCGAGCGCGAGGGACAGATCGGCATCTCGGATGACGGCGCATGGTGCGACGCAATCGCATTCGAGCATGCGCTCGACGCCGGTCGCGACGAGGAGGCGCTGTCGCTGTACCATGGCGCGTTCCTCGATGCCGTGTTCGTGTCCGATGCGTCGCCGGAGTTCGAGCAGTGGGTCGACCTGACGCGGACGCGACTGTGCGATCGGGCGGCCAGGGCGGCCGGAAAGCTCGCTGATGAGGCGAAGCGCGCGGACGATCGTGCGGCCGAAGCGCGTTGGGCGACGCAGGCGTTCCGGCTCGCTCCCGAGGATGAGACGCGCGTGCGCGCGCTCATGGCGGCACTTGCCGCCGCGGGCGATCGCGCGGGCGCGCTGCGCGCGTACAAGAGCTTTGCGGAGCGCATCGAGCGCGAATACGACGCCGAGCCGGCGAAGGAGACGGCGGCACTCGCTGCCTCCCTGCGCGCCGCTCCGGCGGCGGCGATCGAGCCGGCGCCAAAGATCGAGCCCGCATCGGCAGTCGAGCCGGTCGCGACGATCGAGTCGCCATCGACGATCGAAGCTGCGCCTCCTGGCGAGCCGCCGGCGGCGTCCGCTGACGCCGCGCTCGCGCCTTCCCCCCCACGCCTCGCGCGATGGCGGTGGCGTGCGCTCGGCGCGGCCGCCGCCGCGCTGATTCTCGCCGTCGTGCTCGCCGCCCGCTACCGCGCGAACGCTTCGGTGAATGTCGACCGCCTGCTCGTTGCCGACTTTCACAATCACACGCGCGATTCGCTGCTCGCGGGAGCGATCACCGAGGCGATGCGCGCCGACCTGTCGCAGTCGCGCCGCACTCGCGTGATGAGCCGCGCGCAGGTGCAGGCGGTGCTCGAGCACATGCGCCAGCCGACGGGCGCGATCACATCGGAGCCTGTGATTCGCGAGGTGGCCGAACGCTACGGGGTGAAGGCGTTCGTCACCGGCGACGTCGCGTCGCTGGGCTCGGGCTACAGCGTTTCGGCGGAGCTCATCGCGGTGAAGAGCGGCGAGACGCTCGTATCGGTGCGCGAGGATGCGGCGGATTCGAGCAAGCTGCTCTCCGTCGTCGACAAGGTTTCCGATCGCCTGCGACGCGGCATCGGCGAATCGCTCTGGACGGTGCGCGAGAGTGCGCCGCTCGAGCAGGTAACGACGTCGTCGCTCCAGGCGCTGCGTCTGTACTCGCAGGCGATTCGGGTCGGCGACCAGGAGGGCGATACCCATCACGCCGTGGAGATTCTTCGGCAGGCGGTGGGTCTCGACACATCGTTTGCGATGGCGTATCGAAAGCTCGGCGTCTACCTGCGCGACATGGGAGCGCACGCGGCCTCGGATGATGCGCTCGCGCGCGCGTTTCGAAATCGCGCGCGGCTTCCGGAGCTCGAGCGCTACAACACGGCCGGATCGTATTTCTCGAGCGTCGCGCTGCCGGACAGCGCCATCGCGACCTATCGCGCGCTGCTCTCGCTCTATCCGAACGACATGCGCGGCCTCAACAATCTCGCCTCGGTGTACATGGACCTGCGCGAGTACGCGCGCGCCGAGTCGCTGTATCATCGGGCGATCGAGTCGGATTCGTCCGTCGGCCTGCTGTTCAATCACCTCGCGACCGTTCAGCTCAACGGCGGCCGCTACGACGAGGCGGAGCGGACGCTGGCCGAGCGCGCGCGCCGCTTCCCTCCGCAGCAGGACGACCAGGACATTTCGGTGGCGCTGGACGTGGTGCGAGGCGACTTCGATGGCGCTCGCGCGCGCACACAGCGCCTGCTCGCGGATGCCGGGAGCGACGCCGCCAGCCGGCTGGAGCCTCTGAAGATGCTGGGCACTCTGGCGCTCATCAGCGGACACCTCGCCGAGTCCGATCGCGACTTCGACACCGTGGAGGTACTGCAGGCCGGCGAGGGAAGCGGGGGCGGATATCTCGAAGCGGCGGTTGCGCTGGCGTTCTCGGACATCTGGTACCGGCACGACAACGCGCGCGGGCTCGCGCTGCTGGACGCCGCGGTCGCGCGCTACCCGCTCGCATCGCTGTCGCCGCTCGACCGCAACTACGCGACGCTCGCGTACATGTACGCGCTCGGTGGTCGTCCCGCGCGTGCGCGCGAGCTGCTCGCCGATGTGCGTGCGAACGAGCGCGTCCCGGGCGCCACGCGCGGCGGTTTGGGGCTGCGCGACGAGGGAACGTATCTGCGCGCACTCGGCGCGACGGAGATCGCGGAGGGCAAGCCGGCGCATGCGGTGGCCACGCTCCGCCAGTCGGTGAAGCTCTACTTCTGTCCGACCTGCACCCTTCCCGACCTCGCGCGCGCGCTCGAGCTGGCGGGATACCCGGACTCGGCGATCGCCGTCTACCAGCAGTACGTGACGACGCCCTGGTCCGAATGGCCGAACGCGCTCGGCGAATTTCGCGTGACGGCGTATCAGCGGCTGGGGGCGCTGCACGAGGCGCGGGGGGACACGGCGCAGGCGATCACGTCGTACGACAAGGTGGCGACGCTGTGGGCGCACGCCGACCCCGAGCTTCAACCAATTGTCTTGAATTCAAGAGAACACGCGACGGCGATGCGCGCGCGCGGCAAGCGCTAGAATCCTGGGCTGCATGCCCAGCGCCGCGCGAAGGATGGCGGACACGTGCCATAACCGGTTCCTGTCCATTCCGGGTGCTCGGATGAGTTGAGTGTCTCCTGCACGTCTCAACGACTCGGCCGAGAGGCGTGTCGATTTCCGGCAAGCCCGTTCGACGTCTATGTAGAGCGGCGGTTTCAGCCCGGGCCCTCCCGCCTCAGCGCCACGCTCGCAACCGGACGAACAAGGAGAGACGGACATGCAGCCCAACACACTGGCAGCGAGCGCACTCGGCAACGGCTCCGCGAGCGCACGCGCAAAGGCGAAAGGGATCAACGTGACGATCTGGACGGTGCAGGTGATTCTGGCGTGCCTGTTCCTCTTCGCGGGCGGAATGAAGCTGGTGATGCCGATCGCAGCGATGACGAAGCAGGTGCCGCTGCCTGGCTTGTTCCTTCGGTTCCTCGGCGTCGCCGAGTGCGCGGGCGCGCTCGGGCTGATTCTTCCGGCGCTCCTGCACATCCGCCCCTGGCTCACGCCGATCGCCGCGGGTTGCCTGGTGATCATCATGAGCGGAGCGACTGGAATCACGATGGCCGGTGGGAAGATCGAGCCTGCGCTCGTGCCGTTCGTGATTGGCCTGTTGGCCGGCTCGGTTGTGTATGCGCGCACGCGTGTGGTTCCGATCCGCGAGAGGGCTCGCGGATCGGTGCGCGCGCGCTACTCCGTTGGCGACTTCGTACGCGGCTGAGCGGATGGCCTGATCGCGATGAGCCGCGCGGCGGTACGGCGGCTCACGAGCTCCCAGGCAGAACGATACGATATCCGAGCGTCTCTCCAAGATTCCGCTCGTAGGCGAGCTGCCCGACGAGAAGCCCGAATGGCTCGAGATCTCGCGCGCAATCGCCTCGAGCTTGCGCTGATCGCGGGAGAAGCTGATGGTCACCTCGTGTCCGCCGCGCGCCCAGCGCCTGCCGAGTGCGCGGCCCATGCGCCCCGCGCCGATGATGCCGATCTTCATGCCAGCCCTCGCAATCATGCGGGAATCGCCGCGACAAGCTTAAGCCTGCGCTTTCCCCTCGGCTAGCGCGTCACCGGCTTCTCCGCAGGGCTCGAACTACGGCGCGAAAGCAAGGGCTTGGCTGGTGGTTCTCCCTCTCTGAGCTTGTCCACGTCGCGCATCCACACCTCGAGGCCGCCATCGGCGAGCGTGCGCTCGTACCCCGCTACGAGCTGCGCCTTATAGCGCGCGAGATCGAAGCGAAAGACGTCGGATGGATCAAGGTCGACTATCTGCATCTCCGCATCGAGCATGAGGAGGCGCCCAAAGCGGAGCATGCCGCCCTTGTAGTACATGTAGTTCGGCGCCTTCGTGTCCGGAGGGACGAGCGCGCGGTAACGCGCATGAGGTTGGGTTGAGCCGAACACCTGCACGACCTCATCGCTGTCGACTCGAACGGAGCTGACGTGCCCCTCGATCGTGGGAGGCGGAAGAATCTTCGCCGGATCGAGAAAGAGATCGTTGCCGTGCACCGTGGCGCCTGTTGCACCCTTGAGATCGAGCAGCTTCTCGAGGTTCACTCCGAGGAACTTCATGAGCTTGGCGCCGTTCACTCCCATGATCTTCGTCTTTGTGGGGTGGATGCGAATCAGTCCCTCGGGGGTGACATCCATCGTCGCGGTGATCTCGAACGATATGGTGATCACCTTGTGAATGCGCCCCGTCTGCACGATGTGGTCGCCCTCCGTGCGCAGATGGAGATGCGTGAGCGGCGATCCCTTGTAGCCGAACACGTACTTGTTGAGGAGCGTCGTGAGATCGGCGCCCGTCAGCCCCACTTCGGCGGTGTCGATGGCGATGACGAAGGAGTTTTTGTCGTCGAAGAGTATTGGCCCGCCCTCCTTGCTTCGCATCGTCCCGTCGAGATGCCGGATGTGGAGCACCACCGCGGTGTCGACGTAAAAGTCGACGTGCCGCATCGAGACGCGCGTGCGCACGTGCGCGCTGTCCGTGCGCGGCGTGCGCCGCGCATCGTCCGACGCCGCGCGTGCGTCGCGGGGCCGGAGAACGCTCAGCGCTACGAGGGATGCGATGAGCGCGAGCAGCGCAACGCCGGCGAGAAGGCGGGCGGCGCCACGCGGGCGAAGAGTCGCGACCGACTCTTCGATCCTGTTGCGAATGCGGGAAGTTGCGTGAGCAAAGTGCGCCATGGGACGAAAACCCTCGCATTCTGCGCGCCGTTCCCGAGTTTTCGGGGTGAAGCGCACGAACAACGCGGCGAGCGCATGGTGGGCGCGGTGGATGGTTGCGATCCACAACGTGACCTCGGAGATTGAGCCTGGCGCGTTCAGGCTTCCCTCCCTTCTCCGCTCGCAATGCACTTTGAGCCGGTCGTGTTCGCCGTCGTGGTCGCGGTGCTCGTCGTCTCGCTCACCGCGCTCGCGCGACGCCTGCCGATTCCGACACCGATCCTTCAGGTGCTCGCGGGATTCGCTTTCGGGCTCATGCCCGGCGTGGCGACTCCCCAGCTGGATCCGAATCTCGTCTTCTTCGTGTTCCTGCCGCCCATTTTGTGGTCGGCGGCAATGTTCACGTCGCTGCGGGAGTTCAAGCGAAACATCGACAAGATCGGCACGCTCGCCGTGGGACTGGTGATCGTGACCGCGGCGGTCGTCGCCGTGGTGGCGCGGCATCTCTTTCCCGACATCCCCTGGGCCGTGGCCGTGGCGCTCGGCGCGATCGTGTCCCCCCCCGATGCCGTCGCCGCCACCGCGATCGTGTCGAGACTTCCGGTGCCGCGCCGCGTGATCACGGTGCTCGAGGGCGAGAGCCTCGTGAACGATGCGTCGGCACTGGTGCTCTATCGCACCGCCGTCGCCGCAGCCGTCACTGGCATGTTCAGCTGGGGCGAGTCCATCGTCCGATTCTTCATCGACGCAGGCATTGGTAGTCTGATCGGGCTGCTCGTGGCATGGCTGATCGTGCGCGCGCTCCGACAGACGAAGGATCCGCTCGCGGAGGCCCTGCTCACGCTCGCCGGCCCGTACGTCGCGTGGTCGGCGGCGGAGTCGTTGCACGTGTCGGCGGTGCTCGCGTGCGTCGCGGGAGGCGTGTATCTGCAGCAGAGCCTCTCGACCGCGGTCGGGCCGGCATCGCGCCTGCAGTCGCGCACGGTCTGGGAGCTCGTCGTCTTTCTGGTGAACGCGCTCATCTTCCTGCTCCTCGGCGCGCAATTCGGGACCCTGCTCGGACTCGTTCCGCACGATGAATTGTGGGCGGTGTTTCGCGATGGCGCGATCATCACTGTGGTCGCGATCGTCGTGCGCCTGATCTGGGTTCCTCTCATCACGGTGCTGCCGCGCACCAGGGCCAGTGTGCGGCGCCGCACGCCGAAGCCCAACTGGAAGTCGCTCACGCTCGTGGCGTGGACGAGCATGCGCGGCGTCGTGTCGCTGGCGACGGCGATTGCGCTGCCACTTACAATCGGCAGCGGCGAGCCATTTCCGCATCGAACGGAGATCATCCTCATCACGATGTGCGTCATCGTGTTCACGTTGCTTCTGCAGGGACTCACGCTGTCGCCGATCGTGCGCGCCCTGCACTTCGTTCCGGAACAGACACATCACGCCGAGGAGCGGCTCGCGCGGCGCGAGGCGACGCGGCGAGGCGCGGAGGCGCTCGAGGATCTGTCGCACGAGCCGTGGGTCGACCCGCGCGACGTCCAGGCGCTGCGCGCGGAGCTGCGCGAGCGGCTGCGGACGAACGAGCAGGATGGCGGGAGCTTTTCGGGGCGACGGCGACTGCGACTCGCGATGATCGACGCGGAGCGGAAGATGCTGATCCGCCTGCGGGACGAAGATGCGATATCGGACGAGGTGCAGCGCGCGCTCGAACAGGAGCTCGATCTGGAATCCGTGCGCGCGGGCGGCGGGGACGCGGGGTAAGAGCTAGCGCTTGGGCGCGATCGCGCGCTCGAGCGGCGCGGGATTTCGCGTGGCGCCTTCCTCGAGTCGCTCGGTGCGGCTCAGCCGCTCGACGTCGATTGCGATGACGCCATCGGGGCCGTTCGCGAAGATGCTCGCGAACTTCACGTCCCACCGAAGCTCGTCCCACACGTACGATGACCGCATCGACACGCGGGTGGAGAATGTCTCCTCGAGCGCGTTGATGAAGATCAGAAATTCCGCCTGGGAATCGGCCATGCTCTCCGGGGTGATGCCGGCCAGCGGGCTATCGGCCGTGATCGGATGGACGACCGTCCAGTGCAGCGTGAAGAACTCCACCGAGTTTCGTTCGAGCGCGAGCTGGTGAAAAACTCGAGTGCGAGAGCCGTCATGGTCCTCGAAACGAGCCATGCTGACGCGCGCCTGGACATCGCTCAGCTCGCCCGGCTGCAAATTCACGATTCGGAACATCAGGGCCCGGCCGCCTTGATAAGGCGCGATGATGGCGGACTCGCTGAAGCCAATGCGCATGCGCGGGCGCGTGAGCCGCGCGATGAGCAGCCCAAAGGCGATTACCAGCGTCACAGGTCCCAGGAATGACTCGAGGTCGGCGAGCCAGTTCGCTGTTGCGCCGTAGGCGCGGATCACCCCGGTGCCGGTGGTCGTGAACACGCCGATGCTGTACGTGAACGCCTGGAGAAATGGGTCCGCAAGGCCCATCGCCTCGGTGCCTCGAAGCGCACCGTCGCCCAGCGACACGTAGGCGAGCGCGAAGCACCCGTTGAGGAGCAGCAGCACGCCCATCATCCAGAGGAAGAAGACGGTCCAGCCCGCGTCGAGCGAGGCGAGATAGAAGCGCGCAAGGCGTTGCGCGCCGAGTCCGTACTTCTTGCTGTTCGGTCTGCCATCGCGGTTCAGAAAGCGCCCCCGCACCGCCTGCGCGACGACGGAGCCGAAGCCAAGGTCGCCTGGCTTGGTGAGCGGGGGCGGATCGTCGTCGAGGGTGGGAGCTGAATTCGGCGCGGTCATTCGGATCCGAGATGGGAGTGAGGCGTCCGGTCAATGATCCGACGCATGGACGCAAGATGCAAGCAATGCTCGCGGATTTCGG
>DATCPC010000160.1:0-5018 GCA_036564355.1 Gemmatimonadaceae bacterium | reverse complement strand
GCCCCCCCCAAGATGAACACTCCCGGGAGCTTGACTCCCCTGAAGGGCCGTGAGAGACCATCACGTCGATAGGCCGCCCGTGGACATGGAGTAATCCATTCCGAGCGCAGCGGTCCTAATCGCCCGTGCGGCTTGACTACTATCTTGGAAGTCACCGCAGGCAGAGCATTACTGCTTGATAACACGCGTCAACGCGTGCGTATCTCCATTACCTACTCATCCATTTTCATTTTTCGTTTTCCTTGCACCCGTTCCGCTCCACTGTCCGGGTGCGCGACACCAAAATCGAAGCACAACGTCTACACGCTGGCGACTAGAGCGCAGGGGCCACACCCGTTCCCATCCCGAACACGGTCGTTAAGCCCTGCAGCGCCGATGGTACTCCGCCCGAGAGGGCGCGGGAGAGTAGGCCGTCGCCGGCACCCCCTTCGAGGCCCCCGGATTGCATGACGAATCCGGGGGCTTCGCATATCCACCCCCAGCACGCTTCCCGCACCCGCACCCGATGTCCCGCACCCGCCTCGTCACTCTCGGAGCACTCGGCGCCTGGGTCGCCCTCAACGTCCGGCGCCGGCACGACAAGCAGCTCGGCGAACGCGTCGCCGCCGCGGCACTCGAGGCCCTCCTCAATGCCATCGATGCCAACGACGCCCAAACAGGCGCACACGTGCGCCGCGTCGCCGCCTACTCGCTCGTGCTCGCGCGCGCCGCCGGCCTCGATGAGCACCAGTGCAGCACCGTCGAGCGCGTCGCCCTCTATCACGACATCGGGAAGATCAACGCCGCGCTCTTCGACATCGTCCACGACAACGAGAAGCTCTCCGACAAGGAGCGCGCACTCATCGTCACGCACCCACAGCTCGGCGCCGACGTCATCCGACCGCTCAACGCGTTCTACCCGGATCTCTACGAGGGCGTGCTCACGCACCACGAGCGATGGGACGGCAGCGGATATCCGCGCGGGCTCAAGGGAACCGAGATTCCGCTACAGGCGCGCATCGTCGCCTTCGCCGACACCTTCGACGTCATCACCCACGGCCGCCGATACGAGCGCGTGCGCTCCGTCAACAACGCGCGCGACCTCATCGCCGCCGGCCGCGGCACGCAGTTCGACCCCGAGCTCACCGATCTCTTCCTGAGTGAAGCGGTGTTCGACCAAATCGTCGAGGCGTACCACGCCGCCAACTCGCCGCAGATCGTGCGCCCCGACCGCCGCGATGCCTCCGCCGCCGTCGGTGCGCCGGACATCACTTTCCGATGGCGGAACGGAGCGACCGCGCAGCCTCCTCGGGATCGCCAGCGCTGAACAGCGCGCGAATTACCGCGACACCGCGCGCGCCCGCGGCGATCACCGCCGCCGCATTCGCCGCGTCGATGCCGCCGATCCCGACCGCCGGACGCGCGCACAGCACGGCGAGGCGCACGAGCTCCGCGACGCCGATCGCATCGCCCGCGTCCCCCTTCGACGCCGTCGAGAACACGGGACCGATGCCGACATAATCCGCATCGCTCGCCTGCAGTGCCTCCGCATCATTCCCCACCGATACGCCGACGATGCGATCGGGGCCGAGTATCCGCCGCACGGCCGCGGCGGGAAGATCCTCGGGTCCGACGTGCACACCTGCAGCGCCGGCCGCGATCGCGAGATCCGCGCGATCGTTCATGATGAGCGGCACGCCCGGCGGAAGCGCCGCGAGGAGCGCGCGCGCTACTTCCACCTGCGTACGCGCATCCGCATCTTTGAGGCGCAGCTGCACCATCGTCGCTCCGCCGCGCACGCACGCGAGCGCGCGCTGCACAATCTCGTCAGCCCCGCCGCGCACACCGTCCGTGATGGCGACGAGCGTCAGCGTATCAGGATCCAGCATACGGGAGCATCATGGGTGACTGGACAACGCGCGCGATTCGCGGGGCGACGACCGTCGACAGCGACTCGCCCGACCAGATTCGGCACGCGACGCGCGAGCTGCTCGAGACCATCGTGGCCCGCAACGGCATCGCGAGCGCGGACGTGATCAGCGCGATCTTCACCGTCACGCACGACCTGACGAGCGAATTTCCCGCGCACGCCGCCCGCGAGCTCGGCTGGCTCGAGGTCCCGCTCCTCTGCACGCTCGAGATCCCCGTGCCCGGCTCGCTCCCGAAGTGCATCCGCGTCCTCCTCCACGTCCACACGTCCGCGTCGCGCGCAGATATTCGCCACGTGTATCTGCACGCCGCGCGCGCGCTTCGCCCCGACCTCGCGAGCTGACGCGTCGTCGCGCGCGACTCACTCGCGCGAAGCGTGCTCGCGCCGCTCGCGCCGTGCCTCCTGAACCGCCTCGGTGTGCGCCTTGAACGTCGTTCGAAACTCGTGGTGTCCATCCGGACTCGCGACGAAATAGAGGTACGGAACCGCGGCGGGGAAGAGCGCGGCCTCGATGCTCGCCTTCCCTGGTGACGCGATGGGACCGGGCGGCAGCCCCGGATGCCGGTACGTGTTGTACGGAGACTCGACGTCGAGGTCCTTGTAGTACAACCGATCCCGATGCTCGCCGAGCGCGTACTCCACGGTCGGATCGGCCTGCAGCGGCATCTGCAGACGCAGCCGGTTGTGATACACGGCCGAGATCACCGGCCGCTCCTCAGGCAGCCGTGCCTCGCGCTCGATGATCGATGCGAGTGCGATCACGTCGTTCTTGCTCATCGCGAGCTGCTGCAGCCGGTCGTCCCACGCCGGGTCCCACACGTGCTCGAAGCGGGTGACCATCTCGCGCACGGCCACGTGCGGCGACGTGCCGTAGGCGAAGATGTAGGTGTCGGGGAAGAGATAGCCCTCGAGCGTCGGCGTCGGAACGTCGAGCTCGCGCCGCATCGCCGTGTCGCGCACCGCGACGGCGACGGACTCCGGAGGCGAGCCGAGCGTGGTGGCGAGGGCGGGGATGATGTTGAAGAGATTCCATCCCTCCGGAATCGTCAGTTTCCGCTCGAGCCCCTCGCCGTCGCGCAGCGCCGTGATGAGCTGCGCCCAGGATTCGCCGCTCCGCAGCGAGTAGGTGCCCGCCTTGATGTCGTGCGCGTCGCCCGTGGCCTTGGCGTAATAGCGGAAGAAGCGGGGCCACGCGACCAGCCCCGCGCGGTGCAGGCTGTCCGCCGCCGTGCGCAGGCTCGCCCCCGGCGGGATCGTGACCTTCACCATCGCGCCGTGCGCCTTGCTCTCGCACGCGCCGAGCATCGAGACGCAACACGCCACGAGGATTGCGCGGCGCGCGCTCACCAGAGTGCGGCGCACGCTACGCCCGCTCCAGGCGAAGCGCATGCTGCAGGAGAATCGTGGCGGCCAGCGCGTCGACATCGCCCTTGCGACCGCGCGTCGTCCCGCCCATCTCGCGAACCGTGCGCAGCGCAGCCGCGGTGGTGTACCGCTCATCGACGAGCGTCACCGGAAGTCCCGTGCGCTTTTCCAGCTCGGCGGCGATGCGCCGGGTCTCGATTGCGCGCGGCGTGTCGTCACCCTGATCGTCGAGCGGAAGGCCGATCACGAACGCCGTCGCTTCCGCGGCCTCGGCGCGCCGCACGATCTCCGCGATCGGTGCGCGCTTCCCCGCGCGTCGAACGATGAAGCCGGCGGGCGTCGCGATGGTGCGTGAGGGGTCACTCACCGCGAGCCCCACGCGCTTCTCGCCGAAGTCGACGGCGAGAATGCGACCGGGATAGGGCGCGGACGGCCGGGCGTCCCCGGCGCCCACGCGTCCGTCCTCCGCATCGGCGTGCACGATCACCCCTGCGCCATCGACGTGAAGAACTCGCGATTGTTCTTCGTACGCGCCATGCGCTGCAGCAGAAACTCGATCGCCTCGGTGCTCGGCATGTCGCTCAGGAAGTTGCGCAGCAGGTAGACGCGGTTGAGCTCCGCCTGGTCGAGCAGCAGCTCCTCCTTGCGCGTGCCGGAGCGGCCGATGTCGATCGCGGGGTAGACGCGGCGATCCGCGATCTTGCGGTCGAGCACGAGCTCCATGTTTCCCGTTCCCTTGAACTCCTCGAAGATCACCTCGTCCATGCGCGAGCCGGTCTCGACGAGTGCGGTGGCGATGATGGTGAGCGAGCCGCCCTCGTCGATGTTGCGCGCCGCACCGAAGAAGTGCTTCGGCTTGTGCAGTGCGTGCGCATCGACGCCGCCGGAGAGGATTTTTCCGGAGTGCGGGACGATCACGTTGTGCGCGCGCGCGAGCCGCGTGATCGAGTCGAGCAGGATCACGACGTCGCGTCCGTGCTCGACGAGCCGCTTCGCCTTCTCGATCACCATGTCGGCCACCTGCACGTGTCGATCGGCCGGCTCGTCGAACGTCGAGCTGATCACCTCGGCGGATTTCACCTGCTCCTGCATGTCGGTGACCTCTTCCGGACGCTCGTCGATCAGGAGGACGATGAGCGTGACCTCCGGATGATTCTCCGCGATCGCGTTCGCCATCTTCTGCATCAGAATCGTCTTGCCTGCGCGCGGAGGCGCGACGATCAGCCCTCGCTGCCCCTTTCCGATGGGCGCGATGAGGTCGACGACGCGCATGCTGAGATCCTCGTTCGACGACTCGAGACGGAGTCGTACGTCCGGATAGCGCGGGCGCAGATTGTCGAAGGTGATGCGCTGGCGGGCCGTGTCGGGGTCGGTGCCGTTGATCGTCTCGACCTTCAACAGGGCCAGGTAGCGCTCGCCCTCTTTCGGCGGGCGTACCTGTCCCGCCACCGTGTCGCCCGTGCGCAGATCGAAGCGCTTGATCTGCGATGGCGAGACATAGATGTCGTCCGGACCGTAGAGATAATTCCAGTCCTGGCTGCGCAAGAAGCCGTATCCTTCCGGGAGGATCTCGAGCACGCCTTCGCCTCGCAGCACCGCATCCGCGTCGAGCAGGTTCTGCTCGATGCGGAAGATGAGATCCTGCTTTCGAAGCCCGGAGAAGTTGGAGATATTGAGCTCGTCAGCCATCGACTGAAGCTCGGCAACCGACTTCTGCTTTAGCTCGGAGATGTCCACGACCGTG
>DATCPC010000148.1:0-15012 GCA_036564355.1 Gemmatimonadaceae bacterium | reverse complement strand
GCCGTGCGCACCGCGCAGGTCATGCACGCGCAGCTGATCGCTCACTTCTACCTGGTGTTCGCGATCCTCGCACTGCTCGAGATCTTCGAGCCGGAACCCGAGCTCCGCGCCGGCGTGACCGTGGTCGAGCCCCGTACGCCCTGGGTGCTCATATTCGCGCTCGCATGTGTAGGGCAGATCTACTCGAGCTATTACTACGGCTGGTATCTCTGCTTCGCCCTCCTGATCGCTGCGATCTGGGCGATCGCGATGCCGGGAACGCGCAGACGCTTCCTGCTCACCGTTCGCGCAAATCTGCGGGCGATACTCGCCTCGGCTGTGGGTGCGGCGCTCCTGCTTGCGCCGTTGGCGCAGCATTATCTGCAGGCGGAGCACCAGGTGGGGACGAGGAAGTTCATCGTCGTCGAAACGATGCTTCCGCGCATCCAGTCGTGGGCCTATCAGGGACCCGACAGCTGGTTGTACGGCTGGCTCGCCACGCGCGACGCCTTCCACAATCTTCCGATGGAGCACGAGCAGCGACTCGGCCTCGGCCTCGCGACCATCGTCTGCGCCGGGCTCGGACTCTGGTTCGGTCGACGCAGACGCGCCGTCCAATTCGCCGTGCTCGTGCCCCTCACCATGGCGATCCTCGCCACAGAGTGGCCAGGAGGCCTCGCTCCGTGGCATGCGATCTATCTGTTCGTGCCGGGCGCCGCGGCGCTCCGCGCCGTCTCGCGCATCGGCGTCGCGCTCGTGTTTCCGGCTGCGCTGGGCGTCGCTCTGCTCGTCGACTCGATCACCAGGGTGCGTCGCATCCCGCCATCGCGCACGGCCGGCGTGCTGCGCCGTCGCGATCGCCGAACGCGCGCGCTGCTCGCGGTACTCGTGATCGCAGTGGTCGTCGCCGAGCAGGTGCAGCAGCCGAAATGGTATGACAAGAACGAGGGCCGCGCGCGCGTGCTGCGCGTCGCGAACGGCATCGGGGCGGACTGCGGCGCCTTTCTCTACACCACCACGGGCGGCAACGATGATCCGTGGCACTATCATGCGGACGCCATGTGGGCGTCGATGATGCGCGGCATCCCCACGCTCAATGGCTATTCAGGCAACCAGCCGCCCCGGTGGACCTTCTACGACATACGGGTGCCAACCCAGTACCTGGACAGCGTCGTCAGCGACTCGGTGTCGCGGTGGGCGACGAGGTGGCGCATCGATCCCGCCCGCATCTGTCGCGTGCGCACGCTGCCGGCAGCTCAGTGAGGGCGAATCGGCCGCACCGAGATCGTCTTGATTTCAAAGCTTTTCAGCGGCACGTCGATCATCGCACCATGCGCCCGGAAACCGTCCGCCAGCTCGCCCTCGAGCAAGTCGGTCTCGCTCGCGTCCACCGCGGATGAGAAGTGGAGATGCGCCACCGTGGCGTGTCCGCTCGTCTCGACGAGCCGCACGATGTACCGGTCGTCATCTTCGGCGCGCTTGAGGGCGCCCATGTCCACGGTTGATGGCTCGACGCTCAACCATGAGCCACTCCGTGCCGCACCTGCGTGCGCGGCGACCCCAAGCGCCACCATGGGCGCATTGAGCTCGGCCGCGGCCTCGCGAATCTCCGGGGCGCGCCAGTCTCCCTCGTGCGGCACGATGCTCAGCGCGAGACGCTGCTGTCCCACGTCCGCGTGCGCATCGGGCCACTTCGGGCTTCTGAGCAGCGTGATGAACATCGTGTCGGCAGTGGCGCTGTAGCCGTACTTGCCGTCGTTCGTCACCGCCACGCCGAAGCCCTGCGATGACGCATCGAGCCAGCGCTGCATCGGCGTCTCGAAGCGCGCGCTGTCGCGCCTCGTCGCGGGGCGGGTGGGGCGCGCGATCGACGCATACGGAATCTCCGCGCGCGTGGAGTCGACGCGAAAGGCGAGCGGCACCACGAGCTTCAGCAGGCGATCCTTGCCATGCCAGTCGATCCGCATGGTGATGTCGAGCCGGGCGGGGAACTCGCGCAGCGTGTACCGCTCGGTGACGCGCACGCTGTCTCGCTCGCGATGCACGGACACCGATGCGCCGAGCGGTGTGAATTCCACGGAGTCGACGCGAACCGCCTGATCGATGTACGCGCGCTTGCCGTGGAGATCGTCGATGTTCCAGGCCTGCCACTGCGCCGGAACGTCGTCCATGAGCAGGAGTCCGCCGGCGCCGGAGGAGAGCGCGTCTCTCCCG
Organism: Gemmatimonadaceae bacterium; assembly: GCA_036564355.1. Classification (GTDB taxonomy): domain Bacteria; phylum Gemmatimonadota; class Gemmatimonadetes; order Gemmatimonadales; family Gemmatimonadaceae; genus FEN-1250. The sequence continues at coordinate 12,819 of DATCPC010000148.1, read as the reverse complement.
CGCGTCTTGTCGTAGAGCCGCGTGATGTTTCCCGTACGCGCGTCGATCTCGACGCGGAGCGCTCCGTTCTCCAGCACGCGCGACATTTTCGATGACCGGCTGGCGGTCGCGACAGGCGGAGAAGCGGGAGCTCGCTCGACGAAGATGAGCGCCGTGCCGAGCGCCGGCACGTCGGGAACCCGCACCTCGAGGGCCGAGTCGATGACGGCGCTCGCGAGTGTGCGCCCGCGCGAGTCGCGCGCGACGGTGCCGGATGCGTGCGGAAGGCGAACGATGCCCGTGCGCGTGCCGCCGCTGCCGTTGAAGACGATGTAGGGGGCGTCTCCGGGATGCGCCGGGCGCGTGTCCATCGAGCTCGCGGTGGCCGCGAGCGATTGCTCGAGCACGCGCCGCGCGCCCGCTTCGGCGCGATCGTAGTCCTTTACGGCGTCCTCGTACACCTCGCCGATGGAGGTGCCGGGAAGGATGTCGTGAAACTGATTGAACAACACGTGCTGCCAGGCCGCGCGAAGCGAGTCGTGCGGATACGATGCGGGCGCAAGGGCCGCAGCGGCTTCCGCGTTGCCGAGGAGCGCTTCCAGCTCGCGATTCCTTCGCTTGACCGCCGCCTGGGTGGTGAAGGTCCCGCGATGGTACTCGAGATAGAGCTCGTCGCGCACGACGGGGCCCGCCTTGGCGTCGAGCCGCATCCGCGCGAGCGAGGAATCCGGCGTCGCGTCGCGCACCACCGGGAAGGTGGGGATACGCTGCAGATCGCGCGCGCGATCGAGCATCTCCATCGTCGGTCCGCCGCCGTGATCGCCCACCCCGTACACCGTGAGCATGCGAGGGGACGCGCTCGAGTCGCGCGTCACGACGAATTCCTTGGCCAGCCGGCGCGGGGCGAGGTCGTGGTCGTAGGCGTAGAGCACGTCCGTGAACACCCGCGAGCCATCGACGCCTTCCCACCAGAAGGAGTTGAGCCCGGGAGGCCACCGGTTCGTGTCGTTCCAGCGCATCTCCTGCGTGACGAAAAACTCGAAGCCGCTTTTGCGAAGGATCTGCGGCAACGACCAGGGGAAGCCGAAGGTATTGGCCAGCCACGCCACTCGCGCCGGCTTGCCGAAGAGCCTCACGAACGTTCGCTGTCCGTACAGCGCCTGCCTGACGAGCGATTCGCCGGAGGGAAGATTGGCGTCCGACTCCACCCACCATCCGCCGATGGGGTCCCAGCGGTGCGCCTTCGCCAGCGCCAGAATGCGAGCAAGCAGCGCCGGATCCTGCTCTTCGATCCACGCGTAGTACTGGGCCGACGAGCCGGCGAAGTGCATGTCCGGATATTTCGCCATGAGCTTCGTCGCGCTCTCCCACGTCGCCTGAATGGCATCGCGGCCGTCGCGTACCCGCCACTGCCATGCCGCGTCGATGTGCGAGTGACCGACGATATCGATCGTGTCGCGACGGATTCGCGCGGCCGATGGTGCGAGACGCGCGAGCCACTCGGCGATGTCCGCGTGGTACGCGGTCTTCGAGGGATCGAGCGCCCCGCGCAGGAGCGTCATCGCCGCGGCGCTGTCGGGAATGGCGAGCGTCGAGTCGCTGGTGAAATACCGCGCCCACTCCGCACCGTCGCGAATCTCCGTCCAGCCGATGTCGCGCGCGCGGATGCGGGGCGCGTCCCACCACTGGCCGCGTGGCACGATCGAGATCGCGATTCGGGCGCCCGCGCGGCACGGCGCGCAGAGCGCGGCGCGGCCGAGCGAGTCGGGTTTGAGCACCACGCCATTCGCCTTCACGGTGGCCAACCAGCCAAACTCCGCAACCTCCGCATCGAGAGTGAGCCCGCTGAGCGCGGACGGGACGACGAGCGTGGTGGCGATGTGCCGAAGTTGCCGGCGAGTGGTGGAATCCAGTCCCGGGCCCGCGTCCACCTCGCGGACTCCGTTCTCGTCGCTGGATCCCATCCAGGGCTCGACCCCGATCGGACGCGAGAGGAGCTCCAGCAGCGCGCTCGCGGTGATCGGCAGCGCGAGGTGCGTCAACACCGAATCGCCTCGTCGCACCACCGCCTGCGCGCCGCCATCGAGCGCGCCGCGCGCGAGCTCCATCCAGTCCGCGTTCACGGTCACCGCAACCGGTTCTCCCGCCCTGCCGCCGGGCAGCGACACGACCGAGCCGCCTGCCGCGAGCGAAAGCTGGCCGCGGGCATTCGTCCAGCGCGTGGCGCACACGCGCAGCTTCACATCGAGCTTGGTCGCGCTCGCCGTATCGCCGGCTCGCGGCTCCATCGCGGGCGTCAGCGCCGCGCGCGTGTCCATGGTCACGGGCCCGAGTGTGACGTCGGCGCGCGCGGCGGGGCCGCGCGCGGTGTCGCCCGCGGACACGCGACGCGCATCATCGCGCGCTGTCGCCGATACATCGCTGCGCAGGTCACCCACGGGATCGCGGCTGATGCTGAGAAGTCGCGCGCCGAGCCCAAAGCCACCGCCGCGGTTCACCACGCGATACAGCAGTCGGTTCGAGCCGGGTGCGAGCGCGAGACCGATGGTGTCCCCGCCGGACCGAAGCTCGCGCGCGACCTCGCGACGCTGCACGCGGCGTCCGTTGAGCCAGATCACCACATCGTCGTCGCTCTCCACGGCCAGTCGCACGGTGCGGGCCTCGGGGCTCTCGAGATATGTCAGCGCGTAGGCTGCCCGGTCATCGAGCTTGGGCTCGCGGAAGACGCTGTACAAATCGATGCGCCCCATCGAGTCGGAAGACTCGGCGCGCCAGCGCATCGCGCGCGCTCCGGGCACCAGATCCCCGGCCGTGGCGAAGAGCGCGGCGGGATCGCCGATGTTGGATCCATCGAGTCGCAGCACGCCGGTGTCGAGCGGGAAGGGGCCGGCGAGGAGCCAGGTGGTGATGCGCGCGTCGCACGATGCGGCGGCAACCGGCGATTCGGAGCGATGGCAGCACGTGAGAGTCGCGGCGAGTGCGAGCGTGGCCAGTCGCGTGCTGCTATGCATTGGTGGTGCGAAACCCGTACTTCTGCGGCGAAGCACCACTCACGGTTTGGCGGTGGTGCCCGTGAAGTGCGCGAGCTCGTTTTCCATGAGCATGTACGTGTAGTCGCCGTCGCCATTGCCGTGGCACGACAGGGCGGCGCCCGGCGCATCCGCCTTCACGCTCGGGGAGGTTCCCGACTTCGGATTTCCATCGCGCTTGATCCAGAACTTCACCGTATGGGCTCCGGCTATCGACCTCGGCGCGTCGAAATTCGCCCCCACGCACGTGCCCTCCTGGAATTGCGTGAGCGCGGTATCGAGTGCAATCTCACCGCGGGCGTCCGACAGATAGCTGGCGACGGAGTAGATTGCGTCGTCCGCCTGTATTTCGAGCAGATAGCGGTGCAGTGGCTCGAGGCCGAGCGCTCGCAGGCTGAATTGCAGTGTCGGACCGGAGTGTGCATACCACACGACGCCAGTTGCACCGCCGGCCGCACGCGGCACAGGCCGGAATGACGCATCTTTTTGCGCGAGCGTCACCCTGGACATCCCCGCTCCCTCTGCACGCACCGACTCCGACGAGCCGTATGACGAGCGCACGAAGATGAACCAGAAGAGCGCGCCGGCCAGCGCCACGATACGTACGGGATCGAACCGTGGCGTCGTGGGCGGAAACGATTGGTTGCCGCTATTCGGGCTGATAGGTGTGGCCATTGTCATCAGGCTACTTGGCTTGTCCGCCGCGAATCTCTGGCTCGACGAGGCGAACTCGTGGCAGGTCGCGACCGGCTCGTGGTCTCATCTAATGGGCGAATTGCGTGGAAGTCCGGTTGGTCCACTCTACTTCATCCTGCTCAAGTTATGGATTTCCGCGCTCGGCGACTCGGCCTTCGCCCTCCGCGCGTTTTCCGTGTTGGCGAGCATTGCCCTCATTCCGGTCACGTACGCGGTGGGAGCGAAGCTGCTGTCGCGCCCGGCCGCACTCCTCGGCGCCGCTCTCGTCGCGCTCTCCCCGCTGGAGCTGTACTTCGCGCAGGAAGCGCGCATGTACATGCTCACATCGCTGGTGGCGATGCTCACACTGTGGGCGTACGCGACCTGGCGCGCCGCCGCCATCTCCGAGTTCCTCGCGGATTCGACGCCGCCCGTGAAGGCGCGCTCGAGCACGGCGCCGCTTCTGTGGTATACCCTCGCGGCCATCACTCTTCTCTTCACGCATCCGGTGGCGGGAGCGCTGCTGGTGGCGATCAATCTCGACGCGCTCGTCATCTGGTGGCGCACGCGCGCCCGCGCTGGAACGGATTCGCCCTCGCGCGCGCGGCGCCGGGCGATCGTGCTTTGGATTGCCGCGCAGGTCATCGTCGGTGCGGTCGTCATACTCTACCTCGCGTTTCTGCATCTCGACAGCGCTGCGTCATCACAGGCATGGCGCTCGGGACTCGGTCCTGAGGTTGCCATTCGCGCCGCGATGCTGCTGCCGTTCAGCGCGATCGCGGGACAGAGATTCAATCCTACCGACTTCTGGTACGCGCTGTACGACTTGCTGAACGCGCGCGGCTCCTTCGCGCGTTTCCTCATTCTCCTCATCGTTCAGCCGCTCACGCTGTTCGTGTTCGTGCTTGCCGCCGACGCAGCCGTCCGCGAACAGTGGGGCGCCGATCATAAGTCTCTCACTCTGGCGGCCGTGGGCAGTGGACGACGATTGCTGCTCTTGTCGGTTGTCGTCCCGCTCCTGTTCGCGGTGACGATCTCCCTCTCGCGCGCCCTGGAAACTGAGCGGTATTTCCTGTTCGTGGTTCCGTGTTTCTTCCTGTTGCTCGCCGATGGCCTGGTCGCGCTTCGGCCCTCGCTCCGCAACTGGTCGCTGGCGGTCCTTGGCGCGGCCGCGCTGTTCGGCACGCGCGCGACGAAAGCGGCGATCACGCGCGACAGCGATTATCGCCTGACCGCCGCGCTGATCGAGCGCGAAAGCCACCCCGGCGATCGAGTCATGATCCAGCCGCGCGAGATGAATGCGCCGCTTCGCTTCTACCTCCGGTCGTTCGAGATTCCGATCATCGGGCTCGCCGCGGACGCATCGGCCGGTCACGAGATCGCCGCGAGCGCGCCCTTCCGCACCTGGGTGGTCATCGACTACCGCTCGCCGCTGTATGGACTGGCGCCGCAGGAGCTCGCCGCCGCGCTCCACGCGCCGCTCGAGCGCGACGCCTACACCTCCGACGCGAGCACCGGCGTGCGCGTGGCGCTCGTGGATACGCGCCCGGCAAAACAGTGATCTACGGGGCGACCGACACGGAGTCGGGCGATCGCAGCACGTAATCGAAGACGCCGTCGCCATTTCCCCCGCACGGGAGCGCGCTGCGGGAGCCGAGGAGGTCGTTGCCACTCGCTCCACGCGCCGAGCCGTCGCCCTTCACCGCGACGTGCAGTGAGCCCACGGATTCCAGCGGGCGCCGCGATGGATCCTCGGCGCCCACGCACTGGCGATTCATGAGCGCCGTCTCCACGCCGTGCGCGCCGAGTGAGCCATCTCCGCCCGAGCGCCGGCTGGCGATTGCGTACTCCTTGCCGTCGGAGGAAAGGAGGATTACCCGGTAGGCACGCTCGGGGGACAGATGCGTCGCGAACACATACCAGTCAATCGCGCCATCGACCACCTGATAGCTGAAGGTTCCCGCAGGCACTTCGCGCGTGCGAGGGCTCGACGCCTCGAGCTGGATGGTGCTGTAGCCGGTGAGATCAGGTACGATCGTCACGGACTTCGCGACCTGCGCCTCGTCGCCGCCGTTGCACGCCGCCGCCGCGAGCAGCAGCAGCGCAACGGCCGCCGCGCGACGCACCACCGTCACCGCTCCGACACTGCTGACATGGCGGAGGCACTGATTGGCTCGGCCGACATCGCCTCCGCGATCTGTTCCGTGTGCGGCACCGACGGCCGCGCGCTCCACGACATGCGCGCCAGGCCATGACGGATCGAGTAGCCCGCGACGAGCCAGTAGCCGGCTCCGAACAGGATGAGGAACGGCGTAGCCCCATACTCGCGCGAAACGATTGCGTAGGCGAGTCCGGCCGTGGTGTAGATCGCCATCGCGAGCTCGACGTAGATCGTGCCGCTGAAGCGGCTGCGGTACTGCAGCTGATGCCAGCGCTGTCCGCGGCGCGTGAGATCGTATTTCGGCGTGCGGATGAATCCCGACTTGATCCCCAGCCATGCCTCGAGCGCGGCCTTGGCGTTGTTGACGCTCAGTCCAATCGACTGCGCGAGGAAGGCGGGGAAGTAGACCATACGTTTCAACCAATCCTTGTGCAGCGCGCGCTCCGCCTCGGCGTGATAGGAGTAGGTACCGAAGAGCGAGAAGATGAAGTACGCGGAGATCGGCCAGGCGATGCGAATGTTGCTCTGGTGCGCGATCACCACGACCAGCGGATTGATGATCCCGACGAGGAGGAGAATCGGATACGTGCTGTTCGAGAGCAGGTGTAACGCGCTCTGCAGCTTGAGCCACGGCGACAGATTCGAGCGCATGACGCTCGGAAGCATCTTCTTGGCCGTTTCCTGCGTTCCTTTCGTCCAGCGGAACTGCTGCGCCTTGAGGCCGTGAATGTCCGCGGGCAGCTCGGATGGGCAGACGACGCTCGGTACGTAGGCGATGCGCCACCCCGCGAGCTGCGCGCGGTAGCTCAGGTCGAGATCTTCGGTGATCGTGTCGTGCTGCCAGCCGCCGGCTTCCTCGATGCATTGGGTGCGCAGCAGCGTGCCCGTGCCGTTGAAGCCGAGGAGCAGGCCGCCGAAGGCCCGACCGGGCTGTTCGATCGCGAACTGTGCGTCGAGGCCCATCACCGTCGCGCGGGTGAGCGTCGAGTACTCTTCGTTGAGGTAGCCCCAGCGCCCCTGGGCGATGCCCACACCCGGGTCGCGCATGTGGGGCAGCATCGCGCGGATGAAGTTGGGCGGGATTACGAAATCGGCGTCGAACAGCGCGGTGAACTCGGCCGTCGTGTGATTCAGACCGTTCGCGAGTGCGCCACTCTTGAATCCCTCGCGGTCGGTGCGATGGATGTGCGTGATGTCGAAGCCTTGCGCGCGGTAGCGTGCGACGAGCGTGCGTGCGAGCTCTACCGTGTCATCGGTAGAATCATCGAGCAGCTGAATCGACAGGAGCTCCGGAGGATAGTCGAGCTCGGTCGCCGATCGGAGGAGGCGGGCGAGCACGTAGCGCTCGTTGTAGATGGGCAGCTGGACGACGACGCGGGGAAGCTCATCAGCCGCCAACGCCGGCGGGTGATCGAGCCATCGTGCGCGGCTGCGACGATAGAACGTGACGAGGACGTAGCGATTCAGGCTGACCAGCGACAGCAGAAGAAGCGCGATACCGTAAATGACGAGGGCAGTGCGAGGAAGCATTTGCTCGACGGCGGAAGGATGACCGAGTGCGACTGGTGTCGGGCCCGGAGAGATTCGCACGACGGAAGACCGTATTGCACATGGCGAGCCCATAAATTAGACAACCCTGCGCTCGCTCACGACCCCAGCGGAAGATTTCTTGATCCCGTAGCAGTGAAATACACGCGAACGACCGATTTGACGAGTCCGTCAACAGTGTGATGCCGCCAGCCAATTATCGAGAGAAACCCCCGCTGGAGCTTCGGCGTCACCGGTGGGTAGAAGATGGCGAGTCTGCCAGCAGGAAGTGCTCCACTGCTACGCCTCCCGGGCAATTGCGTTCCGGCCGCGTTCGCCGCTCGGTCACATGCCATGGGATTCTCGGCAACCCAGTCGGTTCCATCGTCGCGAGTCATGCGGTCACGTGCTCGAAAACTGCGCCCATCGTTTTTCGCCGATTGCGCGGGCGGAAAAGGAGAGTCGGCACTTGCGGACGTGGACAGTTGGCGCTATGAGCTCGACCGCATTTTCGTCGAGAAGCGTGAACGACAGAGGAGGATGAACGGCGCGAACGAACGCCTCTTCATCGCTGACATCGCGTTCGGTTTTGAAGCTCGCGATCCGGATGATATCACGGATGCGGTGAGGCCGAGGGCGGCCATCGGCGACCGCACGCCCACTGAAAGCCCCCTCCGTCACGGGCGTCAGAGTGGTGTCTACCTATTGCATCCTTCGTGGCTCCCTATACCTTCCGCCTTCGATGGACCCGTTCTCGCGAATGAACGAGCTCCTTTCACCACTGCGGAGAAATCTCGATGGCCACAAAAAAGAAAAGAAGCGCAAAGAAGGGCGCGAAGAAGGCGACCAAGAAGAAGACGGTGAAGAAGGCCGCGAAGAAGGCCGCACCGAAAAAGAAGCGCACGCCCAACGCGGCGTTCATGAAGCCGATGCAGCCAGACGAGGGGCTTGCCGCAGTGGTTGGCTCGTCGCCGATTCCTCGCACGGAGATCACGAAGAAGCTCTGGCAGTACATCAAGAGGAACGGCCTCCAGGATGCGAAGATTCGTCGCAACATCAACGCCGATGACAAGCTTCTGAAGGTGTTCGGCGGCAAGAAGCAGGTCTCGATGTTCGAGATGACGAAGCTCGTCAACAAACACATCAAGTAACGCTCGCGCGTTGCGAGTTTAGGTGGAGGGGGCGCTCTCGAACCGGGGCGCCCCCTCGCTGCATCTCCCGGTCGGGGCTTGTGCAGGACCCCCACCCGCGCGGAATATCGAACGTCCGGCAACAGCGCCCCCTCAGCTCCCAGTGCAGTGGCAGCCAAGAAACGCAGCACCCGTGCACCAGCAAAAAAGTCGGTCGTCGCGGCCGCGCGAACTTCCCGCGGTCCGCGCGAACCCTTTATCTCGCGCGAAGGGCTGAAGTCACTCCTCAGCGCCGTCGCGATCTTTCTCTTCATCCGGATCTTCCTGATCGCGGCGTATCACATCCCTTCGGAGAGCATGGAGCCGACGCTCCTCGTGGGCGATTTCCTCTTCGTCGACGAGGTCTCGTACGGCGCTCACATCCCGTTCACCAATCTCCGAATGCCTGGCTTCACGACGCCGAAGCGCGGGAGCATCGTCGTCTACGAATCGCCGCCGCAGCGGTGCCTGCCGAATACGAATTGCCCCTTCATGCCCGACGATTCCACGCCGGTCGTGGTGAAGCGCGCGGTGGCGGTGGCCGGCGACACCGTCTACATGCGGCAGGGAGTGCTCTACGTGAACGGCATCGCGCAGCGGCAGGGATTCGGCGCCACCGCGAATCCGCTCGCGCAGGATGATTCGTCTCCGTACTTTGCCTGGCAGCACGCCTACGCGGTGAAGGGGTCGCGATTCGCTCCGCCGCCCGCGACTCCGACGCACGACAACTTCGGCCCACTGCTCGTGCCGCCAAAGCATCTCCTCACGATGGGCGACAACCGCTACGACTCCATCGACGGCCGTTACTACGGCTTCGCTCCGCTCGCCAACGTGCGTGGGCGTCCGTTCATCATCTACTTCTCCTTCGACACGAAGGATTGGAAGCTCCGCTTCGACCGCTTCTTCACGCTCATCCGCTAGCTCACTCACCGCCGGACTCGATGACAGCGGCCGCTCCGCCGAAACGCGCCCTGCTGCGCGACCTGACCCTGTTCGGAACGGTCGCTCTCGTCGCCGGCAACATGCTCGGCACATCGCTCTACACGCTGCCCGCATCGGTCGCGGCGGTGGTCGGACCCATCGGGCTCGTGTCGTGGGTCATCACCGCCGCGGGGTTTCTTCTCCTCGCCCTCCTCTACTCCGAGCTCGGCCCGCGCTACCCGCGCACGGGCGGGCCGTACGTCTTCGCGCGCGAGGCGTTCGGCGAATTCGCCGGCTTTCAGACGGTCTGGATGTACTGGCTCAGCGCCGTCGTCGGCAACGCGGCGATCGTCACCGGCGCCATCGGCTACGCCGTCACCTTCTCGCCGCGGCTGGCCGAGAGCCACCTGCTGCAATTCGCGCTCGCACAGGCGGTGCTCTGGACGCTCTGCGGCATCAACATCCTCGGCGTCAAACAGAGCGCGCGCGTGCAGAAGTCGATTCTCCTCATCAACGTCGTTCCACTCGTGCTTCTCTCCCTCGCGCTGTTCAAGCTGAACCCCGCCAACTTTCATCCCTTTCATCCGAAGGGAACGTGGACACCCGTCGCTGCCGGATCGGCGCTGATGGTGTGGGCGTACGCCGGCATCGAATCGGCGACGGTGCCGGCCGAGGAGATGCAGACGCCGCAGCGGACGATTCGCCTCGGGACACTGCTCGGCTACGGCCTGGCGACGATGATTTTTCTGCTGTCCGCGGTGGCCGTGATCGGCGCGCTGCCGAACGACGTCATCGCCTCGTCGGCACGGCCGCTCGAGCTCGCGGTGCGCAAGACGCTCGGCGATTGGCCGGCCGTGGCGGTGAGCGTGGCGGCGATCGGGGCGTCGATCGGCGTGCTGAATGGCTGGGTTCTCATGGCCGGACGCATCCCCTTCAGCGCCGCGCAGGACGGACTGTTCTTCTTGGCCTTCGCGCGCATCCATCCGCGCTTCGGAACGCCGTACGTCGCGCTGCTCGGTGGCTGCGTGATCACGAGCGCGATGCTCACGCTGTATTTCATTCCCGGCAGCACGCTGCTCCAGGTCTTCAACTTCACCGTGCTGCTGGCGAATCTGGGCACCCTCTTTCCGTACATCTACAACTCGTCGGCGGCGTTGCTGCTGGCACGGCGAGACCGGGAGCGGTTCACGATTCGCGAGCAGCGCAAGACATCGCTGCTGGCGCTGGTGTGCTTCTTTTTTCTGGTGTGGACGACATGGGGAGTGGGAGCCCAGGTCGTGTTCTGGGGTTTCCTGGTGCTGCTGCTGGGAACCCCGCTCTACATCTGGTTCAAGACGCGAGTGCCGGCGGCGGCCTGAGGGCGGGCTCCCTGGTCCGGCCAGGACCCGTGTTGACAGACAGGGGGGTCGTGCTGTAAATCCAATCCTGAGTGATTTACTCGGAATTGAATTCTCCCTCTCCACACGCACGTCATGAAAGGGACACACATCCGCTGCGACCGGACTTCCCGGGCGCGCGTGCTGGTTCTGGTAGTCGCGCTGGGCATGCTCACGGCAACCGGCGCGCAGGCACAAGACAATTACAGGGGAGCCCCACCTCCCGCAGCCGGTGCTGGATCGGTGCAGGGAACGGTGCGGGCCGCCGACGGCCAGCCCCTCGGCGGTGTGATCGTGATCCTCGACCGGAGAGCAGGCGAGCACCCACGGCACTCCTCCGGTCCGCGCGCCGCGACGACGGATGGGGGCGGGAACTATGCCCTCGCCAACGTTCCGGCCGGCTCGTGGATGCTCACCTTCCAGCACGACTCGCTCATGACGCGGCGGGTGGGCGTCACCGTGCGCGATCGCGCCGCGATCGTCGACGTTGTGCTGAGCGCACCCGGCGCGAGCCCCGAGCAGCTTGAGCCCGTGGTCGTGACGGCGCGCGATGTCGCGCCGGCGACGATCGGCAGCCTTCCCGATGTTCGCCGCGCCGAAATCTTCGCCGGAAAGAAAACCGAGAGCGTGCAGGTCGACAGCCTGCCGATGAACACGTCGCAGGATGTGTCGCGGCAGCTCTTCGCGCGCATCCCCGGCGCGAACATCAGCGAGAGCGCGAACAGCGGCTTCCCGTCGAACGGGATCGCCTTTCGCGGGTTGAATCCCGTGCAGTCCGTCGAGATGAACGTGCGCCAGGATGGCGTGAACATCGTCGCCGATCTGTATGGCTATCCCGAGACGTACTACACGCCGCCGGCCGAGGCGGTGGAGCGGGTGGATCTGGTTCGGGGCAGCTCGTCGCTGCAGTTCGGCCCGCAGTTCGGCGGCGTGATCGACTATGTGTTGCGCGATGGCACGCCCGACTCGGCGCTCACGGTCAAGGCGCGCGAGACCGGCGGCAGCTTCGGGATGCTCGATTCGTATCTGTCGCTCGAGGGCGGGAAGAACAACTGGACGTACTTCGCGTACGGACAGTATCGCCATCAGAATGGCTGGCGCCCGAACTCCGACGTGTCGCAGGTGACGGCAGCGGGCAAAGTGACGTATCGGCCGAGTGAAAAACTCTCGCTCGGCCTCTCGTATTCGCTGCTGCGCAACCAGATCCACATGCCGGGTGGGCTCGACGATGCGGACTTCCACGAGAATGCGCGCGCGTCCTTTCGGTCGCGCAACTGGCTCGCGAGCCCGTGGAACATCCTCGCTGTCGATGGCAGCTACGACCTCTCGGCGAATACGCATCTCACGTCGACGCTGTCGCTCATGAGCAGCCAGCGCTATCTCGTGTGGCGAAACGAGGACGGCGGCCCGGAGGCGAGGGACGACATCGATCCCGAGACGAACGAGTTCGCGCCGCGCGAGGTCGAGTGGGAGTACTTCACGAACGTCACGAGCGAAACGCGGCTGCTCCACAAGTACAGCGCGTTCGGCTGGACGAATTCGATCGCCACCGGCATCCGGCTTTTCGGCGGCGACCTGCATCGGCAGGAGGGAGGACCGGGAAGCACCGGCTCCGACTTCGACATGAAGCTGGTTGGCGGTCCGTACGAGACCGACATGCACTTCGGAAACTTCAACGCGGCAGCGTTCGTGGAGAACGAGTTTCGCCTTTCCCCGCGACTCACCTTCACGCCGGGCGTGCGCGTGGAGTATCTGCATTCCACCGCTCGCGGCTACACCGACACGACCGTCTCGCCACGATCGAAGAATCGCGCCTTCGCGCTGTTCGGCGCGGGCGCGGCGTATCGCGCGACAGCCACCACCGACATCTACGCGAACGCGACCCAGGCCTATCGCCCGATCGAATACTCGTTTCTCACGCCCTTCGCGACTCTCACGCGTATCGATCCGAAGCTGAAGGATCCACACGGCTACAATTTCGA
>DATCPC010000138.1:0-18983 GCA_036564355.1 Gemmatimonadaceae bacterium | reverse complement strand
TGTCGCGGTCGGAGCGCTTGCGCTCATGGTTACCCCAGTGCTGGAAGCGCAGAAGGCCACGCGCTCCCTGCCCTCGGTGCGCGTCGCGGGGGTCGTAGACGGAAACACCGTCGTCGAGACCGCCCGGCACTATCTCGGCGTGCGCTACGTGCTGGGTGGCACCACGCCCAAGGCGTTTGACTGTTCGGGCTTCATCCGCTACGTCTTTGCCCTGCACGGTCTCACGTTGCCACGCACGGCGCACGAGCAGGCGGCATACGGCATCGCACCAAACGAGAGGGAGCTGGAGCCGGGCGACCTGCTCTTTTTCTACGGCGGCCAGGGCGCGCAGCACATCGCCATGTACATTGGCGGAGACTCGATCATCCACGCCTCGAGCGGTGGGCATCGCGTCATGCTCGCCCGGCTCTCAGGTTCCGGAAAGCACAGAACATGGTTCGGCCAACGTCTGATCGCGGTTCGGCGTGTATTACCAGCGATCGGAACCTTTGATCTGCCCGCATCGTTGGCAATTCCCGACCCCTTCGGCAGCAGCTCGGCCGAGGACATGGCGTTCGCCCCCTCTGCTCCGTTGATATTCTGATGGCTAGCGACGCGAACGAAGCCGACGCCGACGGCGAGCAGACCAAGATGGACGATCATGTGCTGCTCTACAGCCGCGGGTTGCCCGGCGGCGGCATCGTGACCATCGAGGCCGTGTCGAAGGAGACGCCGGAGGTCACCGCGCGCATATCGGTCGAGCGTCGCATCGATCCGCAGCGCCGCGACGGCCACGAGCCGCCCGTGATCGCGGAGGCGCAGGCGCCCACGCAGTCGACGGCGTTCAAGGAGCTCTATCAGATCGCTTCGGACAACGTCGCCGTTGCCCGCGGGCTCATTCAGTGGCAGGCCCGCCGCCGCGACGATCCCGAGCCGTAGCGCGTCCGCGAGCGCGCGCGCGCACGTGTAGACGAGAAGGCTCCCGGCGCGATGCCGGGAGCCTTCTCCGTTTGTCCCCCTCGTGCACGATCCTCAGGCTCTACTGCGATGTGGCGATCGATAGTCCCGCACCGCCGATGTGGCGGCGAGCGCGCGCAGCACTTCGTCATCCACCGAATGAAGCGCCCGGGCTCGCACCGTCGCGACCCGCGCTGGACGGTCGGGATACGTCAGCGATTCGAGCCGCACGAGGAGCCGCGCGGATCCGAATCCGGTGAGCGTGTCCTCCGACACCAGACGAGCGACGACTGTAGCTTGCCAGCGAGTGCCATCATCGAGCGTGACGACGCGAGCCGCTTCCATGGGCTCGGCCGGAGGGAGCTCCGGCGCGCCGGCATCCGCTCCGTCGCGCCTCGCGCTGCGAAGAGAAGAGGTCCGGCGAATGTTGCGGACAGCGCCCACGGTGGCTCCTGTTGTTCCTTAGGCACATCTTGCAACTATAAAATAACTGTTTGCAAGACATGGGCCTCCCATGCGCGGTCAAGATCGGGTCACGGCTATGCGACGATCAGCCTCCGAATCGCACCCCTCGCCGGCCGCCGCGCCGCTTCTTCGGCGCATAGCGAAATAATTGCGCCGGACGGCCGCGCCCCTCGCTCCGCCACTCATCCGTGGGCTCCACGAGCCACGCCGCGTGCAGCGACCTGCGAAAGCTCGCCTTGTGGAGGCGGCGGCCAAGCAGGAGCTCGTAGATCTCCTGCAGCTGCGTGAGGGTGAAGGTTGGAGGCAGCAAATGGAACGCGATCGACCCCTGATCAAGCCGCGTCCGAAGCGACGTCAGCACCGCCTCCAGCATTCCCCGCTGCCTTGGTGGCAGTGATGGCAGATCGTCGTCCCCGAACCAGGTCGCGTCGCCCTCGAAGCCTGCGCCGGTGTTTGCATCCACGAGCGCCAGAAAGGCCACCGAGAGCTCCGATCCCGACGGGTGGCGGCGTCCGTCGCCGAAGGCCCGGATCTGCTCGATCAGTGCCGGCGCCGTGTCGAGCGTCTTCCGCGCGAGCTTGGCCGCCTCGTCGTCGAGCGTCTGGTCCGGACGCAGCGATCGCCAGGGGAGCTGCCACTTCTCCCTCGACTGCGCCGGCCCGCGCTCGAGCAACACCATGAGCCGCCGGCCGCTCGGCGCGAGAATCACGAGGTCGACCGAGGGGGGAACGCGCCGGGCCGGGGAGCGGGAGGAGGAAGTGCGAGCTGGCATTCAGTGATTTAGTCGCGGGTTGCGACTAATGTCAAGGCCCCGGAATCGTGATCGGGAGTTTGCCCGTCATCGGGGTCGTGCCGAGCAGCGCGCGCGCCGCCGCGCCCTGCGACACCGGAAATCCGCCCCATGCAACGACGTACGCACCCACGTCGGGAATCTGCTGCAGGAAATATGGGTTCCCGAACGCGATCACGATCGGATGCTCCTTTCGCTTGCCGAGCTCCTCGATGAAGTCGACGAACGAGCGCGGGACATCGACGGTCGTCACGGTCGAGCTGTGCGCCACGTACGAGCTCACCAGAATGACGTCCGCCGAGTCCGCGATCGCAAAGAGGTGGAAGAAGTCCGGCCGGTCGTCATCCGCATCCACGTATACCGGACGAAGCGCCGGAAAGGCCTTGCGCAGCTCCGCATCGAAGGTGACGCCGGCACCGAGGTCCGCGCGATGCGCGTACGTCACCGACAGGATGCGCGCGCCCTTGTTGAGCCTGGCGAGCGGAAGCTGGTGCGCGCTGTCGCGGACGAGCGTAATCGACCGGTCCGCGGCCGAGCGCGCGATCGCCGCATCCGCGGAATCCCCGACGATCTCGCGCGCACGGTCGAGATCGACGACGCGCGCCGTGCGCAGCCCGACGCGCGCCTTCGTCGCGAGGATGCGCCGCACGGACGCATCGACCCGCGCCTCCGTGTAGCGCCCGGCGGTGACACCCGCGACCACCGCGTCGATCGTCTGCGCGACGTCCTGCGGCTGCAGCAGCACGTCCGTCCCCGCCGCGACGGCCATTTGCGACGCATTCACGGCGCCGTACGTGTCGAGCACCGCGCGCATGTCCATCGCGTCCGAGATCACGAGCCCGTTGAAGTGCAATTCATCGCGCAGCAACGAGGTCAGCACGTTGTGCGAGAGCGTTCCCGGCGCGCCGCTCGAGTCGAGCGCGGGCATCGAGCCATGGAAGGTCATGATCGCGCCGACGCCCGCGTTGACCGCGGTCTTGAACGGCACGAGCTCCACGCTATCGAGCCGGGCCCGCGACACGCGCACGACCGGCAGCGCCAGATGCGAGTTCGTCCCCGTGTCGCCGTGTCCGGGAAAGTGCTTTCCCGTGGCGACCATCCCGTGCTCCTGGACGCCGCGAATGAATGCGGCGCCGAGCTGCGCGACCAGCGCCGGCTCCTCGCCGAACGAGCGCGTGCTGATGACGGGGTTCGCCGGATTGTTGTTCACGTCGAGGATCGGTGAAAAATCGATCTGAAATCCGATCGCGCGCCCCTCGATGGCCGTGATGCGCCCCTGCTCGTACGCGAGCATCGTGTCGCGCGTCGCGCCGATCGCCATCTCGGGCGGAAACAGCACCGCGCCGCCGAGGTCGATGCCGTTGGGGAGAAAATATCCGCCGCGGGCGCGGTACCCCGCGCCGAATTCGAGATCGCCCCCCACGAGCAGCGGCAGGTCGCTCATGCGCTGTAGCGCATTCAGCTTCGCCGCGATCTCGAGCGGCGAGCCCACGGACATGATGATCCCGCCCACGTGCTGCTGCGTGATCCAGCCGCTGATCTTGCGCCACTGCGGCGCGTCGGCACTCACGTAGTCGCCGAAGATCTGCGGCCACACCATCTGCGCCGCCTTGTCGCGCAGCGTCATGTGCGCGAGCTCGCAGTCGACCCACGCGGAGTCGTCCTTCGAATCGCACTGCGATGACGGTGGTCGCCCGGCCCGCGCCGGTGCGGGGCCCGCGGGTCGCGGGTTGGCGGCAGAGGTACACGCCGCGATCAACACGACGGCGGGCAGCAGCGCGCGCGGGAAATGAAGCGACGGCGCCCGCACCCTGGGTCTCACCAGTTGATCGTGCCCTGCTGGCTCGTGTCCACCTGCTCGTCTTCCTTCCCCGTCTTGAACAGGAACGTATCCATGCTCTTCGTCAGGAACTGACGCGCCTGCGGATCCATCAGATTCAGCCCATAGTGGTTGATGAGCATCGTCTGCTGCTTGAGCCACAGCTTCCAGCATTCGGCGCAAATCTCTTCCTTGGCCCGGGCGCCGAGGGGCCCGGGGAGCGGTGGACGCTCGAGCCCCTCGCGCGAGTTCCCGCAGCGAGTGCACGTCACTTCAGCCATCAGTCAGTCTCGATCTCGGAGGAGCGCGCTCACGCGCGCGCGTAGCGGATCTTGGCCAGGCGCACCGCGGCCAGCATCCGGATGTACACCCAGCCGATATCGAACTCGTACCACTTCGCCTTGAACTTCGCGGAGTGCGGATCGGCGTGATGGTTGTTGTGCAGCTCTTCACCGCCGAGCCAGATCGCGATCGGCGAAATATTTCGGCTCTCGTCCTTCACATCGTAGTTGCGATAGCCAACCGCGTGTCCGACGCCGTTGATGATCCCCGCGGCCCAGAACGGAATCCAGAGCATCTGCACGCCCCAGACGAGCGGTCCGATGTAGAAGCCGAAGAGATACACATCGATCGCGAGCATGACGAGAATGCCGAGCCAGTTGAGCCGCGCGAGGATATAGCGCTCGAGCCAGTCGTTCGGCGTCCCCTTCCCGTACTTCTCCAGGATGCCCGGCTGGCGAACTGCCTGGCGGTAGTAGAACGCGCCCTTGAGGATGATCTCGCGCAGCCCCTCCATCACGGGCGAATGCGGATCTCCCTCGCGGTCGGCAAACGCGTGGTGCTTCCGGTGGCACGCCACCCACTCCTGCGTCACGATCGACGTCGACAGCCAGAGCCACACCCGCATCGGAATCTCGGCCAGCTTGCTGAACGTCACGCCGCGATGTGTCTGCGCGCGA
The DNA here is from genome assembly GCA_036564355.1 of Gemmatimonadaceae bacterium. Taxonomy (GTDB): domain Bacteria; phylum Gemmatimonadota; class Gemmatimonadetes; order Gemmatimonadales; family Gemmatimonadaceae; genus FEN-1250. The sequence goes on along the minus strand of DATCPC010000138.1, from coordinate 14,014 downwards.
TGCAGAAACAGCGTCACGCAGACGTTGGTGAGATGGCCTGCGATGACCACGAAGAGCACCGGCTTCCACCAGTGCGTCGCCCACATTGCAAATCCTGGCATTGCGTCCTGACTTGAAGATGAAATGCGACTCGGCCCCGCCAGCAATCTAGCGCCCGCGAGGAAATTGAGCCACGTCCACAGAGCGTCCTTAGCGACCTATGGCTGTGGAGACAATGAAGTTACGAGCCCGCCGGTACTCACCAATCCGGGTTTGTCTCCAGGCGGCGCACTCCCCCACGTATCGTTGGACGAATTGAAATCGGGAACGGTACCGTCGGGCCAGAGCCGCGCTCCCGCGAGCGCCGAGCGCACCGGAATTGTGGCCATGTACTGATCACCGAGATACCAGATGGCCACCGGAAGATGAACGTCCTGCGTCGTGCCATCCGCCAGCTTGAGCCGTAGCTCCACCGGGAACGGAATCGACGTGTGCTTCCTCAGCTGGATGAGTGCGATGTTGTGCCCGTCGCGCGAGATCGTCGCGGCACTGTCAATGCCGATGTCGAGCACGTCGGTGGTGTAGAAGAATCCGCGCCAGAACCAGGCGAGATCCTCCCCCGTGGAGCTCTCCATCGACCGGAAGAAATCGCCCGGCGTCGGATGCTTGAACGCCCAGCTCGCGGTGTAGGCCTGGAAGGCCTGGTCGAACACCGCGCGCCCCACCACATGATTGCGAAGCGCGAGCAGCACGGCCGCCGGCTTCCGGTAGGCGATCGCTCCCAGCGCGCCGGGCGAGATGCGATCCGGTGGCGTCATGAGCGGACGCTGCTCCCCCGATAACACACTCTCTCGCCAGTTGTCCATGTACAGCGGCCACTGGTAGTTCCGCGGGAAGCGCTGCTCGTTCGAAAATGTGTTGATGTACGTGTTGAAACCCTCGTCCATCCACGCGTAACGCCGCTCGTTCGACCCCACGAGCATCGGAAACCACTCGTGCCCGTGCTCGTGATCGAGCGTGCCGAACACACCGTTCGGATCGGTCTCCCGCGTCGCGTAGTTCACGAACACGATCATCGGATATTCCATTCCGCCCACCGGGCCGGCCACCGAAGTCGCCTGCGGATACGGGAACGGAAAGACGAACTGCGAATAGGTCCTGATCGTCCACTGCGTCTCCTCGGCCGCGCGCGTCCACTCCGCGCCCGCCTTCGGCCACTCGTAGTACGCCTGCGTGACGATGCCCTTCCAGCTCGTGGCATCCCAACGGAAGTCCGGCGCGCCGGCCCACGCGACGTCGCGCACATGCTGCGCGCGGAAGCGCCACGTCCTGGTGCCGGACGTGGCGACGGGCTTCGCTTCCGCTTCGGTGATGATTCGAATGACGGTGTCGCTGCGCGCCGCGGCCGCAAGCCGCGAGCGCTGCGCCGCGGAGAGCACGTCCTGCGGATTCTGCAGCAGCCCGCTGCCCGCAACGACGTACCCGGCGGGAACGGTGACGGCGAAGTCGATGTCGCCGTACTCGAGGTAGAACTCACCCTGCCCCAGATACTGGTCGGTGTTCCACCCGCGTATGTCGTCGTATACATCCACGCGCGGATACCATTGCGCGATCTCGTACAGCGGGCCGTCGCGCGCCATGCGGTCGGAGCCGTGCTCCGGCAGCGCGAAGCTGTAGTCCATGGCGATCGTCACCTTGCCGCCGTGCGGCGCCAGCGGCTCGGCGAGATCGACTCGCATCTGCGTCTCGTGCACCTGCGATGTCGCGCGCTTGCCGTTCGTGACGAGATTCTGAATGTCGTAGCCGCCCTCGAATCCCCGGTCGCCGAAGCGCGTGTCCTCGGGGAACAGCGCACTGCCCGCGCTGCCGCTCTTGTACAGATTCTGGTCGAGCTGCATCCACACGAAGCGCAGCGTGTCCGGCGAATTGTTCGTGTATGCGAGCGACATGTGTGCGCGAATCGTGTGGCGCCCTGTGTCGAGCGTCGCGACGATGTCGTAGTCCGCGCGCTGCTGCCAGTAATCGGGACCGGGGCGGCCGTCGGCCGTCCGAACGCGGCTCGCGTCAGGCCAATCCATGCGATCGAGCCGGCTGAACGGATCGGCACGCGTCGTCATCCGTGGTGCGCTTTCGCCCTGCGGCGCGTGGACCACCGTTACCGGCAATGAGTCCACCCGCACCGGCTTGACCACCGGCGACATCGATCGAGCGGGATGCGACACGGGAGAGCACGCAACGACGCTCGCGATCGCGAACAGTACAAGCACGCGCACTGGATACCTGTCCCTGGCTGAGGATAACACTCCAATGGTGCATAATTTAGCGAAGCGCACGTGCGCCCATGGCGGCCCGAGCCATGGGCGCATTGTGCCACTTGCTCACACACCTGCTGTTCCGTAGCGTGACGGCGTGACCACAACCTCTCCCCGCCCGCGCACCGCGCTCGCCGGACGTGCCACCGCCGCCGGCACCGCGCGCTACGGTGCGCGCGTCGCCGCGAAACTCGCATCCGACTTCCTTCGTCCGCTCTCCCGCGACGGCGTTCTCGTCTCCTCCATCGGCCTCGGCAGCTACCTCGGGGAGTGCGACGAGGCGGACGACATCCGCTACGCCGACACGGCCCACCACGCGATCGCCACCGGCATCAACTTTCTCGACACCGCGATCAATTATCGATGCCAGCGGTCGGAGCGCGCGTTCGCCAAGGCACTCTCGCGCGCGGTTCGCATGGAAACCGCGTCGCGCGACGAGATCGTCGTGTGCACCAAGGGTGGCTACATCCCGCTCGACGGCACGCAGCCATCATCGCGCGAGGAATACCAGGGGTACGTGAAGCGCGAGTACCTCGACCGCGGAATCGTACGCGCGGAAGAGATAGTCGCCGGCGGCCACTGCCTCTCCCCGGCCTTCCTCGCCGATCAAATCGCGCGCAGCCGCGCCAACCTCGGCGTCGAGACCATCGATCTGTACTATCTGCACAATCCCGAGCAACAGCTCGATGCGATCGACGAGGCCGAGCTCCAGCTGCGCCTGCGGAGCGCGTTCGAGCTGCTCGAGGAGCGGTGCGCCGCCGGCGACATCGGTGGGTACGGATGCGCAACGTGGAACGGTCTCCGCACGCCGCCGGGCGAGCGCGGCCACCTGAGCCTCGCCATGCTCGTCAAGACCGCTCGCGATGTCGCGGGCGCCGACCATCACTTTCAGGCCGTGCAGCTGCCGGTCAACCTCGCGCTCAGTGAAGCGGTGCGCACGCCCACGCAGCGCATCGACGACCGCCCCCTCACCGTGCTCGAGGCCGCGTCCGAGCTCGGCGTCGCGGTGGTCGCGAGCGCCACGCTGCTGCAGGCGAAGCTCGCGAGCAAGCTGCCGCAGCAGATGCGCGAGGCGCTCCCGGGCCTCTCCAGCGACGCGCAGCGCGCGATTGCGTTCGTTCGTGGGCTGCCCGTCATCGCGAGCGCGCTCGTCGGGATGCGCAGCGCCGGTCACATTCGCGAAAACCTCGGCGCCGCGCGCGCCGGACACTCACCGCCGGGCGCGTAGCGTTCGAGCGTCGGTGCTCTGCGCGCCCGCGATTCCCGCCTCCGCGCCCGCGACCACCGTCAGGATCGACACTTCCGCCCGCGCGCCCACGCGGAAGGGGATCCCCCAGTAGTTCGTCCCGGGACTGACGTACAGCAGCGAGTCTCCACGACGGTACGCGCCCATCGCGAGCTCGAGGAAGGGATTGGCCAGACTCCATCCGGCCCGGTTGAGCGAGAACTGCCCCCAGTGCGTGTGCCCGCTCAGCGTGAGGGGCACGCCGGCCGCGGCAAGCGGCGGCCACAGCGCCGGATTGTGCGCGAGGACGATCGTGAACATTCCCTTCGGTACGCCCGCGAGTGTTGCCACGAGATCCGGCGCTGGTACACTCGGCGTGGCTCGATGCCCGGCAGCCGGATCGCCCGTTCCTGCGATCGCGAGCCGCATTCCACGATGCTCGACGACGCGGCTCTCGTTCACCAGAGTGGTCTGGGCGAGCGCGCGCAGCCGCGGGAGCACCTCCTCCCACCCCGCGTACACCTCGTGATTCCCCGCGATGATGTAGACGCCGAGCGGCGCCGTGAGGTCGCCCAGCGCCGCGGCGTAGATGCTGACGTCGGGCGCGTAGTCGTCGATCAGATCCCCTGCGACGGCGATGAGATCCGGGTTCGCGGCGCGAACCGCGGCGGCCACGCGCGCGAGATGCCGACGAGAGCTCTGCGGCCCGATGTGCGTGTCACAGATCTGCGCGATCCGCATCCCCTCGAGAGCTGGGGGAAGCGACGGAAGCGTCACGGTGAGTGGGGTGACGACGAGCTTCCGAGAGCCCCCGTAGCCCGCGAGCGCGAGCAACACGTAGACGGTCGCCACGACGCCGACGGCGCTGCGGCCGGCCAATCCGGCAGCGCCGAAGGGTGCACCGCCGATCGCGGCGATCCCGCCGCCGAGCGCGCAGAGGATGAGGAGGAGCTGCGCGTACCACATCGGGCGAAAGACGAGCAAACGGATCGCCTTTTCCGGATAGTGACCGCTCCCGCGGCTCCGGAAGAACACGCCGAGGGGAAGGACGGTGAGCAGGAACGCGGCAGCGCCAACCGCCTTCCACCCGCCCGCGACCGGCGCAAGCAGCGCTCCGACGAGCACCCAGCTCCCGACGAAGATCGTCAGGACGACGATGATCGCCCTCCGCTGCGCGCGCGCGAGCGCGACGCGCGCGCCGGAGGCGCGCGCGCCGGAGGATCGTTCCGCGCTCACGCGAGGCCTCCGGCCCCCCGCCGTACTACTTGGAGATCTTCAGCGGGGTGACGTCGACGTGCAGATTGTGGTTCACACGGATTCCTGCAATGCCAGCCGTCGGGAACTTCGACTTGGGAACGGCCGTCAGCAGGTTGCCGTCCATGATGAAGTGAACGGTATCGGGCGCCACGTGCACGGAGATCTTGTACGTCGCCTTTCCGCTCGCGTCCTCCTTCGGGATCTTGGGGCTCGCCGTCCAGTCCACGACCGTCGTCGTGTTGTCGCCGTCGCGAGTCTTGATGAGATATTCGCCCGTGCCGCGCACGACGAAATAGCCGTACTTCTGCTTCGCGGGATCGGTCAGGTTCGAGCCGCCAAGGAAGACCCCGAACGCCTCGGGGTGCCTGGGCTTCTCGAGCTGGTCGATGGTGGTCGAGATCTGGTATTCGCCCTTGGCGCTGTCCTTCGCGGCGAAGGTGATGTGGGCGGGTCCCGTCTGGATCTCCCAGCGCCCCCCGTTCGCCGTGTACTTGGCGTCCGTGATCTTGGCGTCCGCGTGATCGGTGACCCCCGTGTAGCCGGCCGGAACGCCCGTCCCGCCAATCGACTTGTCGGCGTCCGCCTTCATGCCACCCATCTTCATCCCGGTATCCGCCTTCATCCCGGTATCCGCCGTGACCGCTGCAGGCGCTGCGGCGGCCGCCATTGCCGTGTCGGCAGGTGTGGCATCCGTCTTCCCCTTCGCGCACGCGGCTACGAGGATGAGCGCGCTCGAAAACCAGAATTTGTTCACCGTTTCCTCCCTCGAAGTGTGATGAAAGTCGTTCGGAATATACGCCGCCCCGTGCGGGACGACTCGCCCCACGTCTGGCGTGCCGACCTGCTTCAGCACATACTCACTGTGTAGCCCTGGTCGCGTGCGTCGCTGCGCATGCTTCGCGACCGGAAATTGCTGTGAAAGCTGCCCAGTGCAGCGGTCAACTATTCATCACGCGGAGCGCAACGTATGGCGACCAAGAAGAAAACGGCTCGCAAGTCGAGTTCCCGGAAGAAGGGTGCATCGAAAAAGAGGGGCGCATCCAAGAAGCGCACGGCGAAGAAAGGCAGCGTTCGTCGTCGCGGCGGGCCGCGCACGAAGAGCTCGATCAGGAAGGCATCACGCAAGGTCGCAAGGAAAGCGACGCGCAAGGTGACGAAGAAGGCAGCGAAAAGGACCGTGAAGAAAGCGGCGAAGCGCGCGAAGAAGGCCGTCGCGCCGAAGCGTCCCGCGAAGCGCAAACAGTCCGCGGTCGCTCGCGTGAAGCGTGTCGCGACCGAAGTCGGCGCGCAGGCGATGGACGCTGGCAAGAGCGTGGTGGAAGAAGTGAAGAGCATCGGCGAGCGCGCATTCGAGCTTACGTCCGAGGCCATCGACAAGGTCACCTGACCCGCGGCTTTGCACACGGCTCCGCAATCGGGGACAGCGCTATGCTGTCCCCTTTTCGTTGTGGGCCGCGACGCCGGCGAGCCACTCGATCACCAGCGACGTCACTCGATCCCGGCAGAAGTCCACGGTGAGCACGTGCCCGCACCCACTCAGCATCTCGAGTCGCTTCGTGCGCGCGCCAATCGACTCGAATGCGCGCGCCGCGACCTCGGGCGTGATCCGGTTGTCCTCGCGCGACTGCACGTACAGCGTCGGCGCGGTCACGCGCGGAAGCACCGCGCGCGCGGCATCCGCTACGCGAATGAGCTCGCGCACCAGCTGCGGAGTGGTCGCGCCGTACGCGAGCGCCTCGTCGCGCGCGACCGGATCGTGAATCGACTGCGCCCCATCCCCGCCGACGTACGGCATCACGACACCGATCGCCGGCGCAGCGCGCGTGATCACTCGCAGCCACGGAGGCGTATCGAGATACGGCGCGAGCAGCACGAGCGCGGCGAGCTCGGGATCATCCGCCGCGACTCTGACCGCGAGCGCGCCGCCGAGCGAGAGACCAACGAGCGCGACGCGCCGATGCCGCGCGCGCATCGATGCGTGCGCCCGTCGCGCCTCCATCAGCCATTCGCCTGCGTTCGACTTCGCGAACTCCTGGAGCGTTCGCCCATGCCCGGGAAGCAGCGGCGCGACGACATCGTATCCGCGGTCGCGTAGCGCGCTCGCAAGAGATGCCACCGTCTGTGGCGTGTCGCCGAATCCGTGCAGTACCACCACGCCCGTCGACGCGCCCGGCGCCGTGAGCGCGAGCGGCTCCGCGCCGCGGATGATGCCCTGCGGGCCTGCCGGGAATCGAGACGCCGCGCGACGCTCGTGTCGTGCGCGGGAATAAATCCCCCAACCCCACATCGCGATCACGAGCAGCACCACCGCAGCGAGCGCGGGCAGGGCGAGCACTATCGTCCGGAGGTGCATCATCGACGCGCCTGCAGGGTGAAAAAAGAAACGGGGGTGGAAGCCGTCAGGCTACCATCCCCCGCTCTCGCATCCCCCCCACGAGGACGCAATGCGCTTCCATCGAGGCCGATACCGGCTCGCGTCCCCAACGCTGCACCGGCGCGTCTCATCTCTCGCTGCAATACTTTGCAACTCCCGCGCCGCAGCGCATCCCGCCCGTCATAGAGCTGTCACGCAACGACGTGATAACCCTTCACCCGTTGCGCACTCGTGAACGCCACCGCCGCGACGCCTGTGAGCTGCCACGCGTGCGCCATCGCCGCGCCTACTGCCTCCGCCTTCTCCAGCCGCGTCAACGCCAGGATTGAAGAGCCCGCACCACTCAGCGTCGCTCCAATCGCTCCCGCAGCGACCGCCGCCGCCGCGACCGCGTCATAACCGCGCACCAGGCGCCGGCGATGCGGCATGTGCAGCACATCGTCGAGCGCCGCCGCGAGCATCGCCTCGTCCGCAGTCGCCAGCCCGCGCACCAGCGCCGCACCCTTCGCCGCCGCCTGCACCGCCGTCACGTGCGGCACGACGTTCGGCAGTGCCGCCCGCGCTCGCTTCGTCTCGAGCACGAACTCCGGTACCGCGAACACGAACGCCAGCGATGGATGCACGTCGAGCGGCGACACGATCACCTTCCCCGCGTGCGTGAGCGCGAGCGTCGCGCCGCCGAACACCGACGGACACACGTTGTCCGGATGCCCTTCGAGCGCCGTCCCCACCTCTGCGATGCCGAACTTGTCCAGTCCGAGCTTCAGCATCTCGTTCGCGAGCGCGGCCCCAGCAACGAACGCGGCCGCCGACGATCCCAGCCCGCGTCCGACCGCAATTTCCGACCTCGCGTGGAAGCGCAGACGCTCCGGCACCGCGACCCTTTTCGTATTCGCGGCTGCGCGGAAGGCGATGTAGATCGCGTCCTGCGACTCGCGCGTGTTGAGCGACTCGAGCGTCCCCTCGCGTACGAATTCCGGTTCCGCTGATCCGCCGGCTCCCTGCCGCACCGACACCGTGAGCCAGCGGTCCACCGCCACGCCCACGCAATCAAAGCCTCCACCCAGATTTGCGGCGGAGGCGGGAACGCGAACGGTGGCGATGATGTCGGAGTCGGTCACCCGTGAAGGCTAACGTCGCACCAACGCTCCGTGAAGCGCGCGCGAGACGCCGCAGCCGCGGTCACGCCTCCTGCTGCACGCCCGTGGATGCACCAGCACCATCGCCGAATCCGCCGAGCGATGCGCGCGTCGCGGGCGCGAGCCGCGCCACGAGCCTGTCGAGATCGGAGATGAACAACCCGCCGCCCTCGCGACGAACCAGCCCTTCGGCGCAGAGCCGGCCGAGCACGAGCGAGATCGACTCGCGCGTCGCGCCGACCAATTCGCCGAGCAATCGGCGCGGCACCGGCGCTGCCTCCGTGCCCGCGCGCATGCCGTGACTCTGCGCGAGCCGCACGAGCGACGCGATCAGCCGCTGCTCCACCGTGAGCATCGCATGCTGGCCGAACTTCACCAGCAGCGCCGTTCGCTCGGCCATGATCTGGCGCAGCAGGATCAGCGCGGTCGCGGGCTGCTCGCGGAGCATCGCGCTGAAACGCGCGGAGCTGAGATGCAGCGTCTCGCTCTCTTCTTCCGCTCGAGCCTGGCTCGCGTAAACAGCCGATCCCTCGAGGCCCTCGCCGCCGAACGTCTCGCCGCAGGTCGCCACCCAAGGGACGAAGCTGCGCCCGGCGCCCACCTGATTGCGCAAAACCACCTGTCCACGGAGCACCAAAAAGATGCCATCGGCGGTGGCTCCCTGCTCGTAGATCGTGAATCCAGAGGGCCAAGAGGTGCGGGCCCCGAATGCGGCAATTTGATCCCGTTGCTCGCGGGCCACCCGTGTGATTTCTTTCATGTGAATGGTTGACACAACCATGGGGCACCGGGTTTGCCTGAACAAGGCACGCTGGCAACCATGCCGCATGTCGTAGCACTTTCAAGCAATGTACGGGCCGTAAGGTGAGCGGGCACAGCGGTTTCCCCATTCCGTGATCTTCACCGAATGTCCAGCACTTCGCGAGCACTGCCGGAGGATGGGACGCCCTTCATCATCCTTGGGGCCGACGCCGTGCTGGCAGCGTTGCCAGCCTCGCCGGTCCAGCTCGCGCACGCCTGTCAGGCCCTCGGCTTCCACCTCGCCGCGCCCGCGACGTGGGGCGACGAGCTGATCGCTGAAGCGTGTCTCGAACAGCTCGCCGATTACGAGCATCCATCCGCGGTGATGTGCAGCTGCCCTCTCGTGACCGAGCGACTGACCCGCGCGAGCACCACGCTCGAGCCGTTCATGTTGACCTTCGACTCACCGCCGGTCGCTACCGCGCGGTATCTCCGCGCGGCGTTCAGCGGACAGGCGCTCCACATCACGTACGCTGGCTCGTGTCCCGGCGCCAATCACGACTCGATCGACGCGCGCCTCCGTCCGTCCGATCTCCTCGATGCGTTCGTCGAGAGCGGCATCGTCCTCGGCGCGCAGCCGAACTGCTTCGACGCGCTCGTGCCTCTCGACCGCCGCCGCTTCTATTCGCTCCCCGGAGGTTTCCCCGCGCGCGACCACGTCGAGCGCCTCGCCGGTCGCTCGTCCATCGAGCTCGGCGGCGATGACGTCGTGCTGGAGCTCACGCAGCATCTGATCGAGCAGACGCCGGCGCTTCTCGATATTGCCCTGCCACTCGGCTGCGTGTGCGCCGGCGTCGGCGAGCATGCGCAGCGAGGAAATCCGCGCGCGGGCTTGTTGACCATCGAGCCGCCGCGCGCGCGGCGGCCGGTGCTCGATCAATCGCTGCAGGTGGACGTGACGCAGACGCTCGCTGAGCTCTGCGAGCTTCGCGCGGCCGCTCCGGAGGAGCCGGCTCCGCTCGAGGTGCATCTCGCGGCGGATGTGTCGCCGGTAGTGGCGGACGTGGAGGAGAGCGAGCTCGTCGAAGTCGCCGACGTTGCGCTCGACGTCGTCGCCGTCGAGATCACCGCGGCGGACATCGCGGTGCCGGAGCAGTCCGTGCTTGCCGATGTCTTCGATACGGCGAGCGCCGAGGAGAGCGAGGCGACGTCGGCCGCGCGGAAACGGCCGCTCGTCGGTCGCGCGCGCACCTCGATCCCTCGCCACGCGAATGCAAGCGGCGAGATGGTGCCGCGCGCATCGCTCGTGGTGTTGCGGCGCGCGCTCGCGCGCAGCGCAAGACGCGAGGCGCGCCTCCACGCGGCGAAGGAGCGCGGTCGGCGCGAGCGCGCGGTCGAGATGTACGAGGAGCTCGAGCACGGCGTCGCACGCACGCCGTTCTCGCTCGCCATCGCTTCCGGCGCCGACCTGCCGCGCCCCGTGCCGCCGCCGCCCACGCGCCACCGCCCGCGCAGCATGCAGGGACTCTAGCGACGCCTCAGAGGTTGAACGCCTCGCGCGCGCCGGTGATCACGAACTGGGTCGCCACCGCCGCGAGTAGCAGCCCCATGATGCGCGTCATCACACGAATCCCCGTCTGGCCCATCACGCTCACGAGCCGGTCGCCCGCTCGCAGCGTCAGCCAGCAGATGATCGCGGTGAGCCACACCGATCCATAAACCGCGATGTTCCCGGCCAGCGTGTGCGACTGGCCCGCGAGCACCATCACCGTCGAGATCGCGCCCGGCCCCGCGAGCATCGGCATCGCCAGCGGCGTCAGCGCGACATCCTCCTTCTCCTGTCCCTCGACGATCTCCTCCGTGCTCTCCTGCGTCGTGCGCTCGCCGCGCAGCATGTCCATGGCGACCAGCCAGAGAATGAAGCCGCCCGCGATGCGGAATGCCGGCAGCGTGATTCCGAAGATCTTGAAGATCCCCGTTCCGGCGATTCCGAACACGGTCATCAGCACGCCGGCCGCGATGCACGCGCGCAGCGCGGTCCGCCGCCGTCGCTCCACACTCTGACCCTGGGTGATCACGAGGTACGTCGGGATGACGGCCACGGGGTCGACGATGAAGAGCAGCGATGTGAAGGTGACGAGCGCGAACTGCAGGTAGCCCGTCATCGATCGTCGTACTCGCGTAGCGCGGCAGTGAGCGCATCACGCAGGCGTCTCTCCCGATCCGGACCCTCGGGCACGCCCGCGGCTGCTCCGGCGAATTGCACGAGCATCTCCTGCTCGACGAAGCCCGGCGTCGGGTCGACACCCAACTCCTCGATGGATCGCTTCGCGAGGCGGCGCAGCATCGCGCGCGTCGCCGGCTCGAGCGCGGCGAGCCCCGCCGGATCGCGCGGCGGAGCCTCGTGCGGATTGCGCGCGCGCTGCGGCGCATCCCGCACCGCATTGAGCTTCGCGAACGTGACGACGAACGAGCCCGGCGTGTGCTCGATCACTTCGCGCAGCACTCCGCGCCTGCGCAGCGACGCGAGCAGCTGCACGATCGCCTCGCGCACGACCGAGACGCCATCCGGACTCTTGTTCCCGCGTCCCGTGATCACGAGCGCCTCCTTCGCGCGTCCCATCTGGCGCTCGCGCAGCCAGTTTTCCGCGCGCGTCACCGCCTGCTCGCGCGACGGATGATGCGTGCGCAGGTTCAGCGTCCGATCGGCGCCGAAGCGGATCTCGTCGAACGCCTGGTGAAGCGCCGGTACGCGCGGTGTCTTCGTCATGCGCCGCCGCGTTCGTGCGTCATCGGATGCTCTGCCAGAGCACGACCCCGTCGAGCTTCTCGGTTGGCAGCGTTGCGGTCACCCACGCGAGCGTCGGCGCCATGTCGACCGTGCGCGCGAACACCGCGTACCGCCCGGCCTTGAACGGTGCCCCCCAGAAAATCACCGGCACATGCGCATCATCGTCGCTCGTCGTCCCGTGGATCCCGGTGGCATAGGACCCCCACACGCTGTGCGGTTGGAGCGACATCACGAGCGCGGTGTTCGCGTCGGCGGGAATCGAGTGCGCCCATCGACGCGCGATCGGATCGTGCGCGCTGTCCGCCGCCAGTGCCGACACGCGATCCGCGCGAAGCACCCCCGGCACCCTGCGCGCCTCGGCGGCGAAGGCGCCGATCACCGAGTCTGCGCTCACGTGCGCGCGCGCAAAGGCGCCACGATCGACGTTGAGCATCGCCTCCTGCAGGTCGAACGCGCTCGAGTCGACGCCGCGCGCCGAGAGCGCGATCCGATATCGCTTCGCCATCGACGAAAGATCGACGCGCTGGGCGCTCGCGTGCGTGCGCTTCGCATACAGCTCGGGCGTCGGCGTGACGCCGTGATCGCCCGTCAGCGCGATCACGATCCTCGTCGAGTCGCGGATCGAGAACAACGTGTCGAGAAAGGCCCCCAGCATTCGGTCGACGCGGAGAATCTGATCGTGCACCTCGCGCGACTCCATCCCGTACTTGTGCCCGATCGCGTCCGTGGACGACAGCGAGATGGCCAGAACATCCGTCTGCGGCCCCGCGCCGAGGCGGAGCGCGCGAAGTCCTTCGCTCGCGACGCGAAGCGTGATCTCGTCCATGAACGGAAATTCCGCGAGCCCGCGGAAATCCGCGCTGCTGTCCGCCGGCACGACGTGCGGGAAGAGAAACCCCTCGCCCTTCGCCTCCTCGGGAACGCTGTCCGGCTCCGGGTACTGCGCCGCGGGAAGCAGCAGTGTCCAGGCGTGCCCGGCTTGATGCAGCGGTAGTGCGCGCGCATTGAAGTGCACGAGCCACGTCGGAAGCGTATCCGCGTAATACGTGCTCGTCGTGAATTTGCCGATCGCCGGATCGTACCAGTACACGCTTTGATGCGCGCGTCCGATCGGAAGAATCGCTCCGCGATCCTTCCGCGACACCGACAGCGCCCGGCTTCGTGGATCCTTGATGCGAAGCCAGTCCGTGAGCGTGCCGCCGCGAAAGCGGAATGGTGACGCGTTGCTCTTCGGGTCGCCGATGTACGGCGATTGCGGATCCTGCACGCCCGCGCTGTTGCGGTTGATCCCGGTGTGGCTGGGAAAGCGTCCGGACAGCGTACTCGCGTGCCCCGGCGCGGTCTCCGTGGTCGCGTGATCCTGAAACGCATTCGTATAGAACGCGCCGTCGCGCGACAGGCGCGCGAGTCCGCCGGTGAGCTGCGACTTGAACCGGTCGAGGTAATCCTCGCGCATCTGGTCGATCGTGATGAACACGATCAGCGTCGGTACCCTGACCGGCGCGGGCATCGTGCGCGCGGGACGCTGCGCGAGCGCGAGGTTGGGGGCGAAGGCGGCGAGCAGGAGCAGCGTGCGAACAGCGAGGCGGATGTGCATGCAGAAAACTACAGTCGCGCTGAGCCCGCGTCAGTAGTTCGCGCGCGAGTGAGAAAACAACCGGCCGCCTTCCGTGAAGAAGGCGGTCGGTTGTTCGGAATCGTGACGCGCGTTAGAAGGTGATGCCCACGCTGATCGGGATCATCTGGAACTTGGGACTGTCTTCGGTCGCGTTGGTGAAGGCGCTGCCGCTGAACACGTAGTGGTAGCGCGCCTCGACGAACGGTGCGAACGCGCCCGCCTTGAACTTCAGGCCCAGCCCTCCGTTCAGGCCGAACTTCGTCGTCGAGTTGCTCGAGAAGTCGAAATCGTGATTCTCGTCGGTGACCTTGAAGTTGTAGACGCCAACGCCGCCGATCAGATAGAACTGCGCGGGGCTGCTCGTCGCGAAATTGAACACGGCATCGGCAGTCGCGTCGAGCACGCGAAAGCGCGGACTATCGGAGACATTTTTGAAGTGGAACTGATTCCACACTCCGTCCACTCGCAGGCCAACGGGCGAGTTGACGAATCCGAAGTTCAACAGCGCGCCGGCGTTCCATCCGACCTTCAGATCGTTGTTGAAGGTGCCTGTGGGAAAGCTCGCGCCGCCCATGACG
>DATCPC010000135.1:0-2327 GCA_036564355.1 Gemmatimonadaceae bacterium | reverse complement strand
GCGCCACCGCACTCGCCGCGATCGTGGCCCGCGCGAGCCTGCCGATCAGCGCGCTCTCCTCGCCGAGGATGGCGCGCGCTCTCTCGTCGCGCCCGATCACGACCGCGTCCACCAGCTTTCCAGGCGTCACGTTGTACTCGGCGCGAATCTGCCTGATCGCGCTCACCGCTGCGCGCGCGATCTCGAACTGCGACGCGCGCTCGCGCGGGGCGCCGGCGGCCGGCCACGCGGCGCGCGCGAGGTACTCGTCGCTGGCGCGCCCCGGGAGCCGCTGCCAGAGCGCCTCGGTGACGAACGGCACCACCGGATGCAGCAGCCGGAGCGCCTGGTCGAACACGTGGACGAGCACGGCGCGCGCGACGTCGCGATCGGGGCCACTGGACCCAACGCGATGTTTCGCGGTCTCGACGTACCAGTCGGCGAGCTCGTTCCACACGAAGCGACGCGCACTTTCGACGTACTCGCTGAGCCGCAGTCCCTGCGTCAGCTCGCGCTCACTCCACCGAGCGCCGGCGCTCGGCCGCCCCGGTCCGAGCGATGCTCCGGCCTCGCGAATTGCCGCATCGAGACGATCGAGAATCCACTCGTCGGCGCGCGTCAGCCGATCCGCCGGGATATTGGCGAGCGACATCACGTCGCCGTCGCCGACGTTCAGCAGCAGGAACCGCCCGATGTTCCAGAGCTTCGTGACGAAGTTGCGCCCCGCCGCGAACGACTGGTCGAGGTTCTCGGGATCGAGCATCACGTCGGTGCCCAACCCCATCCCAGCGATCACGGTGTAGCGCAGCGCGTCGGCGCCGTACCGCTCGACGACGTCCAGCGGATCGATCCCGTTGCCGAGCGACTTGGACATCTTGCGATGCTGCATGTCGCGGACGGTGCCGGTGAGGTACACGGTGTGAAACGGGGCGCGACCCACGAAGTGATAGCCAGCCATGATCATGCGCGCGACCCAGAAGAAGAGGATCTCGGGCGCGGTCACGAGCATGTCGGTGGGATAGAATGCCGCGAGATCGGTCGACTCGTCTGGCCAGCCGAGCGTCGACAGCGGCCAGAGCCACGACGAGAACCACGTGTCGAGCACGTCCTCATCCTGTCGCACGGGTCCGTGGCACGTCGGACACTCCGATACATCATCGCGGCTTACGATCGGCTCACCCCCGCATGCATCGCAGTACCACACCGGAATGCGATGTCCCCACCAGAGCTGCCGTGAGATGTTCCAATCGCGAATGTTCTCGAGCCAGTTGATGTAGACCGCCTCCCACCGCTCGGGGAGGATGCGAATCGTCCGGTCGCGCACTGCCGCGAGCGCGGGGGCCGCGAGCGTCTCCATCCTCACGAACCACTGGTCCGACAGGCGCGGCTCGATCACGGTCTCGCACCGATAGCAGTGGCGCACGTTGTTCTGATGCACCTCCGTTTTCACGAGCGCGCCGGCATCGCGCAGCATCTCGGCGATGCGCTCGCGCGCCTCGAAGCGATCGAGCCCCTTGAGCGCGTCCGGTACGCGTCCCTCGGCGTCCGCGACCTCGCGCAGCACGCCCACCTCGTCGATCACGACCGGAATCGGAAGCGTGTGACGCCGGCCGACCTCGAAGTCGTTCGTGTCGTGCGCCGGCGTGATCTTGAGCGCGCCCGTGCCGAACGCCTCGTCGACGTAGTCATCCGCGATGACCGGGATGGGGATGCCAACGAGCGGAAGCGCCACCATCGTTCCGACGAGATCCCGATAGCGATCGTCATCGGGATTCACCGCGACCGCGACGTCGCCCGGTATCGTTTCGGGACGCGTCGTGGCGACGGTGATCGACCGGCCCGAGCCGTCCGCCGCCGCGTACGACACGTAGTACAGCTTCCCGTGCGTCTCGCGCGGCTCTGCCTCCTCATCGCTGAGCGACGTGAGGCAACGCGGACACCAGTGGATCACGCGATGCCCGCGATACACCAGCCCCTCCTCGTAGAGCCGCACGAACGCCTCCCGCACGGCACGCGAGAGCTGCGGCGTGAAGGTGTACGCGGTGCGCGACCAGTCGCACGAGCTTCCGATCGCGCGCAGCTGCTCGAGGATGACACCGCCCGTCTCGGCGACGAACTCCGTTACGCGCTCGAGGAACGCGGCACGGCCGAGGTCGAAGCGCGACTTGCCTTCCTTCGCGATGATGCGCTCGACGACGTTTTGCGTTGCGATCCCCGCGTGATCGGTGCCGGGCACCCAGAGCGCCTCGTCCTGCGCCATGCGGCGCCAGCGCACGAGCACATCCTGCACGGCATTGTTGAGCCCGTGCCCCATGTGCAATACCGCCGTGACGTTGGGCGGCGGAATC
>DATCPC010000121.1:0-4041 GCA_036564355.1 Gemmatimonadaceae bacterium | reverse complement strand
GCGCGGCGAGCGCGCGGTTGCGCGCGAGCTCGACGACGCGACGCGTCGCCCACTCGGGAGCCTCGACATCGCGGCGGAATCGCCCGCGCACGAGCTTCCCGTTCTCCTCCCACTCGCCGATGCGCTTCTCGATCCACGCCTCGGGCCATCCATACCGCGCGCGCACCTCCTGCACTGTCACCGGCCCCGCGAGCGCCAACCACCGTGCGAGTATCTCGCGGCGCGCGACCTTGGGCTCGAGCACGGCGTTCCGCATCGCGCCGGGAATCACATCCTCCGCCTCGCGCTCGACGAGCGACGCTCCCGCGCGCACGCGGGAGATCACGTCCGGCGCCCGCGCGGCCGCGTACCGGCCAATCGATTCCGTCAGCACCACGCGCCACTCGATTTCTGTGCGGCCTGCACCATCGTCCGACGAGTCGACGGCGATCGTGAACGGAATCGCGAGCGCTCGCCCCGCGTCGAGCAGCTCCGCCAGCGGATCGCTCGCACCGAGCCAACCATCCGCATTCGCCACGCGCGCGCGCAGCTCCTCCGCCGTGAGATCGCCCGCGCGATCGAGCAGCACCGCCAGCTCGTCCGCAGTTCGCGCCCGACGCCCTTCCGCGGTCCCGCGCCGCTCTGCGAGCAGCTGCTCGATCGCATCGAGCGTTCCTTCGTCCGCGCCCTCCGTGCCCATCACCTCGTCGAGCAACCCGCGGTCGATCGACAGCAGCGCCGCCTGCCGCTCCGCCCTCGGCGTATCGTCGCCATAGAGCCAATCCATCACGAATCCGAACTGCAGGCTCGCCGCAAACGGTGACGCGCGCTCCGTCTCCACCGTTCTGATCGCGATGCGGCCGGCGCCGATCGAGTCGAGCACATCCTTCAGGGCCGCCATGTCGAACGCGTCCTGCAACACCTCGCGGTACGTCTCGACGAGAATCGGAAAGCTCGGAAAGCGCCGCACCGCGTCGAGCAGATCGAGCGCCTTCAGCCGCTGCAGCCACAGCGGCATCCGGCGCTTCGGCGATCCGCGCGGCAAGAGCAGCGCGCGCGCCGCATTCATGCGAAAGCGCGCCCCGAACAGCGACGTGCTCCCGACCTCGTCCATCACGCGTGTCTCCGCCTCCGCCGCCGAGAGATGCAGGAGCGCGGATAGCGGCGCCGTGGTCCCGAGATTGGGAAGCCGCAGCATGATCCCGTCGTCCGTGGTCTGCACCTGTACCTCCATCCCCGGCAGCGCCTCGCGCACGCGCTGCGCGAGCGCCATCCCCCACGGTGCATTCACCCGTCCGCCGAACACCGAGTGCAGAATGACACGCACTGCTCCCATCTCGTCGCGGAATTGTTCGATGACCATCGTACGATCGTCGGGCACCACGCCGGTGGACGCGCGCTGCTCCGCGATGTACGAGCGAAGCGACTGCGCGCACGCCGCATCCACGCCATAGCGCGCCTCGAGCCCCGCGTTCACGGACTCATCATCGACGTCCACCGCGGCCAGCTGGCGCCGCAGCTCGCCCACGCGATGGCTCAGCGGCACCGACCGCGTCGAGAACTCCCCGTGCCAGAACGGCATCCGCGCCGGCGCGCCCGGCGCCGGCGCCACGATGACGCGGTCGTGCTCGATCGACCGGATGCGCCACGTCGCGGAGCCGAGCTGGAACACATCGCCCACGCGCGACTCGTGCACGAACTCCTCATCGAGCTCTCCGAGTCTCGTGCGGTCCGACAGATTCACGGTATAGAGGCCGCGATCCGGAATCGTTCCTCCGGAGATCACCGCCATCATCCGCGACGCACGCGTCCCCGCGAGGCGGTCGTTCACGCGGTCCCACGTCATCCGCGGCTCGAGCTCCGCCGCCAAATCCGACGAGTACTTGCCCGACAGCATCGACAGCACTTCGTCGAACGCCGTGCGCGTGAGCCGGTGGTACGGATACGCGCGCCGCACGAGCGCGAACGCATCGCCCGCGGTCCAGTCGTCGACGCTCACCATCGCGACGATGCTCTGCGCGAGTACATCGAGCGCGTTCTGGATCGCCCGCGTCGGCTCGACGTCGCCCGCACGCATTGCCTCGACGATGGCCGCGCTCTCGACGAGATCGTCGCGAAAGGTCGGCACCACCACGCCCCGGCTCACCGCGCCGAGATTGTGTCCTGCGCGCCCGACTCGCTGCAGCCCCGCGCTCACCCGCTTCGGACTCTGCAGCTGGATCACGAGGTCCACCGAGCCGATGTCGATCCCGAGCTCGAGGGAGCTCGTGGAGATCAGCACCGGCAGCTCCCCCGCCTTGAGCGCGCGCTCCAGCTCCAGCCTCCGCTCGCGCGCGAGCGAGCCGTGGTACGGCCGCGCGATCTGCTCTTCGGCCAGCGCGTTCACCCGCGTCGCGATCCGTTCCGCCTGCGCGCGGTTGTTTACGAACACGAGCGTCGTTCGCGACTGCCGGATGTACGCAAGCACCAGCTCCGCCACCGCGGGCCACACGCTTCCGCTCACCTCGCCGAGATCCGGCACCGGCGACACCACACTCAGCTCCATCGTCTTCACCAGCCCGCAGTCGACGATCGTCACGGGCCGGAACGCCGCCGCCGCTCCGTCCTCGCCCGCGGCGCGCATCCCGCCGAGGAAGTGCGCGACCTCCTCGAGCGGACGCTGCGTCGCCGACAATCCGATGCGCTGCACCGGCACCTCCACCAGCATCTCGAGCCGCTCCAGCGTGAGCGCGAGATGCGCGCCGCGCTTGGTGCCCGCCACCGCATGGATCTCGTCGACGATGACCGCGCGCGCGGTGCTGAACATCCCGCGCCCGCGCACACTCGTCAGCAGAATGTTCAGTGACTCGGGCGTCGTGATCAGGATGTGCGGCGCCTTCCGCAGCATCCGCGCGCGCGCCGCCGCCGGCGTGTCGCCCGTGCGCACCCCGATGCGGATTTCCGGGAATTCCTTCCCCTTCGCTTCGAAGCGCGCGCGCAGCTCGGCGAGCGGCTGCTCGAGGTTGCGCTGCACGTCGTTGCCGAGCGCTTTGAGCGGCGAGATGTAGAGGATCTGCACGGCGTTCGGCAGCGGAGACTCGAGTCCGCGCACGATGAGCTGGTTCAGCTCCCACATGAACGCCGCGAGCGTTTTCCCCGTCCCTGTGGGCGCGAGGATCAGCGTATGCTCGCCGCTCGCGATCGCCGGCCACCCCAGCCGCTGCGGCTCACTCGGCGCCCCGAATCGCTCGGCAAACCACCCGCGAACGATCGGATGGAGCGAGGCGAGCGGAGCTGACGCGGAGTGGCGGGGCATGCGTGAAAGTTACGCCGCGCTGGCGCCTACAGCAGCCGCGCTACCACCGATGAGCCGAGCTCGCAGATCCGCTGAAACAGCCCGCGCTTCTCGAAGTCCGCGCGCGTGATCTCCTTCGAGTACCTGAGATCGTTGAGAAACACGGAGTCGAGCATCGCACCCGTCGCCGCATCGAGCACGTTGAGATTCGACTCGTTGTTGAACACCATCGACCGGTTGTCGAAGTTCATCGTTCCCACGCTCGACCACATCCCGTCCGCGACGATCGTCTTCGCGTGCATCATCGTCGGCTCGAACTCCCAGATCCGGACCCCACCCCTCAATAGATCGTCGTACTGCTTCCGACCGGCCCATCGCGTGATCTTTACATCCGTTTCCGGCCCGACCGTGAGAATGCGCACATCCACGCCGCGCTTCGAAGCCTGCACGAGCAGCTGCTTGAAATCGTAGTTCGGCACGAAGTACGAGTTGGCGATGAACAGCCGATGCCGCGCACCGGCGATGCTCAGCGCCAGAAAGCGCTCGGCCGGCGTACTCCCGATCGTCGGTTGTGCATCGAGCAGCCCCGCCGTCTCGGCCGGCTCCTCCTTAACTGGCTCCTTCGGAAAATACTTTTCTCCAGTGAGCAGGTTGCCAGTCGCCTCCACCCACCCTTCCGCGAACGTCGCCTGCAGCTGCGACACCGCGGGGCCCGTAAAGCGCACGTCGGTGTCGCGCCACTGGTCTTTCGTGTGCCCGTTGCCGAGCCATTTGTCCGCGATGCCGAA
>DATCPC010000109.1:0-10331 GCA_036564355.1 Gemmatimonadaceae bacterium | reverse complement strand
TGTACGATGCGCACGTCGATGGAGGCGATCCCGTGAAGATGAAGCTCACGGATCTCAAGGGAATGCTGCGCATCTACACGAATGTGATCATCGACATCCGCTTGCATACGCGGAACATGCCCGGCGACTCGGCGGTCGCATTCATGATGCGCGATGCATTCCAGGAGCGGCCGGAGGCCGAGGCGAAGTTGCAGCGCGCGCAGCTGGACTACGTGCAGCTCAACGCGTACTTCGCGGGCGTCGAGGAATGGACGCGGCTACGCCAGGACGTGCAGCAGCGTGATGGCAGGAATTTCAATCTGTGCCGCTACCACGACACGGTGCTGCTCTATGGTGCGCTGCCGGTGCCGATCATACGACGGCTGTACATGGCCGGCGTAGCGCCAACCGCGAACGTGCCGGTATCGCGCTGCGGAGGGCCGAGCGCCGCGAACGGTCGGTAGACTAGGGCGAAGACTCGCGCCCAGCATGCATCTCGAGGCTACGGCGCGAGGCGCATGCGGGCGACCGTGGGTGCGTCGCCGGTCGCACCTTTGCGCATCGTTCCATCGTCTGCAACGCGCTCCCACCCGCTCTTGCTGATGAAGTAGATCCAGTCGCCGACGATTGCAGCGTGGTTGAGATCGACCGCACCGGAACCGCGCACCAGCGTCGTCGCATGCACGACGCGCCGCATCGTCGCGTCGAGTGCAAGCCGCGCGATTCGGTTTGGTTCGAGGCCGTTCTGCACGACGATGAGATCGTGCCCCACGCGGTACATGCCATCGATTCCAGTGAGAGCGAGCGAATCGGAGTGCGTGATCCACGCGACTCTGCCGGTCGCGATGTCGACCGCGGCGATGCCAATGGAGTAGTCCGGAACGAACAGCGTCGCGCCATCGGCCGAGAGGGCGGGTGTCTGCGGGGAGGCGAAGACTCCGCGAGGAACGAGAACCCGCAACGAATCCCGGCCGGCGTCGAGCGCATAGACTCCCGAGCCGAGTCCGTCGGCCACGTAGACGGCTCCATTTCGCGCGACGGTGACATCGCCCAGAGTGTGCGCACCGCTGTCGGGCGCGACATATCTCCCTCGCGGGCGCCCGGTGCTCAGGTCGAGCTCGAGAAGGGCCGAGCAACCGGAATCGGCTGGCGCGAACTGGGCGGTCATCGGCACCGCGGCCGACGTCGCCCATAGCACGCCGCGCGAGGAGTCGACACCGAGCGCAAATGTTCCCCACCCGCGGTCGCCGCCGAACATCACGATCGCGGGCGCGTCGACGCCGGAACGCTTCGCGTACACGCGACCGTTGCGCACGGAGCTCACGAGAAAGACCGATCGCGCCGCATCGTACGCGATGTCCTCCGAGATCATGTCCGTATCAGGGAGTCGGAAGACGACCTCGGGCGCGCCCACGTCGCTCGTCGCGCGCACTCGCAGCGCCAACAACGAAGCGCGTGCGTCCTGGCCTTCGAGTGCCGCGTACTGCGCCACCAACCCGGAGTCGAGCCCCGCACCCATCGCCGCGATCGCGCCCATCCATCGCGTCGCGGCAACCTCGTCGTGCGCGCCGAGCGCGAGCGCCGCGAAGCGCGCAGCGATGCGTGGCGTTGCGCCCAAGTGGCGATACACCGCGTCGAGATGCGCGCGATACGCGACGGTGTCATTCGCTGCTCGCGCTGCCTGAAGCGCGCGCTCGTGGTCGCGCCACGTCGAATCCGTTTGCGCACCGCCTCGTGTGCTGCCGACAGTGACCGCGGCGACCAGTGTCAGGGCGACGCCGAGACCGCGGCGCGTGACGCGACGGAGCGATCCGGCAGTGCATGAACGTCGTGACATCATGTGGCAAGACCCTCGTGGCTGGGCTGATCGCGGCGATGTCGCCGGATACGCGAGTATGCTACTGCGGTTCCATGCAGGTCGTCACCTCAAGGTCGGCACGAGCCCCGTTCTCCGCGATGCGAGTCGTCGACGTTTTACAGAACTCGCACGCGCCGCGACCCTCGTGCCTCCGCCATGCCTCCTGCTCGCGATTAGAAAGCACTCATGAGTGACGCTTCGCGACGGAACTCAGTCGCTCTGGAACCACATGATATCAGAGACATTCAGCCCAATACTGGTCGCGATCTCCGTCGTGATCGCCTCTCTCGCGTCGTATACGGCGCTCGATCTCGCGGGACGCGTGACCGTCGCGCAAGCGCGCAGTCGTCTCACCTGGCTGATCTATGGCTCGACCGCCATGGGGATCGGGATCTGGAGCATGCACTTCGTCGGCATACTCGCCTTTCGGATGTCGATCCCGATCTCGTACGATATACCGCTCGTTCTCACCTCCGCGCTGATCGCGATTGCCGCCGCTTTCCTGGCGATGTTCACGGTGAGCCGAGCCGAGCTTCCCGCCGCCCGTCTGCTCACCGCCAGCGTCATGATGGGCGCGGCGATCTCGGGGATGCACTACACCGGAATGGCGGCGATGCGCATGCCGGCGACCATCCGCTACGCCCCGGTCCCGTTCCTCATCTCGATCGGGATAGCGGTCACCGCATCGTACGTCGCGCTCTGGCTGGCCTATCGCTACCGCCATGACGAGTCGATCTTCGGCCACTGGCGGCGGGCGGCGAGCGCCTTCGTCATGGGCCTCGCGATCGCAGGGATGCACTACACCGGGATGAGCGCCGCGCGCTACACTCCGGCCACCCTCGTTCTCGATTCATGGTCGTACACGATCGAGACGGGGAGCTGGCTAACCGTCGGCGTCATCGCCGGCCCCGTGCTCGTGCTCGTGCTTGCGCTCGTCGGCGCGGCGGTAGATCGGAACAAGCGGCTCAGACTCGCCGAGTACGCGCGGCTGCGTGAGAGGCGCGACGAGATGGAGGAGACCGTGACGCGTCGCACCGCCGAGTTGCGGACCGCGTTGATTGTCGCCGAAAGGGCGAATCGCACCAAGAGCGAGTTTCTGGCGCACATGTCGCACGAGCTTCGCACGCCGCTCAACTCCGTCATCGGATTTGCGGGCATTCTGCAGAAGAACAAGACGATGAATCTCCGGCCGCAAGACCTGATGTACATCGAGCGCATCGCTGCCAACGGGCGACACCTGCTTTCGCTGATCAACAGCGTGCTCGATCTGGCGAAGGTCGAATCCGGGCACATGGAGATCGACCTCACGCAGTTCTCGATCGCCGCCCTCATCGAGGATGTGGTGGGGGCGCTGGGTGGTGCACGCGACGATCGCCGCGTGCCGCTTCGCGTCGACGTACCCCCGAATCTCGCGCCGATCTCGTCGGATGCGGCGAAGATGCGACAGATCCTCCTGAATCTCATCGGCAACGCCGACAAGTTTACGGAGAGAGGGAGCATCACAATTCGCGTGCTCGCCGATGACGATTCTCTGACTCCACGACGCATCGATATCATCGACACGGGCGTTGGCATTCCTCCTGACAGAATCGACGCGGTTTTTCGCCCGTTCGAGCAGGCGGACACCAGCACATCGCGCAAATACGGCGGCACCGGACTCGGCCTGCCCATCACGCTCGCGATGTGCGAGCTGCTCGGCGCGAGCCTGACCGTCACGAGCGTCGTTGGTGAGGGATCCGTTTTTTCAGTGGTGCTGCCGGCCGACGCCGGCGTGCTGGATCCGACCGCCGAGTATCCCGTGAGTGACGCTGCCTCGCTCGACACGATCGATCGAGAGTGCTCCCGGGATGTGCTCGTGGCCGTGCTGCGGCGCCACAGCCGCTCGACGCCCACACGCGTGCTCATCGTCGAGGACCAGCCCGACGCCCAGGAGATGCTGCTGCACCATCTGCGCAACGAGGAGAATGTCGAGACGAGGGTCGCCGATTCCGGAATCACGGCGCTCCAGGTGCTCGCGACCTTCGCGCCGGATCTGATCATGCTCGACGTCAGGATGCCGAAGATGAACGGCATCGTGTTCCTCAAGCACATGCGAAGCGATCCGCTCTATGCGCACATCCCGGTCGTCGTGGTCACCGGGGAGGAGCTGACCGTCGCCGAGCGCGCCGAGCTCATGGTCGCAACGCTCGGCATCGTCGGCAAGGATGACAATCTCGAGCATGCCGTGCGCCGCGCGCTCGTCACCGTCGAGGCGCGGCTGACCGAGGAGACCATTCGGATTTGAGAGCTGGTCGCGATGCCCGCGGCCGGGAGCTTGGAGAACTATCGCGACACGATCAATTCGGCCATGCGCGCAGCGGCGCCGGGCGCCTGTGCGAAAAAGAGCACCGGCTCGATGAGCTCGAGCTCCATCAACAAGAGTCCTCCCGATCGCACGACGCCGTCAACGCGGGCGTACAGGATGTCCTCGAGTTCGGTGTCCGTGGCCTCTGCAGCCGCGCGAAGCGCCGCACTCGCATCGTCCACGAGCGCGGGATCGGGATCGCACCGCTCGATCGTGCCGCCGAAATCATGCTGCACGCGAAAGTCGCCGGCGGCCGGGCGCTTCTTGACGGCGTGGCTGAATTCGCCGCCAAGAAACACGAGCGACCACTCGCCATCTTCGATCTCCGGCAGAAAGGGCTGCACCATCACGCCGCCAGGCGACGACGCGAGCAACGCCTCGAAGCGCGCCTGGTGAGCCCCGGCCTCGCCCGGCCCGACGCGCCACGTCTGGTGCGCGGTAGCTGATATCGCCGGCTTCACCACCGTTCCTGCGACCCATCCCTGTTCCGCAATCAGCGCTTCGAGATCGGGAATTTCGTCGCCATCCGCGGTGCTGACCCAGACCGTCGGGACGATCGCGATGCCCCGCGCATCGAGATCCCTCAGGTAGCGCTTGTCCACGCTCCATTGCACGAGCTCGGGCCCGTTCATCATCGATCCATCGTGCTGTTGCTTCACATCATTCACCCATCCTCGAAACTCCTCGGGGCGATGATGGAAGTTCCAGCAGGAGCGCAGGATGATCCTGTGGTAGACCGACCAATCCACCTTCGTATCCCAGGGCCTCGCC
Organism: Gemmatimonadaceae bacterium; assembly: GCA_036564355.1. GTDB lineage: Bacteria > Gemmatimonadota > Gemmatimonadetes > Gemmatimonadales > Gemmatimonadaceae > FEN-1250. The sequence goes on along the minus strand of DATCPC010000109.1, from coordinate 5,379 downwards.
TCCACCTCTGCGCCCCGCGCGACCAGCGCGTCACGCAGCAGCCGGTCATCGGTCGTGATGGCCGGTACTCCGGAGTAGGTGATAAGCGCTACACGGCCTGCGGAAAGTGGGAGGGACATTTGGCGTCTCAACGGTGAGCAAGGAAGCGCACCGCCTCGATTGCGATGCACCAGGTGAAATCTGACCCTGTGGTGCGCGCTTCTGAAGTGCACAACCCAAGCGCACTCGTGCGCTTCCCTGTGCATCTTTCTTCATGCTCTTCGTCGACAATGGTGGAATTACCGACGCGCGTCTCAATCTCGCGCTCGAGGAACACATCCTCCGCACACGAGTGGCGGACGATGATCTGCTGCTCTTCTATGTCAATGCGCCCGCGATCATCATCGGACGCAATCAGAACACCATCGAGGAGATCAACTCCGATGTGGTGGACGCGCGCGGCATTCGCGTCGTGCGACGCATCTCCGGCGGCGGCGCGGTGTACCACGACCTCGGCAACCTGAATTTCAGCTTCATGACGCGCGACGTGAACGCGCGCTTCAATCGCTACGACCTGTTCAACAAGCCCGTGGTCGAGGTGCTTCGCGAGCTCGGCGCGCCCGCGGAGATCGGCGGGCGGAATGACATTCTCGCGGACGGCCGCAAGATCTCGGGAAACGCGCAGTTCGCGACAGCGGGACGGATGTTCAGCCACGGCACGCTGCTCCTCGATTCGAATCTCGATGACGTCACCGCGGCGCTCAAGCCCAAGCCTGGCAAGCTGGAATCGAGGGGCGTCAAGTCGATTCGCAGCCGCGTCGCCAACATCGGCGAGTTCCTCCGCGAGCCGATCGCGGTGACCGAGCTGCGCGACCGGATACTCGAGCGCATCTTCGGTTCGCGCGACCGTGCACTTATCCCGTCACTCGCCATCGACGCAGACGACTGGGTCGCCGTGCACGCGCTCGTGGAGCGCAGGTACGGCAACTGGAGCTGGAATTTCGGCGAGAACCCGCCGAGTAATGTTCAGCGCGTACAGCGATTCGCAGCCGGCGAGATCGACGTGCGACTCGACGTGCAGGGCGGCCGCATTTCCGGCGCGCGCTTCTTCGGAGATTTCATGGGGCGTACCGAGGTGAGCGAGCTCGAGGCGCGCTTGCCGGGGCTCGTCTACGATCGTGCCGCACTCGTTGCGGCACTCGCCGATGTCGACTTGCGACAATACTTCGGCGACATCTGCCATGACGATGTGCTCAGCCTGCTCGCGCCCTGACCGATGCGCGTCAAGCCGCCAGTGATCGTATAGCTTTCACGAACCATCCCGGGGAGGAACGATGCTGCAGCCCGCTGAGTCGTGCAGCCATCTCGATCAGGTGCGCGACGTCGCCGCGAAAACTCCGAACGGTTGCGAGGAATGCCTCGCGCTCGGAATGCATTGGATTCACCTGCGGCTCTGCCAGGAATGCGGCCACGTCGGATGCTGCGATCAGTCGCAGGGGAAGCACGCGACGAAGCATTTTCACCGGACGAAGCACCCGATCATGAAGAGCTGCCAGCCCGGCGAGGATTGGAGCTGGTGTTATGTCGATGAGCTGTTCATCGAGCCCGCGGTCACGCCGGCGAGATGAGCGCCACCATTCTCGCCTGGCCGCCGCTGCCACTGCGTGAATGGAGCGCGACGCGCGACACGCTCCACATGTGGACGCAGATCGTCGGGAAAACGCGTCTCGCACTGGCGCCGATGGTGAATCACTGGTGGCAGGTGCCGCTGTACGTCTCCGCGCGCGGGCTGACCACCTCGTGGATACCGTACGGCACCTCGGGATTCTCGGTCGAGTTCGACTTCATCGATCACAAGCTCGAGATCCAGCACGACGACGGGCGCACGTGGTCGATGGCGCTGGCCCCACGCTCCGTCGCGGATTTCTACGGGGCCTACATGGCCGGACTGCGCTCGCTCGGCCTTGACGTCCACATCTGGCCGGTGCCATCCGAGATCGCGAATCCAGTCCGGTTCACGCAGGATGAGACGCACGCGTCGTACGACGCCGCAGCCGCGCACGATTTCTGGCGAGCGCTTTCGCAGGCCTCGCGCGTGCTCGCCATCTTCCGCGGCCGCTTCATCGGCAAGGCCAGCCCCGTGCATTTCTTCTGGGGAGGCTTCGACCTCGCGTGCACGCGCTTCAACGGGGCGCGTGCGCCTCAACATCCGGGTGGCGTCCCCGGATTCCCGGACTGGGCGGCGCGCGAAGCGTACTCGCACGCGTGCATCAGCGCGGGATGGTGGCCCGGCGCATTGGGCAGTCCCATCGAGGTGCCCGTGTTCTATGCCTACGCGTATCCCGAGCCCGTCGGCTGTCCCACGGCGAAAATTCAGCCCGCCGCCGGCTACTACCACGACGTGATGCACGAGTGGATTCTGCCGTACGATGCCGTGCGAGCCGGCGCAGATCCCGACGCCGCTGTACTCGACTTCTTCCAGAGCACCTACGAAGCCGCCGCAACCCTCGGCGCGTGGGACCGCGCAGCGCTCGAGCGCGACGAGAGCTCGCGCCACAGGTAGCGACCGCTCACAGCATGTAGGCCATGTTCGAGCTCCCGGTCGGATAGCTGTACATCATTTTCCCGAGCTCCGCTGCCGGGATGTCAAATCGGATCGCCATCGCGAACAGATTGATCACCTCCTCGGCCTGCGCGCCAAGCAGATGCGCTCCGACGACGCGGTCCGTGTCCCCGTCGAAGATGGTCTTGAACATTCCAACGGGCTCGCGCACGCGCCGATTGGTGAACCACTGCGTCGTATCGCCGGTGGCGACGCGAACCTGAATTCCCTTTTGGCGCGCTGCCTTTTCCGTGAGCCCCACGGCTGCGAGCGCGGGGAGCGTGAAGACCACACTCGCAATCCCCCGAAAGTCCGGACGCACGGAATTGCCGCTCAGCAGATTCGTCGCGACGACTCCCCCTTCGTGCCCCGCGACAGGAGTCAGCGGAATCGCGCCCGGAGGGCTCACGACATCGCCCGCTGCGTACACGCGCGGGTTCGAGACGCTCTGTAAGAACTCGTTCACGCGTATCGCGCCGTGGTGCTCGAGCTCCACGTGGCCGGCCGCCGCGCCGATGCGCGCGCTGTTGGGCACGCGTCCCGCCCCATGCACCACGAGATCGGCCTCGACCACCTGCATGTTCGCTGCATGGCCCACGTGCACCCGAAACGGCGCTGAGGGCGACTCGCGCTCGATCGCGTTCACCGAGTGACCGAGTCGAAGATCGATGCCGATGTCTCGACTATGCTCGAGCAACCGGTCCACCAGCGCACCCTCGAACGACGGCAACGGCGTTCCTCGGCCGAGCACGACGACCTCCGCGCCTGCGTGCCGGGCGAGATGCGCGAACTCGAGCGAGACGTAGCCCGCGCCGATGAACACGATCCGCCGCGGAAGTGCGTCGAGCTCCATGAACTCGGTGCTCGTGATTACGTGCTCTTCGCCGGGAATGTCCAGCCGTCGCGGCGAGGCGCCGGTTGCGATCACGAAGTGGCGCGCCGTGAGCTCACCCCCTCTAATCGCGATGCGGTTTTCCGCGGTGAACCTCGCCTCACCATGCAGCGTCTCTATCCCCGCCTGCTGGTACGCGGCCTCGCGACTCGCCGGCACGGGACCTGTAAAGCTTCGCTTGAATGCCATCAGCGCCGGCCAGTCGATCGACGCATCGCCGGCGACTCCGTAGCCGCGCATGCGACGCTGCCACGACACGACATCCGCGGCGCCGACGAGCACTTTCTTGGGATCGCAGCCGCGATTGCCGCAGGTGCCGCCATAGGGCTGGTCGTCCACCACGGCCACGCGCCAGCCCGCGGCGCGGCACTTGTATGCGGGTGCGGATCCCGCCGCTCCCGTGCCGAGCACGATCAGATCGAATTCGTCGTTCATGGTCCTCTCGCCCTGGTTAACCGCCTGAATACGAACCCGGAACCAAATGCACTGTTTTTGCCCTAGTCACTGCCCCTCGGGCGTTCGTAAGATCACTTTAATGACCGCTTCTGTCTCAAGGGTTCCAATGCCCTCATCGCTGCTCACTGCTCAGTCCGAATCAACGCCCTCCGCCAGCTCGCTGCCGAGCTTCCGCTCAGCCAGCCTGGCCGAGCGCTTCGACGCCGTTCGCGCGCAGACCGAGCATCTGTGCGAGCCGCTCGACACCGAGGATTACGTCGTGAGCAGCATGGTGGACGTCAGCCCAACCAAGTGGCATCTCGCACACACGAGCTGGTTCTTCGAGACGTTCATCCTCGGCCCGCACGCGCCGGAGTATCGCTCGCCGAATCCGCGGTACGCCTTTCTGTTCAATTCGTACTACGTGCAGGCGGGCGAGCGCCACTGTCGCGCGATGCGCGGCCTCGTGACGCGACCGACCGTGCGCGAGGTGTTCGCGTATCGAGCGCACGTGAACGACGCGATGCGCAAGCTGCTCCGCGAGATCAACGATGACGCAGCGCATCCGGCGTATCCACTGATCGTGCTCGGCCTGCACCACGAGCAGCAGCATCAGGAGCTGCTCGTGACGGACATCAAGCACGTGTTCTGGATGAACCCGCTTCGCCCGGTCTATCGCGAGAGGCCCGAGCTTCCCGCGCGTGCGTTGCCCGAATCCGCGTGGCGGTCGTTCTCCGGTGGTGTGCATCGCATCGGGCATCAGGGCGAAGGATTTTCGTTCGACAACGAGTTGCCGGCGCACCGCGAATTTCTCGAGGACTTCAAGCTCGCGTCGCGGCTCGTGACGAACGGAGAGTATCTCGACTTCATCAACGACGGCGGCTACAAGCGCTCCGAGCTCTGGCTGTCGCCGGGTCTCGCGATGGTGCAGAGCGGCGGATGGGAGGCGCCCTTCTATTGGGAGCGCGCGGACGACGGCTGGACGGAGTTCACACTCGCCGGAACGCGGGCGGTCGCACTCGATGAGCCGGTGTGCCATGTGAGCTACTACGAGGCGGATGCGTTCGCGCGGTGGGCGAAGCGTCGCCTGCCGACGGAGGCCGAGTGGGAGGTCGCGGCGCGGAACGCGCCGGTGGAGGGAACCTTCGTCGAGAGCGAGCGCTTTCATCCCGCGCCGGTGAGCGCGGAGGCGGTCGAGTTGGGCCAGCTCACGCAGCTCTACGGCGACGTGTGGCAGTGGACGCAGAGCGCATACGTCGGCTATCCGGGGTTCGAGCCGGATACGGGCGCGATCGGCGAATACAACGGCAAGTGGATGGCCGACCAGTGGGTGCTGCGCGGCGCATCGTGCGCGACGCCACAATCGCATGCCCGGCTCACGTATCGCAACTTCTTCCCATCGGATGCACGGTGGCAGTTCATGGGGATTCGCCTTGCCGACCACGCGTGATGAGCGTTCGATGACGATGCC
>DATCPC010000104.1:0-1601 GCA_036564355.1 Gemmatimonadaceae bacterium | reverse complement strand
GAGCTTCTGAATCCAGCGGGCGAGCCGACGCAGCCTCAGGACTTCTCCGGGGGCGGTCGATCCAGCCTGGCTCGTGGTGACAAGGTCCGCGCCGCCCTCGAATCGCTTGAGCAAATCGGGTATTTGCTCCGGCTGGTCGGTGAAGTCCGCCTGCATCACGATCATCGCGTCGCGTCTGGGATAGCGCGTGCGCGCTGCGACTTTGCGGCACAGGGCGTCGAGCGCGTGGCCGTATCCCCTGCGCTGCGTCCCGCCGATGATTGTTAGAGGAATCACTTCCTTGTACGGCGCGAGCGTCTCGGCCGTGGAATCCGTGCTGGCATCGTCGTACACGACAATCTCGTACTCCCGGGAATAATCCTGGAACACGCGACGGATGCGCCAAAGCAGCAACCCGACTGTCGGAGCTTCGTTATAGGTGGGGATGCAGATGTAAAGCAATTGTGCCCCTGTCGAGACGAGCGTTGGGTGCAAGATAGAATCGAAGGACGATTAGCCGCTACCCCGCATCACCATCTCATACACCTCCAGAGTTCGTTCGGTCATCAGGTCGTCCGTGAACTCCCGCGCACGGCGGGCTGCTCCCTCTGAGAGCCGCTTGCGTAGGGTGGCGTTCCGAATGAGATCGCCCGCGGCTCGGGCGAAGGCGGACGTGTCGTTGGCGCGCACCAGCCGCCCGCTCACGCCATCCTGGATGAGCTCGGGCAGGCCGCCGACCGCGAATGCGATGGGCGGCACTCCCAACGCCATCGCATCTATGACCACCGTACCGAGACCTTCGGACCGGGACGGGTGCCAGAGCACGTCGAGACCAGCGATCGCCTCTTCGACTTCGGGCAGAAATCCGGCCCGATACGCCTCCACTCCGCCGACGGTGGTCGAGCCCGCAGTCGTGCCGCCGATGAGAACGACCCGCGTCGTTCGAAAGATGTCGTCGGGCAAATGGCCCGCAATTGCGTCCAGGTCCGAAATGCCCTTCTCGGCGGTCATCGCGCCGACCACGCCGCAGATCACAGCCGCGCGCGGCCAGCCACGCAGCGCTCTCCAGTCGCGCGGGCGGAGCTTGGGCGGCATCTGCACTCCCGAATGGACCACGGAGATGCACTCCGCCGGGATGCCCGCCGCGAGGAGCGTCTGCCTCACTGCCTCGGAGATCGCGATGAAGCGTGTGACGCGGCGGCCGTATTTCCAGCGCGCATTCCGCGGCGGAAATGTCACGCGCCGGGTTACCACCAGCGGCGGCCCCTTTCGCCAGACGAGCGAGACCAGCGCCACGCCGTGCGCGTGCGCGTCGTGGGCGTGGATCACGTCCGGCTTCCAATGCTGCGCGAGGCGCCGCAGCGCGAGCGCCGAGGAGACATCCAGATCGCCGCGAAGCGGGAGAGCGAAAGTCGCGATTTCCCGGGTTCGCGCCTTGTCCATTAGAGGTGACCCGGCGGGAGCAACTATCGCTGTGTCGAGCCCGCGCGCCTTCATCCCGGCGGCCAGAAGAAATACCTGTCGCTGCCCTCCCCGCCACTCGCGGCCGGAGTCCACGTGGAGGACGCGCGGGCTATTCATTGGCTGGACTTCAATCGGTCGGCGAACGCTTTGAACAAGCC
>DATCPC010000100.1:0-10961 GCA_036564355.1 Gemmatimonadaceae bacterium | reverse complement strand
GCATCGATGCGAGTGCGGGCGGCCACGACCTCGCCCGCATCGCGCGCGCGGCGGCGGTCGTCGCGAGCCCCGGCGTGCCGCCCGACGCCCCGCCGCTTGCCGCCGCGCGCGCGGCCGGCGTTCCGATCGTGAGCGAGGTCGAGGTCGCGCTGCGCGCGCGCGACGGCATGAAGTACATCGCCGTCACGGGCACGAACGGAAAGACCACAACCACCGCCTTGATCGGCCATCTCCTCCGCACGCTCGGCAAGCGCGTCGCCGACGCCGGAAACATTGGCACGCCGCTCACCGAGATCGTCCTGCGCGAGGATCGCCCCGAGTGGATCGCGCTCGAGCTCTCGTCGTTCCAGCTGCACGACACGCCGAGCGTGAATCCGGCGGTGGGAGTGTTGACGAATCTGTCGCCGGATCATCTGGACCGGTACGCGAGTTCACAGGAGTACTACGCCGACAAGGCGCTCCTCTTCCGCAACGCGAGCGACGCGTCGACCTGGGTGCTGAATGCCGACGACGTGCTCGTGACGGCGATGGCTGCCGGCGTGGCGGGGGCGCATCGCGGCTTCGGCATCGCCAGCGCGGGCGCGGAGATGACCCTCGCCGGCGGCGAGATTCGATGGAACGGCACGCGTATCCTCGCGCGCGCCGAGCTCCCGCTGCTCGGCGATCACAACGTGATGAACGCGATGGCGGCGTCGCTCGCGGTGATCGCCGCCGATGCCGCGCACGCCGGTCGCGGGGCGCTCGCGCGCATCGCCGACGGCCTCCGCTCATTCCGGGCGCCTCCGCACCGCCTCGAGACCGTCGGCGAGAGGGCGGGCGTGCTCTGGATCAACGACTCGAAGGCGACGAACATCAGCTCCACGCAGGTCGCGATCGACGGCATGACGCGGCCGACGGTGCTCCTCCTGGGCGGGCGCCACAAAGGCGAGCCGTACACCTCGCTGACGCCCGCGCTCCAACGCATCGCGCGCGTCGTGCTGGCATACGGAGAGGCGGCGCCGATCATCGAGCAGGATCTTGGCGACGCCATTCGGGTGGAACGGCTCGGAAACGACTTCGCGGCGGTGGTGGCGCGCGCACGCGCAGTCGCGCAGCCGGGCGACGTCGTCCTGCTGTCGCCCGCCTGCTCGAGCTACGACATGTTCCGCAACTACGAAGAGCGCGGCGCGGCTTTTCGGCGGCTCGCCACCGCCGCATGACCGCCTCGCCGCCCGCCGTCCGCCAGCGTTGGCGGATGACGCTCGAGGCGCGCGCGTTGATCATCACCACCGGCGTCATCCTCGCCTTCGGTCTCACCGTTTTGTACAGCGCCAGCGCACTGGCGGCCGTGCTCGAGCATCACAGCAATACGTACTATCTGGTGCGCCAGCTCTCGGGCGTCGCCATTGGCATCGTGCTGTTCGCGGTCGCCGCCAAGGTGGACGCGGAACGATGGCGCGGGTGGGCCTGGCCGGTGCTCATCCTCGCCATCGTGCTGCTGCTCATCCCGGTCCTTCCGGTACCCAACTTCATCGCGCCGCGCTTTCACGGTTCGCGACGCTGGGTGAACGTCGGCTTCCTCTTTCAATCGTCGGAATTCGCGAAGCTCGCAGTCATCATCTGGACCGCGATGCTCATCGTCAAGAAAGGCGACAAGCTGCGGCGACTGACGAAGGGATTGCTCCCCTTCGTCCTCATCCTCGGCCTCCTGAACATCCTCGTCGTCCTCGAGCCGGATCTCTCGATGGCGATGACCTTCACGCTGATCATGGGGATCATGCTCTTCGCCGGCGGCGTGCGCATCGGACACGTCATCTTTCTCGGCATCATTGCGATCCCCCTGCTCTGGCGTGAGGTCGAGAAGCTGCAGTACGCCCTGCTGCGCATGACGAGCTTTCTCAATCCGGGAGACGCGCCCGTCCAGGCCGGCTACCAGCTGAAGCAGTCTCTCATCGCCGTGGGCTCCGGAGGACTGTTTGGCGTCGGCTTCGGACTCGGGCGCCAGCAGCTCGGATTCGTTCCGTTTCCCTACAATGATTTCATCGGCGCGAACATCGGCGAGGAATGGGGATTCCTCGGCATCGTCTTCGTCACCCTCGTCTTCGTCGCCTATGGATGGATCGGCTTTCGCATTGCGAAGCAGGCGCGCACCACCTTTCAGCAGTTGCTCGCGATCGGCATCACCTTCATGACGGTGAGTACGGCGTTCCTGCATCTCGGCGTCGTCATCGGCCTGCTCCCGACCACGGGACTCACACTGCCATTCGTGAGCTTCGGCAGAACCAATCTCGTCATGTCGATTCTGATGACGGGGATTCTCGTGAACATCGCGAGCACGCGGGAGCGCGTCGTCGGTGAGCACGCGACGAATCCACTCGAGCGCGCGGCGGCCTGACCATGCGCGTGATGTTCGCCGGTGGCGGCACGGGCGGACATCTCTATCCGGGGCTCGCGATCGCGCGCGCCATGGTGCGCCTGGCCCCCGAGGTGGAACCGTTCTTCGTCGGAGCGCTGCGCGGCATCGAGCGCGACGTGCTCCCGAAAACCGAATTTGAGCATCTCCTGCTCGACCTGCATCCGATCTACCGTCAGCAGCCATGGAAGAGCTGGCGCACCGTGCGCGGACTCGGAAGCGCGTGGCGCGCGCTCGCGCGAGAGAATCGAATCGCTCCTCCGGCGACGGTGATCGGCACGGGTGGCTACGCCTCGGGGGCGGCGCTGGCGTTCGCGCTCACACATCGAATTCCAATTCAGCTGCAGGAGCAGAACTCCGTTCCCGGCATCACCACTCGCTTCTTCGCCCGCCGCGCGCGCGCCGTATATCTCGGCTATCCCGAGGCGCGCGCGAAGCTGCATCCCGGCGCGCATACGCAGCTGTTCGACAGCGGAAATCCGATCGAGCCGCCCCCCGCGCCACGACCTTCGCCCGCCGACTCGCGCGCATCGTGGGGATTTCCCGCTACAGGAGGCCGAGTGCTCCTCGCCTTCGGCGGGAGTCAGGGCGCTCGCCCGCTCAATGACGCGATCGCAGCGCTCCTCGATGTCGGCCTGCCGCCGGAGCTTTTCGTCATCTGGGGAACGGGGCAGGGGAGCTACGATCGGTACGCGAAGTACGAGTCGCCCCGCGTGCGCGTGCGACCGTATCTCGCGCCGATTCAGAACGCGTACGCTGCCGCCGATCTCGCGCTCACGCGCGCCGGCGCGCTCACCGTCGCCGAGCTGTGCGCGTGGGGAATTCCGTCGCTGCTCGTCCCGCTGCCGACTGCTGCGGCCGATCACCAGCGCGCGAATGCGCGGGCGCTCGAGGCCGCAGGCGCCGCGCAGATGCTCGAGCAGTCCACGCTCACCGCACCCACACTCGGCCACGCAATCGCGGGCCTGCTTCGCGTACCGAACCAGCTCGCAGCAATGGCCGAGTCCGCTGCGTCTCGGGGCCGTCCCAATGCAGCGGAGCGCATTGCCAGATGGGTACTTACGATAGCACAGCTCAAGTCGGTTGACACTTGAGCGAGTCAACCCGTCCGCGCTATATTGCGGACGCCGCATGACACTTTTCGACGCACACGATCCCCGTCCCGTCCACTTCGTCGGCATCGCCGGTGCGGGGATGAGCGCGCTCGCCGAGCTGCTTGCTCGACGAGGGATTTCCGTCACCGGATGTGACGCCAGTCCCACTCGAAATGAGGCGCTCGATCAGCTCGGTATCGTTGTCATGCCTCGTCACGATCCCGCGCACGTGACGGGCGCGCAGGCCGTCGTCGCGACCTCGGCGATGCCTCGCGATCACGCCGAGCTTGCGCGCGCGCGCGAGCTCGGCATCCCGGTGATTCGCCGCGCGGAGGCGCTCGCGGGCGCGGTCGAGCACGGGACGACCATCTGCATCGCCGGCACCCACGGAAAGACGACCACCACCGTGATGACGACGGAGGCGCTCGCCGCCGCCGGACGCAACCCCACCGGCATCGTCGGAGGACGCGTCGCCGCATGGGGCGGGAATCTCAGCCGTGGCGCGGACGATCTGTTCGTGGTCGAGGCCGACGAGTACGACCGCTCATTCCTCGCGCTCTCCCCCACCGTCGCGACGATCACGAACGTCGAGGCCGATCACCTCGACATCTACGCGGACCTCAACGACATCCGCGGCGCCTTCGCGCAGTTTGCCGCCCGCGCGCGGGCCATCGTCCTTTGCGCCGACGACCCCGGCGCGTCCTCGATCGCGCTCCCGGCATCGGCGGTGATCGTGCGCTACGGCATCAGCTCGCCCGATGCCCGGCTCCTCGCGCGCCATCTTCGCAGCGAGAATGGCGAAAGCGTCTTCACCGCCGTGTGCAACGGACGGGAGGAAGCGGAGATTCGCCTCCGCGTTCCCGGGCGGCACAACGTGCTCAACGCGCTCGCCGCCCTCGGCAGCGGACACGCGCTTGGCGTTCCACTCGACGCGATGGCGCCCGGGCTCGCGGCCTTTGGCGGCGTCGAGCGCCGCTTTCAGCGGCTCGGCGAGGCGCGAGGCGTCGCTGTGGTCGACGATTACGCGCATCACCCCACCGAGATTCGCGCCACGCTCGCCGCCGCGCGCGCGGCGTATCCAGGGCGCAGGATCATCGCCGCGTTCCAGCCACACCTCTACTCGCGAACGCGCGACTTCGCGGGCGACTTCGGCGGTGCGCTCGCGGGCGCGGACGACATCTATCTCACAGAGATCTATGGAGCGCGAGAGAAACCGATCGCCGGAGTGACGGCTGCGCTCATCGACGGCGCCGCGCGCGACGCGGGGCGCGCCGTGACGTGGCGCGGTGAGCGCACCGCGCTCGCGGCCGCCCTCGCCGCGGGCACGGAGCCCGGCGACGTGGTGATCACGCTGGGCGCGGGGGACATCACCCGCACCGGCCCCGAGCTTCTCGCACTCCTGGCGGCCGCACGGTGACGCGCGTCCTCGCCATCCTTCAGGCGCTCCGCTGGCGCGCAGTCGGCATCGCCGCGGCAGCCGCGTTGCTGCTCGCGACGCCCTGGTGGGGTCCGCAGGTTCTCTCACATCTGTCGTTCTTCCGCGTGCGCCACGTCGAGGTCAACGGCTATCGCTACCTTCTGCCCACCGACGTGCTGAAGCGACTTCGCATCGACACCACCACCAGCGTGTGGACCGATTTGGGTGAGCTGGAGCACCGCGTCAAAACGAATCCGCAGGTAAAATCGGTAACTGTCGATCGAAATCTCCCCGGCACCTTGGTCGTTCACGTCAGCGAAAATCTTCCGCTCGCGTACGTCGCGGCGACGGGAGGCTTGCGTGCGGTCGACTCGGATGGTCGCTTTCTCCCCATAGATCCGAGTCGGATCGCCATCGATCTTCCGGTGCTCGCCAAAGCGGACACCGCGCTCCTGCATTTGCTCGCTAACGTCCGGAGCGTGAGCCCTGCGCTCTTCGGTGAAATCAGCGACATTCGGAGAACGGGAGGTACCGACATCGCACTCACTTTATCGACGACCCAGGTACGCGCGCTCGCGAGCGTCTCCGCGCAGCGGCTCAGCGACATCATTCCCGTCGAGGCGGATCTCGCGCGCCGAAAGGCACGAGTGACCGAGCTCGACCTGCGCTTTCGTGATCAGGTCATCGCCAGGACGCAATGAATCCCGAACGATTGGTCGCCGGCCTCGACATCGGCTCCTCCCGCACCACCGCCATCATCGCCGAGGCGGTCGGTGATTCTCTCCACGCCTCACTGAAGATCCTCGGCGTCGGCAATGCGCGAACCGCCGGGATGCGCCGCGGCATCGTCTCCGACATCAAGGAGACCACGCAGTCGATCCAAAAGGCGATGCGTGAGGCCGAGCGGATGGCCGGCGTGCAGGTGGATGGCGTGTACGCGGGAATCGCGGGCGAGCATGTCGAGGCCATGAACAGCTCCGGCGTCGTCGCCGTGAACGGCGACGAGGTGACGCGCTCCGATATCGAGCGCGCGAACGAGGTCGCTCGCACGCAACCCATTCCCGCGGACCGCGAGCTGCTCCACGCGATCCCGCAGGAGTATCGCGTCGACCGCAACGCGGGAATTCGCGATCCGGTCGGGATGAGCGGGATGCGTCTCGAGACCGAGATGTATCTCGTCACCATCGGCTCCTCGCCCGCGCTCAATCTTCGCAAGTCCATCGAGCGCGCAGGCTACAAGGTGCGCGAGCTCGTGCTCGAGCCGCTCGCGAGCTCGTTCGCGGTTGTCACCGACGAGGAGAAGGAGCTGGGCGTCGCGCTCATCGAGATGGGGGCGGGAACGACCGACCTCGCGATCTTCCACGAAGAGAAAATCCGCTTCCTCGGTACCATCGCGTACGGCGGCGCGCACGTGACTAGCGACATCGTCCATGGCATCGGTGTCACGCAAGCGGACGCCGAGCGTCTGAAGGAGAAATACGGCTGCGCGTACGAGCCGTTCTTCGAACATTCGGATGAGATCATCACGCTGCCGAGCACCGTGGCGCAGGGAGACCGTGAGATCAAGCGCGAGCTTCTCGCGCACATCATCCATCAGCGGATGGACGAGATTTTCGGACTGGTGAATCAGCAGATTCGCGATTCCGGCTTTGCGGGTCGGTTGAGTGCCGGCGTGGTGCTTACGGGTGGCGCCTCGGCGATCATGGGGGCGGCGGAGCTGGCGAGCGATGTCTTCGGAACAGGCGCTCGCGTCGGGTCACCGGCGGCGAGTGTGGGCGGGTTGAGCGATGCCGTGGAGGCGCCGCGTTTTTCCACTGCGGTCGGGCTCGCCCTCTTCGGCGCGCATCGCATGTCGCTCGGCGCAGCCGGCTCGGCGGCCGCCGGGAAGCGCAAGGCGATGGGGTCGCCAGGTATGGATCGGATTGCGCAACGTGTCAAGACTTGGCTGCAGGATTTTTTCTAGTTGCACCGGATCTGTCACCGACTCGAGTTATCCACACTGAAATAACCGTTATTTGGTGGTGTGCTAATCGTTCGCTCGCACTATATTCACCGCAGCATTTGGTTGCAGCCATGACTCCTGGTCGCAACCACCCGCCTTGCCCGCTGTGCCGCCGTCCGCTTGCAGGATCTTCCACTTCCTGGAGTCCTCCCCGCCATGATCTTCGAGTTCGAGGAGAGCACCTCGCAAAACGCCCGTATGAAGGTCGTCGGCGTCGGCGGAGGCGGTGGGAACGCTGTCAATCGAATGATCGAGGAGCAACTCGAAGGCGTCGAGTTCATTTCGGTGAACACCGACGCGCAGGCGCTGCTGAGCTCCAAGTCCGACGTGAAGATCCAGATCGGGAAGAAGCTCACGCGCGGGCTCGGCGCGGGCGCTCGCCCCGAGATCGGTCGCCAGGCCGTCGAGGAGAATCGCGACGAGGTGCTGCGTGTGCTCTCCGGCTCCGATCTCGTGTTCGTCACCTGCGGCATGGGCGGCGGCACCGGCACGGGCGCAGCCCCGGTCGTCTGCGAAATGGCACGCGAGGCCGGCGCCCTGTGCGTCGGCATCGTCACCAAGCCGTTCCTCTTCGAGGGGCGGAAGCGCATGCGGCAGGCGGAAATGGGGATCGCCGAGATGCGCAAGCACGTCGACACGATGATCGTCGTGCCGAACGAGCGGCTGCTCGCGGTGGTCGGGAAGGGAATTCCGTTCGGCGACGCGCTCAAGAAGGCGGACGAGGTGCTGCTCCATGCGACGCAGGGTATCTCGAACCTGATCAGCGTCACGGGCCTCGTGAACGTCGACTTCGCCGACGTTCGTACCGTGATGCAGAGCGGCGGGTCGGCGCTCATGGGCACCGGCATCGGCCGCGGCGAGAATCGCGCGACGGAGGCGGCGCAGCAGGCGATCTCGTCGCCGCTGCTCGACAACGTCTCGATCTCGGGCGCCACCGGCGTGCTCGTGAATATCACGGGCGGCACCGACCTCACGTTGGGCGAGGTGCATCAGATCAACGAGATCGTGCACGACGCGGTGGGCGACGACGCCGAGATCATCTTCGGCGCCGTGAACGAGCCGGCGATGCAGGGCGAGATTCGAGTCACGGTCATCGCCACGGGCTTCGACCGCGTGGTCTCGGGAGGCGCCGCGAACGTGCAGGATGCGCAGCGGAGCGCGACGCAGACGCCCGTGATTCCGTTCCCCAACCAGCGCCCGCTTCGTACCACGGTCCCGTTGTCGCGGCCGGCGCCCAATGAGGGGAATCGACGTTCGACGCAGCCGCAGCCCGGGGCACAGGAGAAGGCTCAGGATCTGAACGACATGGAGATCCCGACTTTCATCCGGCGGCAAATGGATTGAAAAAGCCCACACCGCGCGCGGTGACCATGGTGGTCATCTTCGCGCTCGCTGTGTGGGCTCTCTCCGTCGACCTGCCGAAGCCCTGGCTCGACGCGCCGCATCCTCTGGAAATCGACTCATTGCAAACGGTCGCCGCCGACTCCGATTCGCTCGCGGCCACCAGCGACACGTTGCACTCCGGCGAGACGATCGGCGCGCTCCTCTCGCGCCGCGGCGTGAGCTCGCAGGCGATGCCGCTCGTGATGAGCGCGGCCAGCGGCCTCGACGCGCGACGGATTCCAGCCGGGATGCCCGTCACCGTGCGCACGGATTCCGCGGGAGGCGCGCCGCGCGAGATCGTGTTCCAGCTTTCCCCGGACCGACTGCTCCACGTGCGCCGCATCGGGAACTCCACGTGGACGAGCAGTGAGGAGCGGCTGCCGTGGGTGACGGACACACTCGTCGTGAGCGGCCGCATCGACGAGAATCTCTATCAGGCGCTGGACGACAGCGCGACGGTGCTTCCGAAGGGTGCGCGCGCCGAGCTCGCGTGGACGCTCGCGGACATCTTCGAGTATCGGGTGGACATGAGTCGCGAGCTCCAGCCGGGGGATCAGTTCCGTGTCTTGTTCGAGCGGCAGGTCGGCGCGGCCGGGCAAACGAAAATCGGGCGCGTGCTCGCCGCGCGCATGGTGCTGTCGGGAGCGACGACGGAGACGGTGCGCTTCGACGAGGGCGATGGGCGCGCGGCCTACTTCGACGCAACGGGACGCTCGATGCGTGCTGCGTTCCTGCGCGCGCCGCTGGAGTTCCGCCGAATATCGAGCGTCTTCGGGTTGCGCAAGCATCCGATCCTCGGCATCTGGCGGCAGCACCAGGGCACCGATTACGTCGCGAATGCCGGGACGCCCGTGCGCACGATCGGCGACGGCGTAGTCGCCTTTGCGGGTCGTCGCGGCGGATACGGCAATCTGATCGAGATTCGGCATCGGAGCGGCCTCGTGACCCGCTACGGGCATCTGCGCGCATTCGCGGCCGGCATGCGAGCGGGGCGCGTGGTGATGATCGGCCAAACAATCGGCTTCGTGGGCATGACCGGGCTCGCGACCGGCCCGCATCTGCACTTCGAGCTGCTCGTCGATGGCGCGCAGCGTGACCCCTCGGTGGCCTTGAAGAAGAGCGCCGGTACGCCACTGGCGCTCGCGGATCGCCCTCGCTTCGACGCGCAGCTCTCGGTTCTTCTCGCGAGTCTCGGAAAGGCGCACGCATAGCGACGCGCTGGCGAGCTTTGCGCTCCGGCATCCCCGCGTCACGTTTCGCAGATGCTCGCCTGGATTTTTTCGCTGCTCGTCGCGGCGGTACTCGCGTGGTGGTCGTACCGGGCGCCGGCGGCTGGAGAGAGCCGGCGCACGTGGTGGCTCGCCGCACTTCGTGCGCTCGCGTGGCTCCTCATGCTTGCGCTGCTCCTCGACGCGCCCTCGGGCCCGCGCCGCGCCGTTCCTCCCATCGCCGCGCTCGACGCCTCCGCGAGCTGGCTGCGCGGCGGCGACAGCGCCCTCTGGCGGCGCGCGATCTCGGCGGCGCGATCGGCCTCCTCGGACTTGCTGCTGTGGGGCGACTCCGCGCGCGCCGGCGCGGCGCCCGCAGTGCCGCGCGACGCGGCGACGCGCGCGCTGCCACTCGCGGAGCGTGCCCTTGCGGTCGGGCGCCCGCTCGTGCTCATCACCGACGGGGAGCTCGATGATCCATCGACGCTCGCCTCGCTTCCGGCGGGCTCGCGCGTAGAGGTGATTCCCCACGCGCCGGCGGTCGACGCGGCGGTGGTAGCGCTCGACGCGCCGCGCGCTGTGGTGGCGGGCGACACGATGGAGGTGCGCGTGACCGTGCGCGCGGGCGAGCTGGCCGTGTCGCGCGCGACACTCTCGCTCGCGGCCGGGAACGACATCATTGCGACGATGCCGATCGACTCGCTGGCGCCGGGGCTCGAGCGCACGCTCACGATGCGGGGCCGGATCGATGGCGCGGTACGCAGCGTGCCGCTCGCGGCCGTCGTCACGGCTGCGGGGGACGTCGAGCGTCGCAACGACACCCTCGCGACCGCGGTGCAGGTTGCGCCCGCGGCCGGGGCGGTGCTCGCTTCGACCTCGCCGGACTTCGATGCGCGCTTTCTCATCCCCGTGCTCCGCGGCGCCGTGTCGCTGCCCACGCGCGCCTACTATCGCGTTGCACCGGGCACGTGGCGCCAGGACGGAACGCTCGCCGCTGTGAGCGAGCAAACCGTGCGAGCGGCACTCGCCGAGGCGCCGCTCGCGATCCTGCACGGCGACACCGCACTCTTCGGCGCGCCGCGCTCCGTCACGAGGGGTTCGCTCCTGCTGTACGCGCCCTCATCGGACACGCTCGGCGAGTGGTATCCGGCGGCGGCGCCCGCGTCGCCCATCTCCGCGGTGCTTTCGGGCGTGCCGTGGGACAGTCTCGCGCCGCTCTCCGTCTCGCCCGGCGTGCATGGCGACTGGACCGGATTGCTCGCGGCGCCGGCGCGCAGCACCGACCGCCGCGTTGCGATCGCGGGGAGCGAAAGCGGGCGCCGCACGGTGATCGTCGGCGCATCGGGGCTGTGGCGCTGGGCCTTCCGCGGCGGCGTCAGCGGCGATGCGTACGCGACACTCTGGGGCGGTATATTTGATTGGCTCACCGCCGAACGGCCGGACCCGCGCGCCGCGCTGCCGGCGG
>DATCPC010000083.1:0-2086 GCA_036564355.1 Gemmatimonadaceae bacterium | reverse complement strand
CCATCGCCATCGTCGATGCGGCCGGGGGACTCGTCGTCTTTCACCGACTCGAGAACACGCAGCCGGCGAGCGACATGATCGCGATCGGGAAGGCACGCACGGCCGCGCGATTCAAGCGTCCGTCGAAGCTTCTCGAGGAATCGGTGGCGAGCGGCCGGCTGGCATTGCTCGCGGTCGACGACGCGCTCCCGATGCAGGGCGGGCTCCCGATCGTCGTCGACGAGCACGTGATCGGCGCGATCGGCGTCAGCGGCGTGACGGCGGCGCAGGACGAGCAGGTCGCGCACGCAGGACTCGCTGCGTTCATCCGCTAGCCGCCGCCGCGCGCGATGTCCGCGACATCATCCCGCGATCACACTCGCCCCCCTCGCAGCGCACCCACAGTCCCGGTGAGCACCGCGCGCAAGGCTGACGTCATCGTCATCGGCGCGGGTGTATCCGGTCTGGCCTCGGCCCGCGCGCTGCGCGAGCGCGGCGTGCGCGTGGAAGTGCTCGAGGCGCGCGACCGCATCGGCGGACGCATCCTCACGCATCGCGATGCGCGTGCACCCGCGCCGATCGAGCTCGGCGCCGAGTTCATACACGGCAGTGCGCCGGAGACGATGGCGATCGTGCGCGAGGCGGGGTTGCTTGCCGTCGATATTCCGGATGACCGCTGGGAGCTTCGCAGTCGCAGGCGCATCCCTTCGCGCGATTTCTGGAAGCGGCTCGAGCGCATCATGGGGCGCATGAAGGCTGGTCGCGGTCCCGACCGTTCCTTCCACGAGTTCCTCGCCACCTCGCCCGGCGGTCGCAAGTTCGCGCGCGACCGCGCGCTCGCGCGTGCGTACGTCGAGAACTTCCACGCGGCCGATGCGCTTCGCATCAGCGAGCGCGCGCTCGCGAAGGGCGGCAGCCCGCACGGCGACCCGGCCGAGCAGCGCACCGGACGCGTGCTCGATGGTTACGATCACGTGGCCGGGTGGCTCACGCGCAAACCGCACGGCTCCGTGCGCCTGCGCACCATCGTGAAGCACATCGAGTGGGAGCCCGGCGGCGTGCACGTCGACACTTCCAAAGGCAGCTACGCGGCTAAGGCCGCGGTCATTACGCTTCCCATCGGGGTGCTTCAGGCGCGTCCCGGAGATCCCGGCGCGGTATGCATCCATCCCGCGATCTCCACGCACGAAGATGCGCTCGCGCTCGTCACTACCGGCCCCGTCACACGGATCGTGATGCTCTTTCGCGAGGAGTTCTGGAAAAAGGGGAAGCTGGCGAAGCTCAGCTTCATCCATAGCTCCGATCCCGACGTCCCCGCCTTCTGGACACTCGCGCCACTGCGCGCGCCGATGTTGGTCGCGTGGGCGGGAGGACGCCGCGGTGCGGCCCTCGCGCTGCTCGGCGCCGATGAGCGCCGCGATCGCGCGATTGCGGCAGCCGCGCGCGTGTTCGGCCTCCCGCGCGCGAAGCTCGCGGCCCTTCTCGTCGACAGCTGGACGCACAACTGGGAAGACGATCCCTTCTCGCGCGGCGCGTACAGCTATCCGCTGGTGGGCGGCTGGAAGGCGGGCGAGATGCTCGCGCGACCGATTCGCGGCACGCTCTACTTCGCGGGCGAGGCGACGGTGCGCGAGGCGGATAGCGGAACGGTGCACGGCGCGATGCGCAGTGGACACCGGGCCGCGAAACAGGTTGCCCGGCGTCTGGGAGTGAGCGCGTGACGAAGCGCGCGAAGACGGCGCTCCGATGGATCTTCTCCGTCGCGATGCTCGTCGCCGTCGTCCTCTACGGGCGCACCATCGACTGGACCGCCGCATGGTCCGCCATCCGCTCGGCGTCGTGGCCGATTCTGCTCGTCGCGACGCTCGTGAACTTCATCACGCTTGGCGCAAAGGCCGTCACCTGGTGGATCTTCCTGCGCGCGGTGGGCGTGCCGTCGCTCTCGCTGGCCGTGAAGGCCACGGTTGCGGGAGCGGGGCTCAACAACATCCTCGTCGCGAACAGCGGTGAGGCGGCGCGAGTCGTGTTCGTCACGCGCGCGTCGGGCGCGCCGAGTGCGGCGGTGCTCGCGGCGCTGGCGCTCGAGCGCCTGTTCGATCTCATCGGC
>DATCPC010000057.1:0-5856 GCA_036564355.1 Gemmatimonadaceae bacterium | reverse complement strand
CAGGTCGGGGAGCGTGACGACGACGATGTCACCGCCAGACTTCGCGCGCACATCATCGATGATCGCCTGAATGCGCTGCGTCTGGTCGGCGGGAATCACCCCGGCGAAGTCGTTGATGTAGCCGCGCGGCTCGGGAATCTTCACCGATGTTTGCAGCAGGAGCAGGGCTCCGATAGCTTGCAGCGCCTTATGCCACACCGTCAGCAAACTCTCCTTGCGATCGGTCGCATGCTGTTCGTCGTGGCGCTCTGCGCCGCCGCTTCTTGTCGCGACGAGCGCACGCGCGCCGCACAGGTCGATACTACCACCCGACCCGGGACGGTGGTAGGGCCCGCGCGCACGGATGATCCGGAGCTCCGCGCGGCCACTGTCGCGCTCGACTCGCTCGACCGGAGCTTCGCACGCGCGCGCGCGTCACTCGACAGCGAAGCGCTCGCGCTCCGCGACGCGAGCCGAGTGGATTCCGCGTACGCGATTCGATACGCCGCCTTCGAGCGTCGTCGCGCAGCCGCGACCGAGCTCCGCGCCACGCGCGATCGCGCGCGCCACGCGCGCGATTCTCTTGCCGCACGCGCGGCGCATCCGCCTGTCGGGAAACACTGATCGCGCACGTGCGTGACGATCTTCGCGGGCGGTATTCCGCGCGGGAAGAACGGGCAGATGCTACCGGCTGAACGAGAAGGAGAAGCTGTAGGTCCCGCCGCCGCGTTCCGAGCTCGGGAACTTCCATCCCGCGATTCGCTGTTTGATGCACGACTCCGCCTCGGCGGCGCCGGGGCCGGACCAGGTGCGCTTCGTGATCTCCACGCCGGTCACCGCGCCGTCGCTGGTGAGCGTCACCGCCACGGACACCGAGCCCGCAAGCGACGGATTCACCTTGAGCCCGTACTCCGAATAGCAGAACTGCAGCTGGGTGTTTCGGCCGCGAACGTAATCGCCGAGGTCGGACACATTGCGCCCCGGACCGCCGACGTTCTCGGCGTGGATCACACTCGGTGGCGCCACCCGCACCGTCGCGAATCCGATGCCGCCCCCACCGCCAACGCCACCCAGTCCGCTGCCGGTGCCGTTGCCGCCAAGCCCCTCGCCAAGCCCGCCGCGGCCGGGCGTGCGCGAGCTCTGCCCGCCGGCGCCGTAGCCGATGACGGCCTTTCCCTGCGCGCCGGGCGCCGAGCCGGTACCCGAGGCGACCTCGGTGCCGCGCAGCGCGTTCGAGACGTCGCCGACCATGCCGCCCGTGTTGTTCGACGTTCCTCCACCGAACGCGTCGTTGATCGCGCGCGTGTCGTTCTTGGGTGGGCCTCCTCCGCCACCCGGCTTCGGTGAAGGCGCGGCCGCCGTCTTTGGCGCACCGCCCTCCGATGCCACGACCGGCGCCGGCGTGGGAGCCGGGATGTCCTCCGGCTTCACCTGAATCCTGACCGGTTCTTCTTCCTTCAGCAGGTTGATCGAGTTCGGTGGCGCCGGAAGAAAGAACACCAGCAACAACCAGAGGACGCCGAGGAAACCCGAGAACGCGTAGGAATAGAGAATCGCCCGTCCCTCGGCATCCGCGAACTCGTAGCGGAGCTGCCTCGTGAACGAGACATCGTCGATCGACGTGCGCACCGGTCGCGGCGATCGCGGCGGTCTTGCTTCGTCGGCCATTAGGGAGCTCCCGGTGCGCCGGGCACGGTGGTGACGGTCGTCGCCGTCCCCGTGCGGTTCACCTGCAGGGAGATGTTCTTGAAGCCGGCCATGCGCGCCGTCTGCATCACGCGCGCAAGCAGGTCGTAGTGCATGCTGCTGTCGCCCTGGATCGCGAGCGGTGTGTCGAGCGATGAGTCTCTCGGCGTCGACTTCGCCCGGCGCATCGAGTCCGCGGTGGTCTTGAGTGCGCTGAACAGTGGCGGAATCACGAGCGGCTGCCGCGGATCGTTGGATTTTGCCTGCGCCGCATCCAGCGTGCTCATCAGAGGATGGCCCCCGAGAGTCACCTGAGCGCCGATGCCGAGCGTGAGCTGCGAGAGCGCGACGACGCCGACGCTCGCCGTCGGCAACCGAACGCCCGGCACCACGGGCGACAGCTCGCCCACGGTGGCGGTGGTGAGCGCGAAAAATACGATCGAGACGAAGGTGTCGACGAGCGGAATCAGATTCAGCTGGGTGAGCCTGAACTTCGCGAACTGTGCCGCGCGGCGCGCCATGCGCGCATCTCTACCGCGACTCATCGCTACGCTCCCGACGCGGCGCCGCGCGCCTTCGTAGTCAGCGAAATTCCCGTGAAGTGCGACAGCTTGAGCCGCTCGAGCACGTGCACGACGTTTGCATAGCTCACCTCGTCCGCGGGAATGACCGTGACGTCGGCATTCTGCGGATACTTGTTTCGGATGCTGGTCATCAGCGCTTCGAGCTGGTCGAGCGACGGCTTGTCCAGCCCCTGAATCACCTGGTGAAACCCGCCCTCCTCCGAGTGCTCGACGGTCAGCTTGTCGTTGTCCACCCGCACGGCGAGCAGCAGGTTC
This sequence comes from Gemmatimonadaceae bacterium, assembly GCA_036564355.1. Lineage (GTDB taxonomy): Bacteria > Gemmatimonadota > Gemmatimonadetes > Gemmatimonadales > Gemmatimonadaceae > FEN-1250. Next base: position 3,352 of record DATCPC010000057.1, on the reverse strand, counting down.
AACACATCCTTCTCGGATTTGATACGTGAGAGCTGTTCCGGCGTGTTCACCACGACGGGCGGCAGCGTCAGATCGAAGGCCGTGAGCGCGGCCATCGTCGCCCCCTGATATGTCAGGAGGCTGAAGAACACGATGGCCGTGAGAATATCCACCAGCGGGACCAGATTGATGTTCCCGCTCGCCATGACGGGCTCCCGCTCGGCGCGCCTCTGTTTGGCCCGATGAAAAACTGAGTCCATTCGATCAGCTCACGCGTGGATGTCCGATGAGACGCCGCCCGGCCCTTCGCATGCACACCATGCGGATGAGAGCCCGGACACGCGGTCTACCGGTGACCGAGTCGGACGTCGGGACGATCGATGAGCGCGTTGATGAGACGCACCTGGAATTCATCGACCTGCTCGATGATGCCTTCCGCCTGGCTGACGAGGTACGCGTGCGCCACCGTCAGCGGGATCGCGGTGAACAACCCGAATCCGGTGGCGTTCAGCGCGACCGCGATGCCGGCCGCGAGTGCCGCTGACCGCTCGGCCGCCGCCGCCGTACCGACGGCGGAGAATGCCGCACGCAATCCGTAGATCGTGCCGAGCAGTCCGATGAGGGTCGCGACGTTCGCGAGCATCGGAAGATAGTGGAGCCGCCGGGTGAGTCGTGGCAGCACGCTCAATGCGGCAGCATCTGCGACGTTCTGCAGATCGGCCTCGTCGCGGCTCCTGCTGCGGAGAATGAGGAGTCCCATGTCGGGGAGCACCGCATTCGACTGGCCGCAGAGCTTGATCGCGTCCTCGATGCGACCGGCGCGCACGAGCTGGATCACGCGCTCGATGAAGGTCCGCCCGTTGATCTTCGAACGGATGACGATCATGTAGAACCGCTCGACGAACACGGCGAGTCCAACCAGCGCCACCAGTAGAATGGGGTACATGATTGGACCGCCACTACGGAAGTACTCGATCAGTCTGCTCATCGACCTGTGTCCTCAGCGAAAGTTCTAACTGGCATCGTCACTCGCGTCCGCGTGGCGTCTTTGGCGGCGCGGCGGTTGAATCCGTCGTCGTTTTCTTCGGTGGCGCTGGTCGTCCCCTGCCCATCTTGTTCACTTCCCGCCTGAGTGAATCCAGACGCTGCTTCCGATACTCCAGCTCCCTGCGAATCGATTCGATCTCCTCCGCGCGCGCGGCGGAGTCCGCACTGCTCATCCGTTTCACCGGTGGATTTCCGAGACCGACCGGCGCCTGCGTCTGCAAATTCAACATCCGCTGCAGCGAGTCGAGTCGCGCCCGTCGCACCGCAAGCTCGTGACGCATGGCCTCGATCTCCGCGGTGCTCGCGCCCGCTCGCGTGGCGGCCGTATCGCGCCTGTTTCGCATCGAATCGGCGTGCACCGCCAGAGGACCAACCGTGGGTACGCCTCCCTCGCTCGCCAAACCTGCGGGAATCGTGTCGAGCGCAGTCGTCCCCCGTATCTGACTCTCCGGCACCAGCTGCACGCCACCTGGCGACGCCGCACTTCCCACACCGTTGTAGAACGCCGGCGAGAGCAGGTGCCGATCGTACGCCGGAACCTCGCGCGGACGCACAGTCACTACCTGCGGCGTGGGTACCTGTCCACGAATCTCGATCGCCTGCCCCCTCTTGGGCGGTGGGCCCTTCTGCTGGGCACCCAGGCTCGAAGTCGCGACGAGCATCGCGCCACCAACAAGGACGCCGCATCCCACGCGCGCGAAACGGTTCATGACGCACCTCCATCGCGACGAGCGTCACCGCGGAGCGACGCGGCGGGAGGAGACGCATCGACCTTGCCGCTCATGGCGTCCTTGGCGCGCTGTACCCACGCGTTGTCGAAACCGCCAGCGCTGGCCTTGTCGACGAGCGCCTGCCAGAGCTTGTTGGCCGCCTGATAGTACTGCTCCGCCTGACGCGCCGATCCCGCCTGCGCGGCAGCACGCTGGTCGTCGGTCAGGTCCTTCGGAAGCGTCAGATTCGCCAGATAATTTCCGTATTCCCACTGGGCGAGCCCGACGTAGTACGACGAGGCGGACAGCCAGGTCGGATCGCCGCTCGCGATGGCCTTCGTGAAGTGCGTCGACATGTCGGCGAGCAACTTCCGCTTGGGCGCCGAAAGCCGTTCGACGCCGGCGCGCGTCAGGTTCACGCGCAGCGGAATGTTGAGCTTGAGCGCCTGGTAGCGCGGAAAGAGGGCGCGCCCCAGGGCGAACTCGTTCTCGCCCATGCGCGCGGCGCACTGCGTCTTGATCTCCGCCGATGGGCGGGCGCACAGCTTCGCGAGCTCGACGTTCGCCGCCGCGACGTTGCCGCCGGCCTTGATGAGCGTGACGCGTATGGCCTGCGCGCCCCCCGTTCGCGGGTCGCGCGGGTGCGCGACCGCAAAGGCGCCGTAGGCCCGAATCGCACTCGCGGTGTCGCCGGCCTGCAGGTACGTGACGCCCGAGTTGTACTGCGCATCGGCGGCGCGCGGATCCTTCGGATACGCCGCAGCGAAGCGCTCGTACGCCGCCGCCTCTTCCTGGGGCTTCGACAGCGAATCGTAGTCGACGGCGAGGCGCACCATGGCGTCCGCTCGTCCCGGCCAGGCCGGATTGTCGCGAATGAGCGATTCGAGCGCCACCGCCGACTCGTCGTGCTTGCCGAGATCGGAGAGCAGCTGCGTCTGGAGCGCCTGGTACTGCACGCGATACTTGTACGTCGGATACGACGACACCAGGCGCCGCGACAGCTCGAGCGCCCGCTGTTTCGCGGCGGTGGACGCGGTCGTGTCGCCCTTCGTGCGCGCCACACTGTCCGCGAGCACGTACGTCTCGATGGCGTTGCGCAACGCGTCCGGCGCGCGATCCGAAGTGGGATTGCGATCCGCGAACGCCACGTACACCGCTTCCGCCGCCTCGCGATAATTCCCCGCCTTCACCAGCGAGTCTCCGTACGTCACCGCGGCCGCGTTGCGAACGAGCGTGATCGTGTCCGAGAGCGCTTTCTTCCCCGACTTGATCGCGATCGCCTGGGCATTCTCCCACTGCCCCTGCGCCTCGGTGTACAGCCCCTGCTTGTAGAGCGCATCGCCGATCAGCTTCTGCGCCGTCGGCGTGTACGGATCGGTTGGATAGTTGTCGGCGTACGTCTTGAACGTCGCGGCCATCACGTCCCATCGCTGCGCTTCGGATGCGCGCTTCCCCTTCTCGATGAGGGCGTGGCGCGCCACATCGGTGGTCGGGAATGCGGCCGCGTAGCGATCGACGACTGCGAACAACGAATCCTGCGCGCCGCGGTCGCCCTTCGTCCGCACGGTCGCCGAGTCGAAGGCGACGATTGCATCCTGGCCGGCCTGCGCCGACAG
>DATCPC010000052.1:0-59821 GCA_036564355.1 Gemmatimonadaceae bacterium | reverse complement strand
ACGTCGAGATCCTTCACGTAGTTCGAGATTTCCTGAAGCCGCGACGCGACGTCAGTGACGAGCAGGCGGTTCGTGGCCGAATCCGCGGACACATCACCGCGCATCGAGCATATCTGCGGGGAGCCCGGCGCCGTGGCGGTTGCGCATTCCTTGGAAAGGAGGCTCTTGACGGTGGAGACGAGCGTCGACGCGCGAGCATAGTTCACCGAGATGATCTGCGTGGTGAGCGGCTCGGACGCCTGCTGCTTCGCTATGTTCTCGTAGCTGTCGACGGCGATGATTCCGTCCTGATCTTCCTTGGCGGCGAGTCCCTGCGCCTGGAGGATCGCGCGGAGCGCGACATCCCACGGCTGATCGCGAACTTCCGCGGAGACGTTGCCCATGACTCCCTTGCCGACTACGATCGTGCGGCCGGAGAAGACGGCGAACGCCGCGATCACGTCGCGAATGTCCGCATCCTGGTAAGTGACGGTGATCCGTGGCTGAGCGGCTGAAGCGGCGAACTTGGCCTGACTGACCGCGGCGACGCTCGCCTTGCGGAAGGTCGGGTGCACGATCGCTGCATCGGGCGCGACGTCGGGGGCAGCATCGCCAGCGGCAACAGCGCTCGTGATCTGCGGAGCGGCGCGCCAGGCGGTGAAGGCGACGCCGGCCGGCGCGTCGATCGCGACGTGTACTTCGTTCGCATCGCGGGTGACCGCGTATTTGTGTTCGGCATCGAGGTCGATCACCACGCGCACCGTATTCTCACGGTACTGCGCGACGCGAAGGTTGGTCACGCCGCCGCGAGGCACGTGATCGTACAGTCGGGTGGGCGAGATCAGTCTCGCTCCCTTGAGGTCGAGGACGACGCGCGACGGATCCGCGAGCGAGAAGTCCTGAATGCTCACCGACCCATCGACCGCGATCACGACCTCGGCGCGTCCCGAAGCCGAGACGACGGCGAGCGATTTGACCTCACCGCTCTTCGTCTCGCCAGTCGTAGTGGCATGGGCGACGTTCGCGCGTGAAGCCAGCGCGAAAACCGTCATCCCTACCAGCGTGCAGACTCGCCTCATTGCGTCCTCGCTCTCGTTGTATCGTTGAGTGCCAACACTTCCTGGAAGGTCGTACCGATTGCGATGACGGTGAACGTCACCGATTTGGGCTGAATCGAAGCAACGCGCATCCGGCCGAGCGTCTGCCCGACCTTGATGCGGTACTGCTCCTTCGTAGTGAGATCGCGCAGAATTGCGACCGAGCGGCCGGCGGGATCGTAGATCACGGTCACGAGCTTGAGATCGGAGACCGCAGGGCGCAGCTCGCCGGTTTTCATCAGCGACATGAACGGGTCGCGACGGCCATCGGCGGTGTAGTTGAACGTCTCTCGAACCAGCGAGATCTGGGTCTTCGCCTCAGCGGGAGCCGGGGAGGCCGGAGCGCCCTTGCCGGTGCGCGGCGTTGGCGTTGGCGTGCCGGCGTTGCCCGTGGGCGTTGCGGTGCCGGGGTTGTTCCCCTTCACCGAGCCACTCGAGCTGACGACCGCGCCGCCTTTCTGCCGGCTGCCCGGCTGCGGAGCCGACTGCGGGGCCGGCTGCGCGATCGGCTGCGGCGACTGATCGGCCGTCTCGGCGCTGATGTGGGCGTTGGTCGCGTCGACGGATCGCGTCGCCGCTTCCTTGGCCTTGTTGATGTTCGGAAACGACTGGGCGCCCGCCTGCGACGACATCACCGCGAAGGCGATCGCCGCGCACGCCGCGCCACGAAGAAGCTGGCTCATGACTTCACTCCGCTCTTGCGCCGTGCATCGAACGTGGGATCAGCGACCGGCGTCTTCGTGACGAAGGTCTGCAGTTGGAACTTGGCTTCGATGATCGCTTCGCCTGCCTTCTTGTGCGCCAGCAGGGCCGGCGTGTTGTTCGGCAGCGAGAGCGTGACGTTCACCGGAAGCACGATGCGGGTGAGGTTGCCGACGTTCGCCAGGAACTCGGCCAGCTCGTGATAACCGCCGACGACGGACATCGTGTAGCGGTAGGTGTCGTAATTCTCGCCCTCGATCACCGGCTGCGGGTCGACCGTCGCGACATCGAGGCCGACGCGGCGGGCGGCTGTGGAGATCTGCTCGAGGAGCGACGGCACTTCGTTGCCCGTCGGCACGAGGCCGCGAATGAGCATGAGGTTCTGCTGATACGCGGCGAGCTCGCGGCGAATCTCATTCACGTTGCCCTTCGCCACTTCCATCTTGGCTTTCTGATTCATCGTCACGAGCTCGGCCGCGTGCTGCTGACGAATGTCGATGTCAGCGGCGGTCTTGCTGTAGACGAAGTTCCAGTACGCGCCGATGGAGACGATGGCGGCAACGCAGAGGATCAGGAGTCCCTGCTCGCGCTGACCTTTCGGAAGTCCGGCCATCGCTACCTCACCGAGAGGGAAACAGGAACGGTCTTGATCGAGGACGGATCTGGAGTCTGGTAGTTCGCCGCGAGGGTGAACTCCGTGACTTCCTTTCCGTCGACGATAATGATCGAGGAGCGCTCGAGCTGCACGTTCTCGATGAACGGCGATGCTTCGAGCACTTTCATGAATCGAGTGAGCGCCTGAATGTCGACCGTGTTGCCGACGAGCTTGAACTGCGCGCGTGGAACGCTCGTGCTGTCGACCGCCGGCGGGCCCGTCTTGGCACCCTTGGGCGGCGGCCCGGACGGCTGCGACGCAACGGAGATCACGTTGGTCTGCATCATCGAGGTCACCCAGGTGTACGGCGGCAGCGCGCGGCTGACCTCATCCATGATGTGAGGCCAAACGAAGCGCTTGTCGTCGAACGACTTGATCAGGTTGACCTGGCTGACGACGGAGTCGCGCTGCGACTGCGCCTTGCGCTGCTCGCGGATGACGCCGGAGTAGTTGATCGAATCCTGCGTCGCTTTTTGTAGCGCTTCGTTCACTTGCGAGCTTTGCGCGCGCTGATGCCAGAACATGCCGCCGATCACGAGCGCCGCGACCGCGACGCTTGCGACAGCGCCGAGGAGGAGCGGATCGTTGACCTTCGAGGCGAATCCCGATGCAACGCCAGCGAAATTGATTCCGGCGCCGCCGCGGTTGCGAGGCTTCTTCCCGGTTCCGGGGAGAAGATTGATTTCAATCATTATCGCGTCCTTCGGGAGGAATCAGGCGACCTGGCGCAGCGCCAGTCCGATCGGGAGCATCAGCAGGGGTGCGACATCGTCGATGACGAGCGAATCGAAAGCACCGTCACGTACACTCAAGCGCTGCAGCGGGTTGGCTTGCTCGACCGGAAGACGAAGTCGCGCCGACAGCGCTTCGTTGAGCCCGGGAACGCGCGAGCCACCGCCGCAGGTATATGCGGCTTTCAGTTTGCTGGCCGAACGCGACGACGACGCGAGGAACGCGGCGGCGCGCTCGATACCAACGGCGATCTCCTCGCCGCGACTCTCTGTGATCGCCTGCAGGTGCGGCGAGCGATCGTAGCCTTGCAGCAGCGCATCCGCTTCCTCGACACTGAGACCGCGCTCGCGCTGCAGATCCTCGCGGAAGCGGCGCGTTCCGACCGCGATGTCGCGGGTGAGGAGCGGCACGCCATCATCGAGAATGTTGATGTTCGTGACTTCGTGTCCGATGTTGACGAGGCAGACGACGCCGTTCATCGCATCGGGGTAGTTGAGCTCGAACGCGTTGTGGAGCGCGAACGCATCCACGTCGACGATCGACGGCGCGACTTCGGCATCCGTGAGGAGGCGAAGCTTGCCTTCGATCAGATCGCGCTTGGCCGCGACGAGCAGCACGCTCATCTCGAGCCCGTCCGAGTTGGGATCGAGAATCTGAAAGTCGAGCTCGACCGATTCCATGTCGAACGGGACGTGCTGCTCCGCTTCCCAGCGAATGAGCTCGCGCGCCTGCGCTTCCTTGACACGATCGATCTGAATTTTCTTGATGATCACGTCGCGCCCGCCGACGGCGGTCACGACTCCCTTGCCCTTGATCCCGGCTGCCGCGAGCGCGGTGCGAATTGCATCTGCGACGATGCCCGGATCCATCACTTCACCTTCCACGATCGCATCTGCAAGCAGAGGCGCGATGGCAACCTTCACGAGCTGCGGATCGCCGCGACCATGATCGACGACTGCTACCTTGATAAGTCCGGAGCCGATATCGAGTCCGATCGTCGTCTTCTTGCGACCGAAGAGCGCCATGTTGGAGGCCTGTGAGAGGCGGGAGTTACAACGAAATTGGACGTGGACGTGATGCGGAGCGACAGTTGCGGCGGTGTACGCTACTCGTAGCCCAACCGGGCTGTACCAAAGCGTTGCTACTGTGACACGAGCGGGGGCGGTGAACGTAACACCCTATTTCGGGGCCTAAGCGCGCGATGTGACAGCAAGCAAGTGCGGCGCGACGTTGTCAGCGCGTGAGCTCCAGCCACGCGTGAATCCGAGCGGGAGCGGGGTGTTGGGCGCTGTCAACAACGACGATCAGCGAGACGCGGCGTCTCGCAAACGCGAGGGGCGATAATCCAACGCGAGCGTCCGAAACAACGAGAAAGATCCGCGATGAGAGCTTCGTAATGCGAACGCTGTCAATCGCGTCCGCGGCCCCGAGGGGGTAGGAGCGATTCGCGAGGACGCCGCGTGCAGGGCTCGTGCTCCATGAGAAATTCCACATCGAGGGCGCAATGGATGCGGCGAGCCCCAGCTCCGCCGCATCGAGCGCTCGAGCGCGGAGCAGTTGCTGCATCGCTTCCCGCCTTTCGAGTAACGCCGAGAAGACGACGCCGATGACGAGCGCGCCGATGACGGCGATCGCGCCGATGGTCATCATGAGGGCGACGCCGTGCTTGCGGGACCGTGGCGAGCGGCGAGGGGGCGTGGAGGGCGCGCTCAATTACGGAGCGCGATCGTGGTCGCGAGCGAGTCGAGGGTAGTTGGAGCGGATCGTCGCGAGGCGATTGCGAGCACGTCGATGCGCGCAACGCGGAAAGGATCGGTGGTTGGGGCGCCCCCGTGGTCGAGGTACGCGAGCCGAATTCCCGCGGGAGCGAACGGACCGCTCACTGGCTGCACGACGTTGCAGGGGGTCGCGCGCGAGGCGAGGCAGTCGAGGTAGCCGAGATACCAGCGGGAGTCCGAGGCGCGGTACAGCTCGTAGCGCGCGCGGCGCACGACGCGAACGAGAGTGCCCGGTTCGACTGCCGTATCGAGCGGAGGATCGACCACGAGCGTGAGCGCCGCCGACGCCTCGGCGGCGGTCGTCGTGAGTCCGGTGGCGATGGGACAGGTGCCGGTGCTCGAGGGGTTGGCGGTGAGGACGTGCCGCCGCCAGGAGTCGCCGAGCGTGGAGTCGGTGGCCAGCACGAGTAGCGTGTCGCCGACTTCGGGCTGCGTGCCGAGCCAGGTGAGAGGAGCCCCCGAGGCGAGATGCTCCGGGGGAATCGTGATGCGTTGGCGCGACGCGGAGATCGTGCAGATGGCGCTCTGCGCAAGCGTCGCGCGAAACTCAACGGCGCCGGGATTGATGGCGTACAGGTCGCCGTCGGGCGGCGTGAGCGCGCGAAGCTCGCTCTGCAGCAGCGCCGCCGCGTCGCGCACGGCGGCTCGAGACTCGATCGCGTCGGCCTGCGCGCGGTAGAATCGCTCTTGGCGGATGACAACGCCCAGCGTGGCGGTGCCGAGTATGGCGAGGACGACGATGACGACTACGAGCTCGACCAGCGAGGCTCCGGGACGTGATCGGCGCGTCATGGGCACCAGGCGGCGCTGGAGAGCGTATCGGTGCGGAGATCGTGGTGCGCGCCCTCGATGTACCGAACGCTGTCGCTGAGCGCCTGTCCCGTGGGCGCGGGCACCGCGGCCCACCATTCGGCGATTCCGCTCGAGAGCACCGTTCCGGACGCCGCCGAGCAGCGCGCCGCGCGCATTCCCTCCATGCGCGCCTGGCCGCGCTCCGCCGCGACGCCCGCGCGCGCCGCATCGCCTGTGAGGCGCGCGACCGCGACGGAGGTGGACGCGAGGGCGAGCACGCCCGTGCCAAGGACGAAGCACGCGACGAGAAGCTCGACCAGCGTGAAGGCTCGGCGGCGAAACGGGGGCGGTCGCATGGGCCGAGTGTAGCGGCGGCTTGCGAGTGCGCCATCAGCGAACGGTCGCGCGACTAGTTGAAGCGCCGCGCGTCAGCTGCCTAGTTCGTAGTCCCGAATCTTGTAGAGCAGCGCGCGGTGCGAGAGATCGAGCAGCTGTGCGGCGCGCGTGCGGTTGCCGTTCGTGCGCTCGAGCGCGCGCTTGATCAGCGTGCGCTCGAGCGCCTCGGTTTGCCGCTTGACCGAGAAGTCGTCCACGTCCGGTTGTGCCACCGTGACCGGCGTGATGATGTCGGACAGATGCTCGCGCTCGATCGTCGAGCCGGCCGAGAGAACCAGCGCGCGCTCGATCACGTTCTCCAGCTCCCGCACGTTCCCGGGCCACGAGTAGTCCATGAGCGTGCGCATCGCCGGCGGCGAGATCGAGTCGACCCGGAGACCCAGCCGGGCGTTGTACAGCCGCAGGAAGTGGAGCGCGAGCTCGGGCACATCCTGCGCGCGCTCGCGCAGGGGCGGGAGCCGAATCGTGACGACGTTCACTCGGTAGTACAGGTCGCCGCGAAAGCGGCCACTCGCGACGTCGACGCCGAGGTCGCGATTCGTGGCCGCGACGACGCGCGCGTCGATGCGCTGCGAAGTGGTCGCACCCACGCGACGAACCTCTCCCTCCTGCAGCGCGCGCAGAAGCTTCACCTGCAGCGCCGACGGAAGCTCTCCGATCTCGTCGAGAAAGAGGGTTCCGCCGCTCGCCTCCTCGAACAAACCCATTTTGTCGCGATCCGCGCTCGTGAAGGAGCCCTTCACGTGTCCGAACAGCTCACTCTCGAGCAGCGCCTCCGGGATCGCGCCGCAGTTGACGGCGACGAACGCCTTCTCCGCGCGCGGGCTGCTCCTGTGCACGAGCCGCGCGACCAGCTCCTTGCCGGTTCCGCTCTCGCCCGTGATCAGCACGGTCGATGGATGCCGCGCGACCTTGCGCGCCATGTCGAGCGCCGCCTTGATCGACGCGCTGTGACCGATGATCTCGTCCGCACCGCGAATGGTGCTCAGCTGGTCCTCGAGCTCTTCCACCTTCGCCCGTAGCTTTTCCCGCTCCGCCGCCTTACGAACCGCGAGTACGACTTCCTCCGCCCGAAAGGGTTTCTGGACGTAGTCGTAGGCGCCCTTCTGCATGGCGGCGATCGCGGTGTCCGAATCGCCGTAGGCGCTCATGGCGATGACGAGCGCATGTCCACCGCCGGAGGTGTAGCGCTCGATGAACTCGAGGCCGTCCATCTTCGGCATGCGCAAGTCGCAGAGCACGAGGTCCACGTCTTCCGTGGCGAGCCTGCTCAGTGCTTCGTCGCCCTCGCTCGCGGTTCCCACCGTATGCCCTTCCGCGCCGAGAATCCGGGATACCGTTTGACGGAGTCCCGGCTCGTCGTCAACGACGAGGATTTTCACGGTTTAAGTGCGGTGGTGCCGGCGGCACTGTCGTCGGAATCGGCCGCTCCATCCGCCACGGGGAAGTACATCATGAACGCTGCACCGCCCTCGCGCGCCTGGCGCACCCAGATTGTGCCGCCGAGCCCTTCGACGATGCGCGACACGACGGCGAGTCCGATCCCCGTGCCGCGGCCCGGCTCCTTCGTCGTATAAAACGGATCGAAGATCTTCTCGCTCTCCGTGATCGGAACGCCCGGGCCGGAGTCGGCGACGATGAGCTTGAGGATCTGCGCCGGCTCGCCAACGCTGTTCACCCACGCGCGCACGCGCGCGCTGTGCTCGCGCGCGACGTCGAATCCGTCGGGATCGCTGTTGCGGCGCCCGTTGCGGCCGGTGATGTCGTCGAAGGCGACCGACTGCGTGACGATCCAGACCTTGCCCCTCCCCTGCATCGCGTCGATCGCATTGAGAATGAGATTGACGAGTACCTGCTCGAGCTCGTGCGCATCGCCGGTGAGCTTCGGGAGCCCGTTCTGGAGCGCGACCTCCGGCGCCACCTCGCGAAGCGTTCCCTGATCGCGCAGGAGCTGGACGACCTCGTTCACGGTGACGTTGAGGTCGATGCGCGACGTGATGCGGCGGCGCGGGCGCGCGTATTCGAGCATGCCGCGCATGATGCGATCGATGCGCGCGGACTCGCGCTCGATGCCGGCCACCGCGTCGAGCGCGTCGGTGTCGAGCACGGAGCTCTTGCGCAGGATGTGCGCGTAGCCGCCGATGGCGCCGAGCGGATTGCCGATCTCGTGGGCGACGCCCGCGGCGAGGCGGCCAACGCTGGCGACCTTCTCGAGATGTGTGCGCTGCGCCTGCTCCTCGAGGATGCGCGCGGTCATGCGATTGATGCTTCGCGCGAGCCTCGAGAACTCGGTCGGGCCCGTGCGCGGCACGCGGCGCGAGAGATCACCGTCGGCGATGGCCTCGGTGGTCTCGACGACAACGTCGAGCGGGTCGAGCACGAGTCCCTGAATCTTGTAGGCGCCGAAGGCGACAAAGATCAGAATGTCGGCGAGGATCAGGAGCGCCAGATAGAGCGGCCCTTCCTTGCTCAGCGCGAGCGTTTCGAGCACGACGGCGTTGAGCGCCGCGAGCGAGAGAGCGGCGGTGCCGAGCACGGCGAGGCTGAGCATCATCTCCGTCTTGAGCGATGCGCGGAGTTTCAGCGGACCGACCTCGGACGGGGAGCTGGGGCCCTCCAACGGGCGCGTCGATGAAGGCGTGACGGAGGCAGTCATGGCTGGTTGAACAGAGGACGCACCAGCCGCCGGAGCGTTGCGCGATTCGCCCGTCAGCGGCGGGAAGGACGAAGGGGTGGAGCGGCTGGTGTGCCTCACGTCTCCGCGACTCCATAGCGGGAGAGCTTTCGGTACAGCGTCGAAGGATCGATTCCGAGCACGTCGGCGGCGCGGCTCTTGTTGCCGCCCTCGCACTGAAGCACCCACATGATGTAGGCGCGCTCGATCACATCGAGGGCAGGGTTCGCGCTGGAGGGCCGATCGGAGATGAGCGGCTCCGGCTTCCGTTCGGTCACGCGCTCGGGGAGCGCCGTCACCTCGATCATCGGGCCGGCGGACACGATCATCGCGCGCTCGAGAGCATTCTCGAGCTCGCGGACGTTGCCGGGCCACGAGTACGCGAGCATCGCATCGAGCGCCTCATCCGTGAGACGCATGCTCTCACTCCCTCGCTGAAGAGCTCCTCGCAGCAGGAACGCGTCGATGAGGAGCGGCACATCGTCCCGCCGCTGGCGCAGCGGCGGCAGATGCAGCGCGAAGACGTTGAGCCGATAGAAAAGGTCTTCGCGGAAGGTTCCGCGCTTCATTTCCTCCTCGAGATCACGATTGGTCGCGGCGAGGATGCGCGTGTCGATCGCGACCGGGTCGGTGCCGCCGACGGGGATGACCTCGCGCTGCTGCAGCACGCGCAGCAGCTTCACCTGCGTCGATGGCGTGGTCTCCCCGATCTCGTCGAGGAAGAACGTGCCCTTCGAGGCAGCCTCGAAGAGACCGCGTTTGTCCTTCACCGCGCCGGTGAACGATCCCTTCATGTGGCCGAACAGCTCGCTCTCGAGGAGGCTTTCGGGGAGCGCTCCGCAGTTGATCGAGTTGAAAGTGCCTTCGGTGCGTTGCGACAGCTCATGGATGTATCGCGCGACGACTTCCTTGCCGGTTCCGGACTCGCCCTGGATGAGCACGATGGAGTCCGTGGGCGCGACGGTTTCGGCGAGGCGCAGAACCGTGAGCCATGCCTTACTTCGGCCGATCGGCGCGCTGACACCGTTCTGCCCCTGACGCTTGATCTCCTGCCTCAGCGTCTGGTTCTCCACTCGCAGCTGCCGATGCTCGGCCGCGCGCCGCAGGATGGTGATGATCTCGTCGTTGACGAACGGCTTCTGGATGTAGTGGTAGGCGCCCTCGTTCACCGCCTGGATCGCCGAGCGGAGGTCTGCCTGCGCGGTCATGAGGATGACGGGTACGAACGGATCCTTGGCGCGCGCCGCGGACAGGATCTCCAACCCCCCGACGTTCGGCATGCGCACGTCGGAGAGAACGATGTCGGGAGTGAGAGCAGCGATCTGCTCGAGCCCCTGCTTGCCGCCGAGCGCGACGTGCGGCGTGAACCCCTCGTTCTTGAGAAGGATCTTCAGCGTCTCGAGGATCCCGGTCTCGTCGTCGACGATGAGGACGGATGGGCTGGCGGGAGCGTTCATGCGACGTTCTCCACTGGAATGCGCTGCTGCAGCTGCGGCAGCAGTACGGTGAAGCGAGTGCCTTTCGGACTGCTGTCCATGAAGACGAAGCCGCGATGTGCCTCGATCGCGCGGTGGACGATGGGGAGTCCGAGTCCCGTGCCGCCGGTCTTCGTCGTGAAGAACGGGTCGAAGACACGCTCGCGCAGCTCGATCGGAATTCCGGGCCCATTGTCGGAGACGCGAAGCGCGATCGCGCTCACGTCGAATGGTACACCGGTGGGGATCTGCTCGGGGTTCAGCTGAGAGACTTCGACCGTCACCCGCCCGGAGTCTGCCGGTGCAGCCTGGACCGCATTGAGCGTGATGTTGAAGATCGCGCGATGGAGCAGATCCTCGTCGCCCTCCACGAGCAGCGGCTCGGTGGGAATCACGCACGTCACACTCACGCCCGCCTTGCGATCGGGATGCGTGTCCGCGAGACGCACCGCGGCCTGCGCGACCGCGCCCACATTCACTCGGTCGCCGCGTGTCACGCGGACACGAGCGAAGTCGAGGAATTCGGAGAGCAGGCGCGAGAGGCGGTCCGACTCGCGCACGATGAGCGTAGCGAGAATCCTCTCGTCATCGGTGGAGCGGGAACGGGCGCCCAGCTGCTCGACCGCGCTGCGAATCGACGCCAGCGGATTCTTGATCTCGTGCGCGAGCGACGCGCTGAGCTCCGCCACCGCCTCCAGACGTTCGGCTCGCAACCGCAGCTCCTCGAGCCGCTTGTTGTCCGAGATATCCTGGAAGATTACCGTGCCCGACATGTTTCCCGGCGTGCCGTCGGCGTTCATCGTCGTCGTCGTGAAGCCGATCGGGAAGGTGCGACCGTTCACGGTGATCTCGGCTTCCCCGCGCGTGACGCGCTCGCGTCCATTCACGGCCTTCTCGAGCGCGGAGGAAAGCGCCGGCGCGATCGCGGTAATCACTTCATTGATGTGAAGCCCGCGCACCGACTCGCCGTCAATGCCGATGAGGGTGCCTGCCATCGAGTTCGCGAAGAGAATGTGTCCGTGCGTGTCGATCGTGATGATGCCGCTGCGGATGTTCTTGAGCACATCCTCCGCCTGCAGCTTCACTACGGCGAGCTGCTGCGCCAGCGCCTCGCGTGTGACGCCGGCCTCCTGCAGCCTCGCGCCGAGGTAGGCGACGCCGAGCGCGGTGATCGCGAAGACGCTGAGCTGGAGGATGACCGGCATGCCGAGCGACGTACCCTGCAGGACGATCACGTCCGCGAAGTACAGCACGTTTCCGAGCGCGGCGATCAGAAGGCCTCCGCCGACCGGGAGGAGGAGCGATGCGCACGCCGTCGCGAGGATGTAGAGTGCGGCGAAGGGGGAGAGCGAGCCCCCGGTGACATGCACGATCGTGGTGATGAGCGTGACGTCGAAGACCGACTGGGCGTAGTAGAAGCCGCGCGACACCAGGTTGCGGTACGCGAGGCCAAACCAGGCGGAGAGCGAGGTGAAGGCAATGGCGGCGAAGAGCGCGAGCGTCGCCAGGAGGGTGTCGCGCCCGTCGACGCCGTGCCACGAGAAGACGGCCGCGAAAAAGATCGCGGCCGCCAACGAGAGGCGCCCAATATAGATGAGGCGAAGAACGCGAAGGGGCTCGATCATTAATGCGGCGGACGCTCGTGGTGCGGGGGCGTGGCGAGGCACTCGCAAAGCGCAAGAGTTCCGGTAGCCCGCCGATTGGTGCATTTTGCTATACCTGGACGACGACCCACTCCTTCAATGAGTTACGTGGAGAATTCAGTTGTCGCGCTGACCGCGAGCGCGATCGTGCTGCGACTCATCGCTGTGATGGTGATCGTGCTGGCGAACGCCTTTTTCGTGGCGGCCGAGCTCTCGCTGGTGAGCGCCCGGCGCTCCCGCATCGACGCGCTGGCGGCGCGGGGCGACCGGAGCGCGAAGCTCGTCCAGGAGACGGCCAACGACATCCCGCGCTACCTGTCCGCGGTGCAGCTCGGGGTCACGCTGGCGTCGCTGGCCCTGGGCTGGGCAGGCGAGTTGACCGTGGCCTCCCTGATCGCGGCGCTCTTCCAGAGACTCGGGTTCGGCGATGCGGCCGTCATCTCGCACGCGGCGGCGACGGTGATCGTCGCCTTCGTCACGATCACCTTTCTGCACATCGTCATCGGTGAGCTGGTGCCGAAGTCGATCGCCTACGCGAACCCCGAGGCGACGAGCCGGTGGCTGGTCCGGCCGCTCCGCTGGTTCGCCAAGGTCGCGCTCCCCTTCACCTATCTGCTCAACGGCGCCGCAAACGCTCTCCTCAAGCTGCTCGGCGTCACGCAGGTCACCGGCAGCGACCGCGCGCACTCGCCGGAGGAGCTGCGGCTGCTCGTCATGCAAACGCGCAGACACGGACTGTTGAACGAGAGCGACACGCAGATGCTCGCGGGGGTGTTCGACTTTCATCAGAAGAAGGCGCGCGACGTGATGCGCCCTCGTACCGAGATCGTCGCGATCCCCGCTACGGCCACCCAGGAGGAGGTTTGGGCGGTGGTGCGGCGGGAGCGCTACTCGAGGTATCCGATCTACGGCGAGGATCTCGACGACATGATAGGCGTGTTCCTCGCGAAGGATCTCTGGCTCTACGCGGGAGAAAAGCCGTTCACCGTGCAGCAATTCGTGCGCGAGGCGCTGTACATCCCCGATACCCGCCCGGCGGAGCGTGTGCTCGACGACTTGCGGAAGACGCGCGCACACATGGCGATCGTGCTCGACGAGTTCGGAGGGACGGCCGGGATCGTCACGATGGAGGACCTCGTCGAAGAGGTGATAGGCGACATCGCGGATGAGTACGATGTGGCACAGCGCGAGGCGCTCGAGATGAATGGTGTGCTCGAGCTCTCGGGCTCCCTGTCTCTGATCGACGTGCGCTCGGATCACGGCGTGAAGATTCCCGAGGGAAGCTGGTCCACGCTGGGCGGCTACGTCTTCTCGCGAATCGGGAGGCTCCCGCGCGTAGGCGACCGCGTTCCCTTCAACGGCGGCGAGCTCGAGGTGGTGGCGATGGACTCGCGGCGCGTGGCTGCCGTGCGCGTGCATCGCACACCGGAGACGACGGCGGCGCGCGAAGGCGGCTCGCAGTGAGCGATGCGCTCGAGGTGAACGACGAAGTCTCGATTCCGCGGGATGAGCTGTCGATTCGCGCGAGCAGGTCCGGCGGCGCGGGCGGACAGCACGTCAACACCTCGTCGACGCGGATCGAGCTGCTCTGGAACGTCGCGGGAACGCGCGCGCTTCCGGAGGACGTGCGCGACGGCGTGCTGAGGCGCCTCAGCTCGCGCACGAACGCGGAGGGTGTCATCCGCATCGTGTCGAGCGAGCATCGGAGTCAGCTGCGCAATCGCCAGGCGGCAGAGGAGCGGCTCGTGAAGCTCGTGCGAAGCGCGCTGACGGTGCCGCGTGCGCGGAGGAAGACCGGGCCGACACGAGCATCGAAGGAGGCTCGGCTACAGGCGAAGAAGCGGCGTGCCGAGGTGAAGAAGCGGCGCTCGAACGAGGACTTCGACTAGCCGCCGGCGCCGGCCAGCGGCGCCTCAGTTCGCCATGATCTCTGTCTGCATGCGCGCTACAGCGGCTCGGTGGCCGGCTCGGCGCTAGCGGGAGGTGCGACCGGCGAGGCGATTTCGGCTGGTGGACCCTGTGGCACTCGGTACCAGTAGGCGACGGCCGCGAGGAATACCCCGACGAGGATGCGCGCGCCCACCCGCATTCCTACGGCATCGATCGTGAAGGTTTCCACGAGCGCCTTATAGCCGGCGTAGAATGCGAGCACGAGTCCCGCGGCGCGCCACATGCCGACGCGTCGGAAGCGGCCGGCGAAGATCAGGGCGAGTCCCGCGAGCGCGTAATAGATGATGAGCGCGAACGACGCGGCGTCGTGCGACCATGCATCGACGAGCTCCTGCCGCACCCACGTGAAGGCGGCGATGATCGCCAAGCCGCCAACGAAGCCCGACAGCTGCGCGTCCTGCGGCGACTTTTCCTCCGGCGTCGGCTTCAGCGCGAACGCGAGCATCGCCCACGAGATCACCGTGGCGAGCGCGCACAGCGATTCGATCGTGAGGAAGGGCGTGTAAGAGTACTGCCCTCGATCCTGAAGCAGCTCGTACGACCACCCCGACGCGATGAGGAGGCCGATCATGATTGGCGGCACGAGCAATCGCGCTCGCGTCGAGCGAAGGATCATCGAGAAGAGCGCCGCATGGAGCGCGAGCGCTGCGATGCAGCGGGTGTCGAAGTCGGCGAGATAGAGAACGATGGCACCGCCACTGGCGATCGCGGTGACGAAGAGGTGCTGCGACCGTTCTTCCTCGTCTTCCCACGCGAGCACCGCCGCGACCGCTGTGAGTGCGGCGGCGGCCAGCGCGGTGCTCGTCCGGTCGGTGGTGGAGATGACAGTGGCGAAGAGGAAGCCGAGTGGCAGGACGACGTTGCCGATGGCGAGCCATCGCTCGTCGGTCTCGAGCTCGCGCGCGATAAGGTACGCCGCGACCGTTCCAACGAGCGAGACGCTCACCTCGATGCGATTCACCGAGAGGGAGTAGACGATCGTCGCGAAGCACGCGAGCAGCAGGAACGCGAGGCCGAGCTTCGAGCGCAGCTTGTCGCGGGCAAAGAGAAGCCCGGCCGCGGCGCACGCCAAGGCGAAGATCACGGGCGAGTGGGCGGCCAGCCAGCTTTGGTCGGCGCCGGGGCCGGCGGCAACCGCCGCGGCGACGTACGCCGCGGCGCCGATGACCGTGAGCCAGAGCAAGGGGCGCCAGCCCTTCTCCCGAATCGCAAAGAGACAGATGGCGATCACCACCCATCCGTACGTCAGGAGCATTACGATGGATCCGGGCTCACGGGCGGTGATGAATGGCGCGAGCAGCGCGCCGGCGAACCCGATCGCGAACAGCGTGCGCTCCTCGGATGTGAGCGCGAGCGCGGCGAGCGCGGCGGAGGCGGTTGCGGCTATCGCGAGAGCGGCGACGGTGCTGAGGACCTGCAAGTGCGGACCAGCAGCCCACGCATCGACGTGTACGATCGCGAGCGAGAGCGCGAGGAGCACGTTGCCGAATCGCACGTCGCGTTTCTCTCGAACCCAGAGACCCACACCGGCGACGATCCCTGCTCCGATGAATCCGAGGATGACACGAACGGTCGGCCCGAGATGTCCGTGCTCGATCGCCCACGAGAGAAAAGTCCCGACGCCCATGAGGATTGCGAGCGACGCGACGGCGATGGTGCCGTAGCGTCCGAGGAGTTTCTCGAGGTCGATGTCGGGATTCAGGTCGCGCCGGGGGGCAGGAGCTGCACGCGGCGGCGGTGGGTCGGGTCGAGTGGGAATGGAAGCGGCCACGGGAGCGGACCCGAGCACCGGCGGAGCGGCGGTGGCCATCTCCGGCCGCGGCGCGGACTCAACGCGCGGGGTCGCCGCGTGCGACCCACCCTCCGCCGCCCTCTGCTCCGAGCGCAGAGCAGCCAACTGTTCGTACAGCGCACGCACGTGCTGCTCCAACACCGCAATTCGCTGTTCGTCCGCCATCGCTCCCCCTGCGGTGAAGCTGCTCGAACGAGTGCGGCGGCGCGCAGCTGCGCGCCGCGAATGTAGATCAGCTCAGGGTACGATCGTAACGGTCGAGGTAGCGGTCTGCGTGACCGGGATGACAGTGCCCGCCGCCTTCACCGTTTCCTTCATCGACTGCGTCGATGTGGAGCCGAGGTAGATGCCGTTGGTACCGATATAGTACATCGCTTCGCCGGTGCCAGTGCCATCCATCGTGATCTTCTGGTTGTCCTGCGCCTGAGTCCCTGATATCACGAGCGTCGACGTTCTGTGCACCCGCCACGCGGCCTGTCCACCGACCGTCGTATCGCCGATCACCTTCGAGATCGTGATGGTTTGCGTGTTCAGTGTGCTGCCGTCCTTCGAGAAATTCGTCGTGGCGGTGTCGGACCACGTCGCGCCCGCGCCAGCCGTGGCTGGAAGGGTGAGAAGAAAGTGCGCCATGCTCGCCACGATCGACTCGCGATCGACGCCATCGGTCGCCTTCGTGTCCGATCCGAAGCGCAGCACCTTTCCGGACGGGAGCATTACCCCGCTCACCTTCGTCCCCTGCATCACCTGCACGTTCGGAAGCTGCACGGCGAGGTTGGAGCTCATGTTGACCGAGTCGAGCGTCACCGCGAACTGGAGCGTGTCCTTGTCGGTCAGAGTCCCCTTCGATCCCGGCGCCTGAATCGTCACCGTCACCTGCTGCTCGTTCGTGATCACCCCATCGGTCTTCTGCCCGTTCTGCTCCTGCGAGCGCTGAACGGTGGAGTGCAGACGATAGTGCTGAACGGAGGGCGTGTAATGAATCTGCCCGAGCGCGGGGAGCGTGCTCGCAACGACCAGCATCGCGGAAAGTCGAACGACATTCATACGTGCTCCTGAGGCGAACGGTCGGCCCGCATCCGGGCGGTGGCGAGATCAGAATCTAACATCAGGGTCGCCGGTTGCACCCGTCTGGGAGGGTACATAGCGTTCCACCGAGTGACTTCCACATCCATAACGCCAGAGCGCCGCGCCGCCTTCGGCCGCAAGCTGCGCGCGTGGTACCGGCTGAACGCGCGCGATCTGCCGTGGCGCCACACGCGTGACCCCTATCACATCCTGGTGTCGGAGCTGATGCTCCAACAGACCCAGGTGTCGCGCGTCATCACAAAGTACGCCGAATTCCTCCACCAGTTCCCGACACTCGAGGCGGTCGCCAGGTCGCGCCCCGCGCGGGTGATGGAGGCGTGGAGCGGACTTGGATACTACGCGCGGGCGCGTAACCTCCAGCTATTGGCGCGAACCATCGTTCGCGAACGCGACCCTGCCAGGATTCCCGAACATCCCGAGGCGCTGCGCAAGCTTCCGGGGATCGGCGCCTACACCGCGGGGGCCGTCGCCTCCTTCGCCTACGAGCGGCGCGCGCCACTCGTTGACACGAACGTCGCGCGCGTGCTCACGCGCGTCTTCGCGCCGCATGTGAATCCGCGCACCCACGCCGGCCACAGGAAGACGTGGGAGATCGCTCGCGCCGTACTGCCGCGTACGGGAGCCACTGCGTACACGCACAACCAGGCGCTCATGGAGCTGGGAGCGCTCGTCTGCACGGCGCGAGTGCGCGGCTGTTCCACGTGCCCCGTGCGCTCGGTGTGCGACAGCTATCCTCGCTAGTTCGCCCGCCGCGCGAAGGCGCGGTATGTTAGAGCGTCGTACACACCTCTGGAGTCTCTGACACGAATGCGCGTGCTCCTCGAGCAACTTCCAGAGCAAACGATTCGGCGTGCAGTCCAGGCGGTCTATGGAGTGCCGACGTACAATCGTACGTCGCTATGGAATCGATTCTGGAGTTTCGTGGGAGAGATGTTGGGCCGCTTCCTCCTGTGGATCCTGCCGGCATTCGGCGCGCTCCGTAAATCGCCGCCGCTCTTCTGGACGCTGATCGTCGGATTGGCGCTGCTCACGGCCGCCGTCATTGCCCGTTCGGTCTACCTCTGGCGCGCTCGCACCGCGCTCCGAATCGCCGGCCAGGGATGGGAGATGCAGCGGGGAGCGACGCGCGGCGACGCATGGTCCGCGGCGCAACAGCTCGCGGCCCGCGGCGATTTTACGGCCGCGGCGCATGCGCTGTACGCCGCGCTGCTCGACGCAGGTGCGCGGCAGAACCAGCTGCGGCTGCATCCATCCAAGACGGCGGGCGACTATGTCCGCGAAGTCAGGCGGCACTCGTCGCTGATCTTCCCGGGCTTCCGCGATTTCGCCCGCGCCTACGAGCTCGTGATCTACGGGATCGGCGAATGCAATCGTGACCGGTACGAGCGCCTGCTGTCGCTAGCCCTTCCGATCGTGCGCCCGCATGGCTGATCGCCTTGTCGATCGCTGGCTCAAGCCGCGATTCGTACTCCCGGCCCTCCTGATCGCGCTCGTCATCACCGTGATCCTGTCGCCGGTCGTCGAAGTCTCCTATGGACCATTTCTCAGCACGCGGTCGCGCGCCGTCAACGGTTCCGGAGGGCTTCGCGAGGTGCTCGAGAGACTGGGCTGGCGGACGAGCGAGCGGGTCGTCCCCTTCGCGGGACGTCTCGACAGTACGTCGACGTACTTCATCCTCAACACGCCGATCGACCCGAGCCCCGCGGAGGTCCATGCATTGCTCGAGGTTGTGCGGCGCGGCGCCAGGGCGGTCGTCGTTCCCGAGCGCGGGAGCGCGCTCGCCGATTCGATCGGCGTGCAGGCGACCGCCAAGGCCCTCGGCACATTCTATCCGGTGTCCGACAGCCTGCTCGGATCCTACGATCGCGTCGACACGCTCCGCGAGGCCTTCGGAATCTTCGATGCGCGGTCGTTTCACAGCTTTCTCGAGGGCACGCCCGCATCAGACTCGGATTCGACGGGCGCGTGGCCGTCGCAGGCGCGAACGCTTCTCTCCATTCGCACACCGATACGGCGGCAGGAGCATCCGGAGATCGCGATTCTTCCGATGGGTCGCGGCGCCGTCGTGGCGATCGCCGATCCCACCTTTCTCCGCAACGATGTGCTTCGCAAGACGGCTGGCGCCGTGCTGGCCGTGCGCGTGCTTGAGAGCATCGACTCCACGGGGAAGTCGCCCGTCGTGTTCGACGAATACCATCAGGGTTTCGGCACCTCCACCTCGCTGCCGGAGCTGATCGGCGACGCAATGCTCCAGACGACGTGGGGACGCGCGGGACTGCAGATTGGATTGGCCGCGCTTCTCTATCTGCTCATGATCGGCGTGCGCCCGATCGCGCCCGTGTCCCGCGCGAGACTGGAACGCCGCTCTCCGCTCGAGCACGTCGGCGCGCTGTCGCGCGCCTACGAGGCGATTGGCGCGACCGGTCTCGCGGTGCAACGGCTCGTGCGCGGCGTGCGCCGCCGTCATCCGCTCGGCATCGCCGCCGGCTTGAGCGACGAAGGATATCTCGGTCTCCTGCGAGTGCGCCTCCCCGCACTCGGCGGCGACATCGACACTTTGGAACGCGCCCTCGTGCAGAAGCCATCGGCCGAGCAACTGGTTTCGGCCGGCGCGGCGATCGACCACATCGAGAGGAACCTCATCACGTGATCACACCAGAACAGATCACCGACGCCCTCGCGCGAGTGCGCGCGGTGGTGTCGGAGCGCGTCATTGGGCAGGAAGGCGTCATCGATGAAGCGCTCGTCGCGTTTCTGGCGCGAGGGCACGCACTACTCGAGGGAGTGCCCGGCACTGCGAAGACGCTCCTCGTTCGAGTGCTCGCGGGCGCGCTCAACACGCGCTTCGGGCGCATCCAGTTCACTCCCGATCTCATGCCGGCAGACATCACCGGCATCAACGTGCTCCGCGATGGCGGTCGCACGTCCGAGTTTCGCGCAGGCCCGGTGTTCACCGACATGCTGCTCGCCGACGAGATCAACCGTGCGCCCGCGAAGACGCAGGCTGCGTTGCTCGAGGCGATGGGCGAACGGCAGGTCACGATCGATGGTGAGGGACGCTCCCTCGGCGATCTCTTCACCGTGTTCGCGACACAGAATCCGGTGGAGTACGAGGGAACCTACCCGCTCCCCGAGGCGCAGCTCGACCGATTTCTGCTCAAGATTCGGGTGACGTACCCGTCGCGCGTGTCGGAGCTCGGGATGCTCGACAACTATTCGCGCGGCTTCGACGCCGAGCGCGCGTCCGATGTGAGACCGCCGCCGGTGCTCGATGAGGCGCAATGCCGCGAGCTTCGCGGCGCTGTCGATGGCGTGAAGGTTGCGCCCGAGGTTCGCGAATACATCGCCGACATCGTGCGCGCGACGCGCGAGGATCCTTCGCTCACCCTCGGTGGATCGCCGCGCGCCAGCGTCGCCCTCTTCCGCACGGCGCGCGCGGCGGCGCTCCTCGCGGGGCGCGACTTCGCGACGCCGGACGACGTGAAGCAGTTCGCGCTTCCCGTGCTCCGGCACCGCGTGATGGTATCGCCCGAGGCGGAGGTGGAGGGCCGGAGCAGCGACGACGTGCTCGACGCGCTTCTCACGCGAATCGTGGCGCCGAAGTGATCAGCGCGCGAGCGGCGTTCGCGAGACTCGGGCGCGCTCTGGTGAGCATCATCCCGACGCGGCGGCTCGTGATCATCGTGGCCTTGTTGTCGCCGCTCTGGCTCGTGTCGGAGCCCGTGGCCGCGTACGCGCTGGCGATGGTCGCCGCGGCGGTGATTCTCGATCTCCTGCTCCTGCCCGCGAAGTGGCAGCTGTCCGCGCAGCGAATCGTGCCCACGAACGTCGGGCTCGGCGACAACGAGCACGGGGAATATCGCGTTCGCTCCACCGCGCCTCGCGCCCTGCGCTTCACGCTCTTCGATGCGCTCCCGCGTAGCATCGAGTCGCCCGACCGGCGCGGGGCGATCCACGAAGTCGCGCCGGGCAGCGAGACGATCATCCCGTTCACCTTCGTCGCGCGTGAAAGAGGCTCGTGGGCGCTCGGGCCGGTCGTGCTGCGCATCGAGGGCGCGTTCAGGCTCGTACAGCGCAGTCTGCGCTACGAGCCCACCGACACGATGCTCGTTACGCCGTCACTCGCCGGAGTGCGTCATCTGCGACTGCTCGCGATTCAACACCGTTTGCGCGATGCGGGCATTCGCTCGATCCGTCGCCGCGGCGAGGGAAGCAGCTTCGCTTCGCTGCGCGAATACACTGTAGGCGACGATCCGCGACACGTCGACTGGAAGGCCACGGCGCGGAGGCAGAAGCTGATGACGCGAGAGTACACCGTCGAGCAGGGGCAGACGGTGATGATCGCGGTGGACGCGGGGCGGATGATGACGCAGCTTGCATCCGGGGTTCCACGCTTCGAGTACGCGCTCTCGGCGGCGACGTTGCTCGCCTCGGTCGCCGTGCAGGCGAGCGATCAGGTGGGTCTGATTCTCTTCGACAACGAGCTCCGCGCGTTCGTGCCGCCCGCGCGCGGCGAGAAGGCGATGCGCGGCATCCGCCAGGCGCTGATCCCCGCGCACGCGACGATGACCGAGCCGGATTACGCGTCGGCGTTCCGGACGCTCGCCACGAGGCATCGCAAGCGATCGCTGATCGTGCTCTTCACCGATGTCATCGACCCGCGGTCGTCGCAGGCGCTCATCGCGCATACGGTGCGCGGCGCGATGCGCCACCTGCTGGTGGTCGTCGCGCTGCGCAACGACGAGCTCGTGAGCGCCGCCGTGCCCACTCAGCACAGCTCGTCGAGCGACTTATACGCGAGTGTGGCGGCCGAGGAGCTGCTGGGTGCGCGCAACGAGGCAATCGTGCGCATGCGCCGCGCGGGCGTGTCGGTGCTCGACGTCTCGCCGAAGCGGCTCGCGAGCGCTGTGGTGAATCACTATCTAGAGCTCAAGGCGCGCGGCTCGGTATAGGCGAACTCCTCGGCCGGCGCCTCCTCCTCGTCTCCCCGCCCGCGCGAGAACCAGTACGCGAGAAGGACCGCGGTGGCCGCCGCCACGCTCGCCTTCGCGACAAAAGGGATGTCGGTGCGTGGCGAGATCAATCCCTCGATCGTTCCCGCCGCGAGCAGCATCAGCGTCGAGGCCGAGATGAGCCGAATCGCGCGGCGCCCATTGATAACGAAGGCCTCGCGGCGCGTGCGCGCACCGGGAAGCAGAATCGCAAAGCCGAGCAGAAAGCCGCCTCCGGCCGCGATGCAGATTGCGCTCAGCTCGAGCACGCTGTGCGCGATCACGAAGTCGCGAATCTGATGAAACACGCCATGGTTTGCGTACAGCCCGAAACCCGCACCGATGCTCACGCCATTGAACACGAGCATCATCAATGTGAGAATGCCCGCGGTGATTCCAGCGGCGAATGCGCCGAAGGTGATTTGCACGTTGTTGCTTATGATCGAGCTCGCGAGTACGGGGCGCTCGAAGTCCTTGGTCGAGATGTATTCGTGCTTCCCCGTGCTGTCCCTGTGTGCGCCCTCGGTCACGCGCTCGATCATGCCAGGCGGAAGAAGCTCGGGCGCCAGCGCAGGGTGCCGAACGAGCACTCCGTAGGTGATCGTCATGGGAACGAAGAGGAAAAATGCCGCGGCGAGAATGAACGGTGCGGAACGCCGCACCTCGCGCGGCACCGATACGGACACGAAGCGCCAGACGTCCCGCGCCGACAGGGCGCGCTGCCGGTAGAGGAAGTTGTGGCCGGCGCCCAGCAGCCTGCTCACGTAGAAGATCGCCTGCTCGTCTTCGCTGTTGGATGCGGTGCGCAGGCGGGCGAGATCGGTGGAAACTTCACGGTAGAGCGATACGAGCTGGCTGACCTCTTCGGGCGACATCGAGCGCAATCCGCGATGCTGCGCGGAGGCGAGTGCCGCCGAGAAGTCGCTCCAGCGCCCGGCATTGAGCGCCACGATCGCATGGCGCTCGCGCGCGGCCCCTTTCGCGCCAGGGGATGGGAGCCCTCGCGCGCGCGCATCGCTCTCGGTCTCGAACAGACGAAGCAGCTGCGCGATCGGCGCGCTGCCGTTGTCCACGAGATGCGCGCGATAGCGCTCCGCGATCTGCGCGGCAAAGGAGCTGCGCAGCGCAGGGTCGAGATCGGCGCGGCGCGCCACGAAGCGCCCGAGCAGCGCGAACTCCTCCTCGGTGAGTCGCGAGGTAATGGCCGCGCTGGTCGCGACGTCGGGCGTGCTGCGGACGGCGGACTTGATGAGCGCGCGCTGCTCGTGCACCACGAACGTTCCGGCGACGAAGTCTCCGAGCCGCTTGCCGGACCTGGAGATCGTAACGCTCACGAGTCCGACGGCGTACAGCAGCCCCGGCTGCATGTCCACGAATCGGATCAGATTGCGCGCGGCAGACGCCCCGAACGACACCGAGTACCCGCCATCCTGCACGACGCGAAGTCCCAGCATCCGCTTTCCCGGCGTCTGCCCATCCCACATCCCCTCGAACACCACGTAGTAGCCCCAGAGCAGCGCGAAGGACACCAGGACTCCGAGGGCCGTCGCCCATCCGCTGGATATTCTCTGAGCCGCGGATGTGTGGCCGCCGAACATCGTGCTCAATTCGGCGATCAGGAAATAAAGGGAGAGCTCCCCCGCGACGATGATCATCAAATCGACGAGCGCGGCCGCGGTGCGAGAGCCGATGCCCGCTACGGTGTACGACAGAATCGTCTGTTCCGGCGTCTCGATCTCGACGCGGCGCTCGAGCGACTCGCTGCTCACTGCGCGGAAAGATCGGAGACGAGCAGCGTCATGAACGCAACGCCGCGCGCATAGTCGTGGATGCCGATTCGCTCGTTCGTGCCGTGGATGCGCTCGAGATCCGTCGGCCCGATCTGCATGGGGAGAAAGCGATAGACGTCGCGCGCGTAGCCGCCGTACTGCCGCGAGTCCGTGGCGGCGACGACGAGCGACGGCGCCACGATCGCTTCGGGCTCGAGCACGGTGATGTCGCGCGCCAGGATGCGATACGCGGCGGACGTCGTGCTCGACACCGGCGACGGAGGCGTGGCGGCTCCAACTATCGTCACGACGACCGTGGAATCATCGACGACCCTGCGTACGTGGTCGATCACGCTCTCTGGCGTCTCGCCCGGGATGATGCGGAAGTTCACGATCGCAAACGCGCGAATCGGCAGCACGTTCTCCTTTGGACTTCCCTGGATCATCGTCGGCGCGGTAGTCGTGCGGAGCGAGGCATTCGTGACCGGCGAAGCCGCCAGCATCCGCGTCACAAGCGGGCGCGTCAGCCACAGATTTGCCATCATCGCGCGCGCGCCGAGCGGCATCTCGCGGCCGATCTGGCCGAGCATCCCCTCGGCCGCGCCGTTCAGATGCGCGGGAAGCGGATGCTTCTCGAGTCGGTCGATGGCCTGCGCCAACACCCCCACGGCGGTCTGCGGTGGCGGCATCGAGGAGTGGCCGCCCGCTGCCATCACAGTCAACTGCACGCTCATGTGCCCCTTCTCTGCAATGCCGATGAGCGCCGCGGGGCGAGAGACGTCGGAAATCACGCCGCGGACGATCGCGCTTCCCTCATCGATCGCGACGAGCGGATGCACCCCGCGCGACCTGAGCAGCGCGACGATCGCGCCCGCTCCATGGCCGTCCGTCTCTTCATCATCGCCGAACGCGAGATAGACGGTGCGACGAGGATGGTATCCCCGCGCGATGAGCGCCTCGACCGCTTCGAGGGTGGAGAGCACGCCCACCTTGTCGTCCAGCGTGCCGCGTCCCCACACGAAGCCATCGGCGATGTCGCCGGAGAACGGCGCGTGCGTCCACGCGCCCTCGGATCCCGCCTCCACCGGAACGACATCCAGGTGCGACATCATCACGATCGGCTCGAGCGTCGTGTCGCTTCCCCTCCATTCGAAGAGGAGACTCGCGGGAGCGACGACCTCGTGGGCGAGCGTCGCGTAGGTGCGCGGAAAGGTCTGCGCGAGATACGCGTGGAGCGCCCGCATCGGAACGAGCTCGGGCCCCGAGTCCTGCTTCGAGATCGTCGCGAACCTGATCGCACCGGCGAGGTGCGCGGCGAGCAGCGAGTCGTTCTCCGGTGCGAGCGCGACGTCGGTGCGCGCTTGGCGGCGGATCGGAGTGAATCGCATGGTGCGGACTACGACGACGATGACGAGCGCCACCACGAGGGCGGTCAAAAGCGCGGCGAGCTTCTTCATCCCGCAATTTGGTGTCGGCGACCTTGCTGTCCAGAGCGCTGGCCGGGGCTCGCCACTATCTTCAATCATCCGTTTCCCTACGAATCAAATGCGATACGCAGCTCTCCGATCAAGAATTTGCGCGCACGTCGCGTGCGTTGCCGCGCTCGTGCTTTCAGCGCTCACGGTCGCCCCCCTTGGCGCGCAGGATTCCGCGCGCGCGGGCGCGCCGCCAAAGCTCACCGCGCCGCTTCCGGTGGATCCGGCCATCGCCACAGGTGTGCTGCCGAATGGGCTGCGCTACTACATCCGAGTAAACCACCGTCCCGAGAAGCGAGCGGAGCTGCGGCTCGTCGTCAACGCGGGCTCCGTGCTCGAGGACAGCTCGCAGCGCGGGCTCGCCCACGTGGTCGAGCACATGGCCTTCAGCGGAACCACGCACTTCAAGAAGCAGGAGCTCGTTGACTATCTCGAATCCACGGGCGTTCGCTTCGGCGCGGATCTGAACGCGAGTACGAGCTTCGATGAGACGATCTACGAGCTCACGGTGCCGACGGACAGTGTGAAGCTGTTCGACAAGGGCTTTGAGATTCTCGCCGACTGGTCGCGCGGCCTCACCTTCGACACCACGGAGCTCGCGCGCGAGCGCAAGGTCGTGATCGAGGAATGGCGCCTCGGCCGCGGCGCCGCGGCGCGCATGCGTGACAAGCAGTTCCCGGTCGTGTTCAGCGGCTCGCGCTACGCGCAGCGAATTCCGATCGGCGACAAGCACACGCTCGAGACGGCGCCGCGCGCGCAGGTCAAGCGCTTCTACGATGAGTGGTACCGCCCCGATCTCATGGCGGTCGTCGCCGTGGGGGACTTCGACAAGGCGAAGGTCGAACGAATGATCAGGGCGCAGTTCGCGAGCTGGCCGGCGAAAAAGGGAGAGCGGGCGCGTCCGTCCTTCCCCGTTCCCGATCACGATTCCACACTCGTCACGATCGCGACGGACAGCGAGGCTACGCGATCGACCGTCGCCGTCTACTATCTCC
This sequence comes from Gemmatimonadaceae bacterium, assembly GCA_036564355.1. GTDB lineage: Bacteria > Gemmatimonadota > Gemmatimonadetes > Gemmatimonadales > Gemmatimonadaceae > FEN-1250. The sequence continues at coordinate 33,840 of DATCPC010000052.1, read as the reverse complement.
AGCCGCTTCAGCCGCAGAAGACGGTTGGGGACTTTCGGCAGCAGATGCTCGGCTCGCTCTACAACGACATGCTCAACGCGCGCCTGCAGGAGATCGCGCAGCGGCCGGGCGCGCCGTTCATCGGCGCGTACTCGAATCAGGGGCGGCTCATCCGCTCGAAGGACGTGTACGTTCTCACCGCGCTCGTGCCGGACAGCGGCGTCGAGATCGGCCTGCGCGCGGCGGTAACCGAGGGCGAGCGCGTGGCGCAACACGGCTTCACGGCCACCGAGCTCGATCGCGCCAAGCGAGAAATGCTGCGTGGAATGGAGAGCGCGTACACCGAGCGAGACAAGACACCATCGGCATCGTTCGTGTCCGAGTACGAGGGTGCGTTCCTGGAGCACACCGCAACGCCGAGCATCGCGCAGCAGTACTCGCTCTACCAGCAGCTCATACCGGGAATTCAGCTCGCGGAGGTGAACGCGCTCGCGCACAAATGGCTGAGCAATCGAAGCCGCGTGATCGTCGTGAATGCTCCGCAGAAGGCGGCGGCGGCACTGCCCAGCGCGCAGGCGCTTCGCGCGGTGCTCGACAGCGCCGCGCACCTGAGCGTGGCGGCGTACACCGACTCCGTGTCGTCGGCGCCGCTCGTTCCAACGCCGCCAACCGCCGGGAAGATCGTGTCGTCGAGCCAGCTCGCGTCGGTGGGAGTGACGGAGTGGAGGCTCTCCAACGGCGCGCGCGTGCTCGTGAAGCCGACGGACTTCAAGGACGACGAGCTCCTCTTTCGCGCCTACGGACCCGGCGGCACGTCGGTGGTGAGCGACTCGGACTATCTCGATGCCACCGTCGCGACGGCCGCCGTCGACGCCGGCGGAATCGGCACCTTCAGCGCGACGTCGCTGCAGAAGACGCTCGCCGGCAAGTCGGTGCAAGTCGGCGAGTACATCGGTGCCATCCAGCAGGGGCTCTCGGGCGGGGGCTCGCCGAAGGATCTCGAGACGATGATGCAGCTCATCTATCTGGCCTTCACGGCGCCCCGCGCCGACAGCGCGGCCTTCGAGGCGTACCGAAACAAGATCGAGGTGCTGCTCGCGAACCGTGCCGCGAGCCCGTCAGCCGCGTTCGTCGACACGCTGGACCTCACGCTGTCGCAGCACCACCCCCGCGCGAAACCACCCTCTGCGCAGGACATGGAGTACGTGCGTCTCCACCACGCGATCTCGATCTACAGGCAGCGATTCGCGGACGCGAGCAACTTCACCTTCGTCTTCGTCGGCACCATCGACACGACGAAGCTCAAGCCGCTCGTGGAGCAGTACATCGCCAGCCTCCCGGCCACGCATGCGGGGGAGAAGTGGAAGGACGTGGGCATGTCGTATCCCACCGGTGTGATCACCCGCGAGGTGAAGCGGGGCATCGAGCCCAAGGCGCAAACCGCGATCGTGTTTACAGGCCCGTTCGAGTTCACGTGGGATAACGTGCAGCAGATCAGCGCGCTCGCCTCACTGCTCGAGATCAAGTTGCGCGAGCGCCTTCGCCAGGATTTGGGCGGCACGTACGGCGTAGGCGTCAGTGCCAACCCGACGCACTACCCGAGGGAGAGCTACGCGCTGCGCATCGACTTCGGCTCTGCGCCCGAGCGGGCGGCCGAGCTGCAGAAGGCCGTATTCGCGGAGATCGACAGCGTGAAGGCCAACGGCGTCTCGGAAAAGGATCTGCAAAAGATTCGCGAGACCGACCTGCGCGAGCGCGAGACGAGCCTTCGCCAGAACCGGACGTGGGTAAGCCTTCTCGCGAGTTACGACGTCAATTCCTGGGATCCGTCGCTCATTCTCAAGTACGACGACACCGTACGGGCCCTTAGCTCGGCCGGACTGCAGGCGGCGGCCCGAAGATATTTCGATTTGTCGCGCTACGTCGTCGTACAGTTACTGCCAGCGCATTGACGCGCGGGGGGTGTACACGAAAGACTGACCTCTTTTAGTGAGACTTTCGATGCGCTGGATGACGCTACCGATCGCGATCGCCCTGGTTGTACCGGGCGCCGGTGCCCAGTCGCCGCGCGTTACGCCGGCCGGCGACCCCTCCGTGAAGAGCGACACGATCTACAGCCTGGCCGTCAAGCCTTCGGACTACGCCGACCGTCCGTACGTCTTTCTGCTCGATGATGGCGTCGTGAAGTTCGAGGCGGATGGCAGCGGGAGCCGCACGTACCGCCAGGTTGTACAGATTCTGACGCCGGAGGCCGCGGAGCGCTGGGGAGAGCAGTCGTTCCCATATTCGACCGACAGGGAGAAGTTCACGCTCAACTGGGCGCGCGTCGTTCGCCCCGACGGCTCCATCGTCAGCGAAAAGCCGGTGCACGAACAGGAGTCGCTCGCGCCAGTCGCGATGGAGGCGCCGGTGTATTCGGACGAGAAGCTCCACCGCATCTCGCTCGGCGGCGTCGCGCCCGGTACGATCGTGGACTACAGCTACACGGTGCAAACGCTCAAGCCCGTGATTCCGGGCGACTTCTTCACGTCGTGGAGCGTGACCACGGGAACGCTGACGCGACGCTCGCGGCTCATCGTCGACCTTCCGGCGTCGGTGAAGGCGCGGATTCTGGAGCACCACCTGAGCTTCGCGCGCAAAGAGGTGACGGCAGGTGGTCGCCGCATCTACACGTGGGCGAAAACCGAAATCCCGAAGCCAGAAGTCGAGCCGCTGGCGCCGGATTCGAGCTTCGGCGAGTCGCTCGTCATCGCGTCTCCGCTCAAATGGGGCGACATCGCAACATGGTATTCCGGGCTCGCGAAAGACCGCTATGCGCTCACGCCCCAGATCGAGCAGGCGCTCGCGCACACGGTGGCGGGCGCGAAGACGCTCGATGATTCCGTGCGCGCCGTGCATCGCTGGGTCGCGCAGGACTTCCGCTACGTCTCGCTGTCGCTCGGCCTCGCAGGCTTTCAGCCGCACCCGCCGTCAGAGGTGTTCGCGAACAGTTATGGCGACTGCAAGGACAAGGCGACGTTCTTCGTCGCGCTCATGAAGAAGATGGGAGTCACCGCGTACCCGGTGCTACTCAACAGCTACGGCGGCGTGATTCGGTCGCTCCCCACCGGACATCAATTCAATCACATGATCGCCGCGGTCGACCGCGATGGGCATCGCACGTACGTCGATCTCACCGCGGACATCGTTCCGTACGGATCGCTCCCGCCGCAGGAACAGGGCGAGTTCGGGCTCGTCGTACATCCCGATGGCTCGAGCGAGGAGATCACCTTCCCCACCGATCCGTCTGCGGGGAACAAGACCGAGGTGCATCTCGTCGGCTCGCTCACGCCCGACGGCTTGTTCGCCGGCAAGTGGTCCACCTCCGCCTCCGGCGCGCAGCAGTATTCACTCCGCGGCTCGATGTCGAAGTCGACGAAGCCGGACTCCACCGAGCGCGCGCGAACCACGCTCGCGATCGCGAACGCGATCTTCGAGGGGTCGGCGGGTGACAGCCTGCAGCTCTTCGATGGGCGCGATCTCGCGGCCGAGCCGAAGATCTCGATACTGATCCGCCACGGAAAGGCCGCGTCGAACGCCGGCGGCACCGAGATCCTGACGATTCCGATTCGGACCTACGCGGTTCCGAATGTCATCTCTGCGCTGGAGGCTCGCGGTACGCGGAAGTATCCGATCGACGCCGAGAAGGTGTGGGGCCCGCGCACGGACATGGAGGAGCTCAGGCTGACGCTGCCCGCGGGCTGGAAGGCGAAGCTCCCGCCGAGCGACACGGCGTCGAGCGTGTTCGGCACGTACGTGGCCGAGTACACGCAGAACGGTCAGGAGCTTCGGATCGTGCGACGGCTGACCGGCACCGACGGCGTGTGGCCGGCCGCGAAAAACGATGAGCTGTTGGCGTGGATGAAGAAGATGTCGGCGGATGACGCGAAGTATGTGATTCTGGAGCACTAGCACAGCGAGGGAGCTAACGCGCCGGCGCACCCTCGGCCGCCAGACGTCCAAGCACTTCGCGATCGATGCGGTGGCTGCCGTTGAAGCTCACGTGCTCGTACGCGATGCCGCTCGCGGTGAGTCTGGTGTGCTGCGACGCGAGCATCTCGGCGGTCGCGTGCTCGTCGGCGTTGCCGGCGATGACGGCAATGCGCGCGGCGCGAAGCGCGCGCGCTGCGGCGAGATCGACGTCGACGGGAAGGATGCCACCCCAGAGCAGCGCGCGATCGACGCGCACGCTCGTGCGCTCGAGCCATCGCCCCACGGTGGCAACCCCCTGCGAAAATCCGAACGCCGTGAAGCTGGGCGACGCGCCTTCGAGAGACGCAGTGATGTGCGCGTGGAGCGCGTCGAGGTATTCCACATAATCCTCGATGTCGCTGAGCCTGTCCTCGCGTGTCATCCAGCTCGCACCCACGTGCGCGTCCGCGTGCGTCTTGCCCGGAACCTCGACGTAGAATCGCGAGAGCGCCTCGGGCGCGACGATCATGCGGTGCGGTGCGTCGATCGATTCGAAGTGGCGGATGAAGCGGCCGGCGAGCTGGCCGTAGCCGTGACACACGAACCAGAGCTCCCGCAGCGATGCGTGCGGCTCGCCGATGGTGAAGTAGCGAGCGGTGCGCGAAACGGGGAGGTGGTGTTCTCGACGCATGGGGAAGAGTGGTCGTTCGAAGAGAGTGCGTCAACGGGTGCACCTTCCCGACCACCGGCGTGACGGCGAGAATTCCGCATGCGATTGAACCGCATTTCGGCGCGCAGCTGGCTTCTCGCACTGTACGTGCTGACGATCGTGATCGTCGCCGTGGGCAAGGCGTACGGGCATCGCGGCCCCGACAACAACTTCCTGGTCTTTCGGTGGTCGTTCCTGAATCTGGCGTCGGGACACGACATGTACGCGGCGCAGCCGCAGCACCACACGGATCTCTACAAGTACAGCCCGAGCTTCGCGCTGTTGTTCGCGCCGTTCGCGCTCATCCCGTTCGCGCTCTCGCTCGCGCTCTGGGACGGGCTGAATGCGCTCCTGTTGTTTCTCGCGGTCGAGCGGCTGCTCCCGAGCCGGCAGGCGGCGATCGCGCTGGCGCTGATATACCTCGAGGTGCTGCGCTCGATGCAGCGATCGCAGAGCAACGCGTTGGTCACCGCGTTGGTAATCCTGGCCTTTCTCGCCTTCGAGCGACGCCGCCAGCTCGGCGCCGCGTTCGCGATTGCCATCGGTGCCGCCGTAAAGATCTTTCCACTCGCCGCCCTCGCGCTCGCGATATTCTATCCTCGCCGCTCGCGCTTCGCGCTGCTGATGGTGGCGTCGATGCTGGTGGTGTTGGCACTGCCGCTGCTCGTGGTGTCTCCCGCGGGGCTCGCGGCGCAGTATCAGTCCTGGCGCGCGGTCGAGGCGGTGGACGCACTATCGGTAGGGGGCGGTGGCGGAGGAGGACTCTACGGCGGCGTGATGCAGCAGCTGCGGCTCATCTTCGGCGTGAGCTGGCCGAACTGGCCCGTGCAGCTGGCGGGCACGGTGCTGCTCATGTCGCCGCTCGTCCGCCGGCGCAACTGGGACTACTTCGATTTTCGACTCCGTTTTCTCTGCGCGCTACTCGTGTACATGGTGATCTTCAATCACCAATCCGAGTCGCCGTCGTTCGTCATCGCCGTAACGGGGATCGCGATCTGGTTCGTGAGCACGCCGCGCAGCTGGTGGCACACGGCGGTGATGGTGTTGACGATTCTCATCGTGTCTGTCTCGTCGACCGACATCACGCCGAAGAGCTGGCAGCAGAACTTCTTCGTGCACTACAGGCTGAAGACCATTCCCTGCGCGCTGGCGTGGCTCACCATGATGTGGGAGCTGCTCACGTTCCGCGCGTCAGAGCGCGGCGAAGCTCACGAGCTCGATGTCGCCTCGGCTCAACCGCTCCCGCACGCCGGCTGACACCAGCTCCGCCAGCTCGATCGCGCGCGGTTGGGTGTAGGGATCCTGCGCCGCCAGGACCTCGTCGACGTGCCCCGGATGCACCATGAGCTCCGTGCTCCCCGGGCCCAGCGTGTCGAGCGCGCGGCGAAGGCGGCTCGCGAAGTGTGTGCCGCCCTGCAGCGAGATGCCGCGAAAGTGATCGGTGGTCACGAGCGGAGCAGCGAGTGGCAACGCGCGCGCCGCGCGGAGCGCCAGCTCGAGCACGAGCTTGCGCGCCGTCGCGGCCGCATCGAGGGCATTCAGGCGGAGCGGCTCCTGCGGAATCCGGATTGCGCGTATTCCCGCATCGCGCGCGACGCGGGCGACCACCGGAAAGATCGCCGGCAGTGCGTGCGCGTGGCGGTGACTGTCGAGATGCGTGACGGGAATTCCCGCGCCACGCACGCGCTCGATCTGCGCGCGCGTTTCCGCCTCGAGCTCGCCCCTGTCGATTCGGCCAGCCACCGCCCGCAGGGCCAGCAGGCCGAGCGAGTAGAATTCGTTCGTCTCGGGATCGGTGAGGGATGGCACTCGGAGGAGCGGTCGCCCCTGCACGAGATTCAGATGCACGCCGAAGCCCAAGGTGCGCGTGGCGCGCGCGAGGCGAACGGCATTATCCCAGTCGATGCCGTTCGCCATGATCGACGCGGACGTCACGCTCCCGGCCGTGTGCGCCTCGACGATCCCGCGAGTCACGCCCTCCGAGAACCCGAAATCGTCCGCGTTGATGATGAGCCGCGGACGATCAGGCGTAGCGGCCACGCCAGTCGTTGCGCCGGATGTGCACGAGGTCGCGCATCATCCGGATCGCATCTTCCGCGAAGCGCACTGTCGTCGGCTCCTCGTCATAGCGGAAGAACACCGCGGTCTGGGCGAGCGAGAGCCCGTGCTTTCGGGCGATGAAGAGCGCCTCGACATCGAAGCCGAAGCGGGGGATTGTGATGCGCGGGAATACGATCTCCGCGGCGTGCGCCGTGAATCCCTTGAGCCCGGCCTGCGTGTCCAGCACCTGCGGAATCAACGTCCAGCGCACCATCGCATTGAACACCCTGCTCATCACGTGGCGCGTGTAGAGATACGAGAAGAATGTCGGGCTCATGAGGTAGCGCGACTCCGCGAGCACCCGACACGCGATCGCGACATCGGCGCCAGCCTCGAGCTCCGCGAGAATCTTCCCGACCTCGCTCGCGGGATAGGCGAGATCGGCGTCCGTGAACACGCGATACTTTCCGACGGCGGCGCGCATGCCGCGCGTCACCGCGTTCCCCTTGCCGCGATTTGCCTCGTTTCGGATCAGCCGGACCAGGTGCGGCATGGTGCTCGCGAACTTTTCGAGAATCGCGCGCGTTTCCGCGTTGCTGCAATCGTCGACGAGGATCAGCTCCCACGAGTACGGCCGCGCGAGCAGAAAGGTGCGCAGCTCGTCGAGACTCGACGGAAGCCGGTCTGCGGCGTTGTACACCGGCACCACGAGCGAGAGGTGGGGTGCCGTTGCGGCAACCATTGCGGTCGCGCTCATGCTGAAGACGCGCGCGCCAGGATCGTCACTGGCGCCGCGCGCAAATAGTTGACAAAGTCAACGAATCGCTCTCGCCGAGGGGTGGCAGGGTTGCGGACTCTCCATTGCGCAAGATGACGAGATGGGGCCGGCATCGCGCCGGCAGCGACGCAACCGCGGCACGCAGCGTGTCCACCGCCTCGCTCTCGCCGTCGTCGCCGAGCTCGAACGTCCCCCAATGGATCGGGATCATCGTCGCGCTCCTCGTCGCGATCGCCGCGCGCACGGCATCGTCCGGACTCAGATGCTTGCGCGCCATGTACCACCGTGGCCGGAAGGGGGCGATGGGCAGCAGCGCCAGCGTGAAGCGGCTCCAGCGCTCGTGCAGCTCTTCGTACATCCGCCCCCATCCGGTGTCGCCGGCGAAGTAGACCGTGTCCCGCGCGCCCTCGATCACGAATCCTTCCCACAGCCGCTCGTAACGATCGGAAAGCGAGCGCCCCGACCAGTGTCTCGCCGGCACCCCCGTCACACGCACTCCCTGGCCCAGCGATGCGGACTGCCACCAGTCGAGCTGCACGGCTCCCTGCACTCCCTGCGACGCGAGATATCCGGGATTCCCCAGCCCCGTGATGATGCGCGGATGATTCCGGCGCTGCAATCGGAGAAGCGACGGCACATCCATGTGGTCGTAGTGATCGTGGCTGATGAGGATGACGTCGATCGGCGGGAGCGAGTCGAAGGATATTCCGGGCGGGCGATGCCGGCGCACTCCGAGCTGGCCCTCCAGCCCGACGCGCCTGGACCACACGGGATCGGTGAGGATGTTGAGCGAGTCGATCTGCAGGAGCACCGTCGCGTGATTCACCATCGTCACGCGCATCTCCCCGCCGCCGACTCGCCGCGGTGGCGCCGGCGCGGCGATGGCGCCGCTGTCGGGCCACGCGCCGCGATGCCGACTCAGCTGCCAGCGGGCCAGCTCGGAGGGCTGCTGCTCCGCGAAGGGCTCCTCGTTGAAGAAGTGCCGGCCATCGAAATGATCGCTGCGCCGGCCCCGATATTCCGGCAGGATGGCCGCGGTGCATGCCGCGACCACCACTGCGACGATCGCGATCGCGACGATCGCGATCGCGGCGCGATCGATCCTCACGTGACGCGGAGAACTATTTTGCCGACGGTCTCGTTCGACTCGAGGCGCGTGTGCGCCGCGCGCACCTCCGCGAGCGGATACTCGCGGTCGACCACCGCGCGCACGATGCCACGGCCGAGCAGCGGCACCACCTGCTCCTCGAACGCGCGCGTCGCGGCGATCTTCTCCTCGAGCGCGCGGCCGCGCAGCATCGTCCCGCGAATTGTGATCCGCGACGCCAGCACGCGGCCGAGCGGGATCTGCGCGTCGCGGCCGGCGATGGTGCCGATCACCATCAGCCGCCCGAGCGGCGCCATTGTCTCGATGCTCGCTGGGAAGTAGGCGCCGCCCACGAGATCGAGCACGACGTTCATCCCCCATCCGCCAGTCCATCGCCGCACGTGGCCGGCGAGCTCGCTCAGGTCGTTCGTTGCTGCCCAGCCATCCTCCAGGCCGAGCTCCTTCGCGCGCTCGACCTTTCCCGCACCGCGCGCCGTACCGTATGGGATGGCGGCGAGGGCGCGGACCAGCTGCACGGCGGCGAGTCCGACTCCGCTCGCCACCGCGTGGATGAGCACCGCCTCCGATGCGCGCAGCGACGCCTGCGTCACGAGCGCATCGTGCGCCGTGATGAACGCCTCCGGCACCGCCGCTGCCTCGGAATAACTCAACCGCTCGGGAACCTCGGCGAGCAGCCGCTCGTGCGTCACGAGATACTCGGCGTACGCGCCCCCGCCCACGATGCCGAACACCCGCTGTCCGATCTTCCATCTCGAGACTCCCGGGCCGAGCTCGGCGACCTCGCCGGCGAACTCCATTCCCGGAATGTCCTGTGGCGCATCCGGCGGCGGCGGGTAGCGGCCTTCGCGCTGCATGAGATCCGCGCGGTTGAGCGCCGTCGCGTGCACGCAGACGAGCACCTGCGCGTATGACGGCACCGGACGCGCGACCTCGCGCACTTCCAGCACATCGACACCGCCCGGCGCGGTGATGACGACGGCTTTCATCGCTCTTAGCCGCGCGGAAGGACGAGCGTGAACACCGCGCCAGTCAACACTCCACTTTCCGCGGTGATGTCGCCATCCATCCCGCGCGCGAGCTCGCGGCTGATGGCGAGGCCGAGCCCGGTGCCGCCGGCCCCGCGCTTCAATCCCGATTCCACCTGAACGAACGGCTCGAATATCGACCGCAGCTTGTCCGAGGGAATTCCACGTCCCGTGTCACGCACGTGCACCTTGATCTCGTTCGGCGTCGTGTCGCACTCGACGACCACGCTTCCGGAGTCCGTGAACTTGATCGCGTTGGACAGGAGATTGAGCATGATCTGCTCGACTTTATCGCGATCCGCTCGAACCGTGACGTCGGGCTCGATGTGGCGATAGGAGTAGTCGAGCCCTTTGAGCTCGAGTTGCGGGGACACGAGTGCCTCCACTCCATCGAGCACTGCTTCCAACGGAACGTCGGTGAGATTGTAGTCGACGTGACCTGCGTCGATGCGCGCAAAGCTGAGCACATCCTCGATCAGGCGCGCGAGCACGGTCTGGTTTCTCCCGATACGCTCGAGCGCGGTGCGCTGCCTGGCCGTGATCGGCCCGTGGAGCTCCATCTCCATCAGCTGAACGTAGCCGCTGATCGCGTTGAGCGGCGTGCGGAGCTCGTGGCTCATTGCGGCGAGGAAGTCCGCCTTCGTCCGATTCGCGGCTTCCGCCGCTTCGCGCGCGCGGCGAATATCCGTGACGTCGATGCACGTGCCAATGTAGCCGGCGAAGGCACCCGAGGGATCGAAGCGTGGTGCACCGTTATCCAGCATCCAGCGATATTCACCGTCGGCGCGGCGCAGGCGGTATTCCATTGAGAACAGCTTGTGCTCGTCGAAGGAGCTTTCATAGATCGCCAGACACGATTCAAGATCGTCCGGGTGAAGGCCCTCCGCCCACGCCGTCGCGACCTCCTGCTCCATCGTGCGACCCGTCCAGTCGAGCCACGGCTGATTGAACCAGTCGCATCCCTTGTCGAGCCCTGACGTCCAGATGAGCACCGGCGCGGCATTGGCGGTCGTGCGAAAGCGCAGCTCGGACTCGACGGCCTCACGCCGGGCATGCTCGGCGCGCGCGCGGGACGCCTCCGCCTCCTGCGCGCCCTGACGCAGTGACTCGTTCGCGACTTCGAGCTCTTCGCTCAGCAACTGCGCCTCTTCCGTTTGCTGCTCCATCTCCGTCGCCTGCTCCTGGAGATGCGCGTTGAGCGTCTCGAGCTCGGCCTGCTGCGCGACCAGCGTTTGGTTCAACTTGGCGGTTGCTCGCTGGTGCTCCTCCGCGCTCATTCGCGCCAGCGCCATCGTCGTCACATCGGTGATGATGACCGCGATCCCCTCCACTGCACCCGATGGGTCGTGGAGCGGCTGATACACGAAGTCAAAATAGCAGTCCTGCAGCACCCCATCGCCGCCGCGATCGAGGTGTATGAGCATCTCCTCCGCCACGAATGGCTGGCCCGTCGCGTACGCGTTGTCGAGCGCGGGATAGATCCCCTGCCCTTCGAGATCGGGAAACGCTTCGCGCACCGTCTTCCCGATGAGCGCTCCGCGTCCCACGATGTCGACGTAGCTCTTGTTCGCCGATTCGAAGCGATGCTCGGGTCCGCGAAGCACCGCAATGCCAACCGGCGCGTCGGTGAACACCGTGCGCAGCCGGTCCTCCGCGGTGCGCGCGGCGGCGACCGCATCGGCTTGCGCCTGCGTCGCCAGGATCTGCGCGGTCACGTTCTCGACGGCGTGCAACACCGCGACAGCGCCGCTGTCCGCGCCATGGACGGGCGCGCTGGACATGCGCCAGTAGTGTTCCGAGAACGAGCCATCGCCATCGGGCGCGGGCGGAAGATCGTACCGTTGTATTGGAAGCACGATGCGCCCGTTCATCGACAGCGCGACCTCGAACGATGAGCGCACGTTGTGCTTTCCGTGGCTGGTCTCGGTTCCATGGCTTTCCGGGAACACGTCGAACGTGCCGCGTCCAACGATACTCTCGCGTTTCTGGAGCGTGATGCGGCAGTATTCATCGCTGACTGCGAGAATCGTCCACTGCGGCGCGTCGGCGCGTACGAGAAGATATGCGGTGGGCGCCGCGGCAAATATTGAGCGGTAATCGAGCTCGGGCGCGCGCGTAGCGGACCTGCCAGTATCGTGTTCGCTGATCGGCATGCTTGGGCATTCCCCGGGTGCGTAGCGAAATGTCGAGATTTTCGTGCGCGCAAACGTTAGCGCACGCGAACTGCCCCGGGGAGGGCTAGAACCGCGCCGACGTATAGAGATCGGCTCGCAGCGCATGATTCGGATTGATCCCGTGCGCGACATCGAAGCGGACGAGCCCATCGAGAATCGACGCCCCAACGCCGACACCGGAGATCGGGCGAGCTGATTTTGCGAAGCTCTCGCGATCTCCGGCCCAGCCGATGTCGTAAAAAATCGTGGGACGAACGGTCCCGAACGTCCGCCCGATCTCGGCGCGACCCAGCCAGTACGCATCCCCCGCCCGCGTCCCGGGCTCCTGACCGCGCACCGTCGCGACGCCGCCGAGGAACCAGGCTCGCTGCATCGGCACCGACCCCACCGAGCTTCCGACGCTGGCGGTGAGCGCTCCATCGAACTTTGCCGCAAGCGGGTGCGTCGCGGTCGCCTCGGCCGATGCGCGCGCGTAGTCGAAGGTGCCGGTCGCGCCTTCGCCCTTCACATCGACGGTCGCGCGAAGTCCCGTTGGATCGAGCCCGAACGACTCGTGATATTGCGCGCCCAATCCGAACGCCGTCGCATCCTCCGAGCGAATGTTCGGAATGAGTCCCGCTCCGCCCAGCGCATGCCACAGCGAGAGATTCGTGTGCTTTTCCGCATCGTCCTGGCGCTCAGCGAACAATCGCCAGGTGAACGCGCCGTTGCGCGGTGTCGTGGAGAGCAGCTCCGCGCCCGCGCTCCGAAAGTAGAAACCCTCATCGTGCGCCCAGAGCAGCGCTGAGATCGAGCTGCCGACGCTGAGCGGATCCCCCCAGTCGTTGGCCGAATTGAGCCTTCGGTATGCGCCGAGCGAGTACACGCGGTCGCCGTTGCTTCGCTGCAGATGCACCTCGGCGTTCGGCTGCCAGTCCGCGACGCCAATGCGCACGGAGGCGTTCGCGCTGTAGCCGCTGCCCAGCGTGCTCTCGACGAGCACACCGGCCGACAGCGCCTCGACACGATTGTAGCGCACCATCCCATGATCGACGCCGTAATGGATCGTCGGATGTTGCGGATCCCAACCCGCCTGTAGCCCGAAGCCCAGCGACTTCTCGAGCTCCTCGCGATCCTTCATTCCAAAGAGCTCGGCGCCCGCATCGTAGATGGACGGCGAGAATTCTTTCGAATGGGTGAGGCTCGCGGTGTCGCACGGAATGCGGACGAGAATCGGGAGCGCACCACCATAGCGCACGGAATGATGCGAGATCGTGTCGCCGGGCGTGCAGTCGAGCATGCCATTATCCCCTCCCTGCGCGCGCCTGCGATCGCGCTCCGCCCTTCGTTCCGCCCGGCTCAGCTCCGTCGTGTCGCCCATGGCCTGGCGACGCGCATCCTCGCGCATCCTGTGCGTCGAGTCACGCTCGGCCGACGCGACCGAGTCGCTCACGGAGCCGAAGATTGGCGGAAGGGCGTCCGTCCCGTTGACGCTCGCGTAGCGATAGCTCTGCTCCACGGAGAACGGCGCGCGCATGAACCCGACGCGCATGCGACCCTCCACAGTCTCGAGGCGCGGCAGCCACCAGCGCTGCTCGTGCAGGTCGTACTCCACCGTGAGCGAGGTGACGTCGAGAGACATCGGGAAGATCATCGGCTTCACGAGCTTCGGCACGTCATCGAACGCGCCCTTCTCCGTCGCCTCGACGAATTGCACGACGTCCAGCGGCAGCGACGGTCGATAGACCGCGCGCACGAGCTGCGCGGTCTTCACATCGAACCAGAGCGATCCGACGATGAGATCGAAGCGCGGCTGGCGCGCCTCGACCTTCACCTCGCGGAGACGCCCCTTCGTACCATCGGGGAGCTGGAACGACACCGAGTCCCCGCTCTGAAATCTGTAGTACGCCTCGGCGCCATCGACGAGCGGGTTGATGAGCACATCATCGTTGTTCGATGCCGCAGCGCGATTGACTCCAATGATGCGCAGCAGGCTCTCGCGCCCCGGATAGTACGGAATGGCGTCGATGTGCAGCATGTCGGTCATGACGTGCACGCCTGGCGCCATCATGGGGAACGCCGAGCGCGCACCGACGACGTCGACCACCGCACCGTGCCCGCGCTGCCACCGAACGTGAGAAGCCGTCTCGTTGCGCAGGAACAGCTTCTCGCGTCCGATGCTCCCGACCCCGAGACCGACCGTGAGTCGCTCGTGCGCCATCGCGTCGTAGGCGGTGAGCGTCGAGTCCTGCGACAGGCGCGCGCGCCTCGCGTGAAGGACGATCTCGCGCGCCACGGGATCGCGATACGCATTGGCCTCGAGCTCGGGGGTGAGCGGGATCCTGCGCTGCTCGCGCCAATGCGCGAATCGGATCGAGTCTTCGTCGATGCGGACATCGATGCTGTCGCGCGCAGTGAGCCCGGTGTCGGGGCGAGCGGCCGGAGTTACGACACCCTGAAGCGCGACGAGAAACGGGAGCAGGGAGAGAATATTCGAAATCCGCAGAGGGTTTGGTCCCCACCCTACGGTGCGCGTTGCCGCAGTGTTTCCCAGCCGGCCCGGAATTCGCCGTTGGACCCTACATCCCCGCCATCCCCTGCGCCGTGTGCATCCGGTCGGGCCGCAGGCGCAGGAAGATCGCGTAGCCCTTCGGATAGCGGGTGCCGTACGTGCCTTCGAGGCTACCCGGAATGACGTTGAGAGTACCGAGAATCGATGCGCCGAGCGTGAGCCCGCGCGCGCATGATCTCGCGGCTGTAGCCGAGCGTGAGCTCGCCGATGTCGTAGCGCCGTGCCTCCGATTGATCGGCGACCACGAGATCCTGCGCACTCTTCTGAACGAATTCCGCTCGGCCGAAAAAAGTGTCTGCGCCGTCGATGCTGAAGTCGCTCTCCACGAGCGCGCTGTTCGCGAGCGGCACGCCCACAACCGCGTTGGCGCCGTAGATCAGCGACGTGCTCCACTCGCCGCGCTCGCCGAGCAGCCGCGTGTTCATGATCGAGGCGGAATAGCGATGGAGCGACTCATCGGGATGCAGAACCTCGGGGCTCGCGAGGTATGCAGCGGACGCGCTGTAGCTCCAGCTCTCGTTCGGATTGTAGAAGACCCTCGCGGCGTACGAGTCGAGCTTTCGCACCTCGATGTTGGTGCGATGCTCATCGGGCTCGCGGCCGTTGAAGATCGATCCCTCCACCTTCCACGTGCGGCTGAAAAGGCCGAGCGTGAGCACGCCGAAGGTGATGTGCGTCGCGTCCTGCCAGTGGTGGCCGAGTGGGGCGAGCGGATCGCTCGCCGCGGACGACCGATGCGGAAAGGCGACGGGACCGATGGCGGGCTCGCCCACCGGCGCGGCGTACAGCGAGAGCGCGAGATTCTGCGCCACCGGATGCTCGTAGATCGCGCCGGCCTCCATGAACAGATCGTGCGGATGCTGACGATCGTGCAGCGCCTGGCCGCGATAGCTCTCGCCCGACTGCAGCAGGAGCGGATATCCTTCCGACCCGATCGTCGCCGGCTCCGCGCTCAGCATGCCGTGGAGATGCAGCATCCCTCCCCAGAGCGAATGCATCGCCATGAGCATCCCCCAGTTGATCGACCCGAACTGATCATCGCCGCGCGGGCCGAGCTGGCGGTCGTACTCGGCGTACGCGACGCCGTGGACCATCAGCGACCAGCCGCCGCGAAGGAAGTGCCAGCCGTAGTGTGGCGCGGCTTCGGGCTGCCAGCTGGTGCCGGACCCGAGCCGCGTATGCGGAATGCCGAGCACGCCCGCCATCCGCTCCGCCATCTCACTGGCCGAGTGGGCGGCCGCGGCCGCCGTGGTGTCCAGAGAGCTCGACATCCCCGGCATCGCCGGCATTTTCGACGCCGAATCCGGTTTCGCGTGGCCGGTGTGCTGCGCGCGCGATGTACCCGGTGCGAGCGAGGCCGCGACGATGAGCGTCGCGGAGACCCATTTTGTGATTGTCATCCCGTTATTCGCAGAGGTCACCGTGCAAGCGCCCCGGATCCAGCCGGCCCGGGTGCAGATGCACGTATCGCATGGCTCGCCACCGCGTTTGCGCGATGGCTCGACAGTGACCTACGCTCTTGGAGGCGGGAGCTCGGGCGCGGGGACCTCGGCGCGCGGTGCGCGCTCGGACGCGGCGCTGGCGACCGTGACCATCGGAGCCGATACCGCGGAAGCGATCGTTCGCGCGGCGACAGGCGCCGCGGCGCACGAGGCGAGCGCGGCGCAACACGGAGCCTCGGTACCGCGGTCCGTCGAGTCGCCCTTCGAGTGCGACGATGATGGCGCACAGTCGGAGTGCGCTGGCGTCTCAGCACGCACGTTACCGTGCGGCGTGCTGCATGGCGCAGCGGTGCCGACGATGATGAAGTGCACCATCGCGACCAGCGCGAGCATCCCGAGCGGACGGTGAACGGTCATGGGATCGAAGATAGCAGCGTGCGCACCCTGCGGCTCAGGGCGCGCGAGGTGCTGGCGCCGCCGAATCGGCATACGCCTTCCCGAGCTCATCGCGTGTATTGGAGAGAGTGGTCCGAAGCGCGTCGCGGAGTTTTTTCACGGCCCTGCCGCGAATATTGAACAGCCCGCCACTCGGCAAATCGTCGAACTTCGACCGGCGGAGGATGACGAGATACATCGCGCTGCTCCCCGGCGATGATGGCGCGTCAGCGACGGTGATGAAATCGAGCTGCGACTCGAAATAGTGGGAGGCATAGAGGAGCTTGCTGCTCATCCAGTTCACATCGGGACGCGCGGGCGACGAGTACATCGATCGCTCGAGCACCTCGAGCAGGGGCTTGAGTCCCGACACGTGGTCGAGCTCCCAGGAGATTCGCGACGCGACCGCCGCTGGGCGCGCGCTTCGCGGCGTCGCCAGCATCGCGGCGAACGGTTCGGCGTCGAGGCCGGCGAGCATCGGCTCGGCGAGCAGCGCGCGAAACGCATCGCTGCTGCGCACTGGATGCTTGGTGTCGTCGTAGACTACCGTTTCCTCCATGCTGTCGGAGCGATAGGCATTTACATAGGCGACGAGCCACTCGCGCATCAGCGAGTCGGCGCGGGCCGCCGGCGAGTGCGAACCGGCGAGCTCCGCGCGGAGCTTCTCCATCTCGGCGGCCGGCAATTTCACATCGCACTCGAGCGGGTGGCACTTCGCGAGCGCTTTCGAGTCGGCTGGGTCGAGCGCGAGCGTGGCGACGTCATCGAGCCGCGCAGGCTCGCCAAAGCTCCCGGAGAAAGACCTGGTTCCGGTGGCGAGAAAGCCGATGAGATTTCGCGCGCGATCGACGTAGAACGCGCGGGGCACTTCGATCCGCACGACGCCGAGGATCGCGATCTCGGTCTTCTCCGGCGTTTCGAGCGAGATGGCTACCGCCTCGCCACGGTCCACCGACGCGACTTTCTTCGCATCGAGCATCGGGAGACGCTGGAGCAGCGTTGGCGCGGCCTGCGCACGGAGCGCCGGGCACGCGAGAACGACGACCAGCCACGCGGAACGGAGCCGTGCACTCATCGCGAGTGCGAGTCGCTCATGCGAGACCGGTTACTGCGTGGGGCACGTACAGCTCCTCGAGAAAGTACATCTCCTCGGGCGTGAGCTTCACGCCGAGCGCGGCGACGGCGTCGTCGAGATGGTTGGCCTTCGACGCGCCGACGATCGGAGCGGTGATGAACGACTTCTGGAGCATCCAGGCCAGCGCGATTTGCGCGCGCGGAAGGGAGCGCTTCACGGCCAGCGCGGCGACGCGCTCGACGATCACGCGATCCGCGTCCGCCGTGCGCTCGTACAGTGTTTTCCCGAACTCGTCCGTCTCCTTGCGGTAGCTGCTCTCGTCCCAATCGCGTGTGAGCCGCCCTCGCGCCAGCGGGCTCCATGGAAGCACACCCACGTGCTCGGCCTCGCACAGCGGCATCATCTCACGCTCCTCCTCGCGGTAGAGGAGATTGTAATAGTTCTGCATCGTGACGAAGCGCGTCCAGCCGTGCTGCTTCTGCAGGTTGAGCGCCGTGCAGAATTGCCATGCGTGCATCGACGATGCGCCGATGTAGCGCGCCTTTCCCGCCTTCACGACATCGTGCAGCGCCTCGAGCGTCTCCTCGATCGGCGTCGCGTCGTCCCATCGATGGATCTGGTACAGATCGACGTAGTCCATGTCGAGCCGGCGCAGACTGTTGTCGATCTCGGCAAGAATTGCACGACGGGAGAGGCCGGCGCCATTGGGGCCGGGGCGCATGCGTCCATGCACCTTCGTCGCGATGACGACCTCCTCGCGACGGGAAAAGTCACGGATGGCGCGACCGAGGAATTCCTCGCTGGTACCGTCGGAGTACACGTTGGCGGTATCGAAGAAGTTGATTCCCATCTCGAGCGCGCGACGGATGAACGGGCGAGAGTCTTCCTCATCGAGGGACCAGGGATGAGGGCCGCGCTCGGGAACTCCGTACGTCATGCATCCGAGGCAGATTTGGGAGACGTCGAGTCCTGTGCGCCCGAGCTTTGTGTACTCCATGCACCAATCCAGTGATCGAGAACGGCTGCGCCGGAGCGCTTGCACGCCCGCGTGAGCCTCCTGAGCAAAGTTGTGTGCGAGCCGGCGCCAAGGTAACCGCGCTTGTCGAATTTTCACGCGCGGCAAACTCGACTGGGGGAGCTGGCAAATCGAAAAGGCCGGAGGGCCAGGCGTCCGCGATAGAGCGTCGCCCGAATCCTCCGGCCGGTGGAAACGCCAACGGTGGCGCCCTCGACTACTGGTCGGGCGGGCGACCAAGCTCGCGCGCGCCCACGTCTACGTTGGTGCGAATGCTGTCCCACTGCAGCGAATTGAGGAGCCGCCCGCCCTGCAGCTCGCGCTCGACGAAACGGTGCGGCTGGAGCACCCCGCCCTCCGCGCGCCAATCCTCATACGTCGTGACCGAGGTAACTGGAGCTCCGCTGGCGTGAATCGGCATCGCCTTTCGGAGAGCGAGGATGAGACCCGTGCTGTCGTCGAACAGGTATTGCTTCTCCCAGCCGTCGGCGAGGGCGGCCGCCGATGGCGCGATAGTAGTGCGCGAAGATGGCGTCCGGGGTGGACGCGGTTGCGAGCGGATTGGCTTCGCTCGCGTGCGGGTGCGAGCACGATGAGGACGCTGCAGCGACGACCACGGCGACGAGCATCCATCTCGTCGTCGCAACGACCGCGAGCCGATCGAACTTCTGCCGCATCTCACCCTCCGCGCGCTCCGTTGGACCGTACGCGATCCGTGAGAGAAAGGTGAGGGCCGCGAATCAGATAGCCAGCGGCGCAAGGTCAGAGATCGGTGCGATCGACTGTCCCGGGAGTACATCGACGTGTTAGTGAACGCCCCGTGACGTGCATCATCATCCCGCAGGAGCCAGCTGGTACTGCTCGAGCTTCCCGTCAGGCATCTCATACGTCCACACCCGCAGCGCGCGACGGCCGAACGTGACGCGGTAGACGCGCTCGAGCATCCCGCCGCGCTCGCGCTGCGCCGTCTGCACGAAGGTGATGGGTGCGCCGAGTGGACCGAGCGTCGTCTGAAAGTCGGTGAGCGCTTGCGCACTGAAATACGCACTCGCGTCCGGGGTGAGGACCGAGCGGTCGATCGTGCCGTGTTGCAGCCCGTCGAAGATCCCGCGTGCGCGAGCGGTGCGCTTTTGCGTGTCGGCGTCTTCCGTGGTGAAGAGCGTGCGACCGATCCCTTCCGCGATCAGCGACGATGCGGGCGCGGCATCCTGATTCGTGAGGACGACCACGGCGGCGCTGTCGTCCGGATAGACAACATTCTCGGCCGTGAACCCCGCCACTTCTCCACTGTGCTCGATGGTGCGATGCCCCCCCGACATGTCGACGTCGACGCCGAGTCCGTAGTTTGCGCTGACGCCGCTCTTGAGAAGGACGGTCGTCTCCATCGCGCGATATGATTCGGGCTTGAGGAGCGACTGGTTGATCATCGCGATGTCCCACTTGGCGAGATCA
Source organism: Gemmatimonadaceae bacterium (assembly GCA_036564355.1). GTDB lineage: Bacteria > Gemmatimonadota > Gemmatimonadetes > Gemmatimonadales > Gemmatimonadaceae > FEN-1250. Next base: position 14,106 of record DATCPC010000052.1, on the reverse strand, counting down.
CTCGCGGTCATTGCGAGCTCGCCCGCGCCGTACATCCAGCCTGGCCCGGTCGATGTCGCGGGACGCAGTGGGCCGAGCCCATAGCGCATGTAGCCGATGGGCTGCACCGATGTCGGACCGAGTGCGTCGAAGTCGATGGCGGTGGTAATGCCGAGTGCGTCCAATATCCGCGCGCGAACGAATTGGAAGAATGGCTTGCCACTCGCCTTTTCGACGACGAGCGCCGCGATCTCGAAGTTGGTGTTGCTGTACTGCCAGCGCGTGCCCGGCTCGAAGTCGAGCGGCTGCTTCGCCCAGTGATCGAGGATCGCCTGCGGTGTGATCGCTTTCTCCATTTCGGGCGGCACGTAGTCCTGCGGCCAGAAGTCCTGATACCCGGAGGTGTGCGAGAGGAGCTGGCGTATGGTGACGTCGTTTCCGCGCGTGAGGCCGGGAACGTACTTGGAGACGGGATCATCGAGCTTGAGCTTCCCATCCTGCTGCAACAGCAGCACGCACGCGGCGGTGAACTGCTTGCTGATCGAGCCGATGCCGTAGCGCATGTCGGGCGTGGCAGCCACGTGCGGGTCGAGCTTGGCGTCGCCATAGGCGTGTGCGTACGTCACCCTCCCATGCGTGACGACGGCGACCGTGGCGCTCGGAACGCCGGTGCTCGCGAGAACGGCGGTGGCAATCGAGTCGACCTGGGTGGAGAGGCGCGATGATCCATCCTGTGCTCGGGCGCGGAGCGGAACTGCGAGCAGGGCAACGACGAGGAGTAGGCGGAGCGAAGGCATGCTGAGGCGCGATGGAAAGAGTCGGCGGTCATACCGCGGGGAGCGTAACAGCAAGCTAGGCGGTGAAACGCGCGATGGTCCAGAGCGTGAGCCAGCGGACCTCGAGCGGACGCCGTCCTCGATAGCCCGTGCGGACCCGCGGTCGGCGCCTCGCCGTCGCTTGCCGGTGTGCGGACGCGCCGATATCGTTGCCTCAGGCCGTCATGACATAGGAGGCAGTGTGCACGTCAAGCGTTCCGCGCGCGTCGCTCTCGCTCTTCTATCCATTCCGCTCGCGCTCGCGCGCGCGAACGCACAGCAGTCCGCCGACACCGCGCACTACGTCGTGCTCTTCTCCGGCCGCCCGGCCGGCGAGTATCGCGAGTGGTGGACGAACGGTGAGCTCCACTCCGTCTACGAATACAACGATCGCGGACGCGGCCCCCACGAGGAGTCCGTGCTGCGCGTCGGCTCGGCCGGCGTACCCACCTCCCTCTCGATCGTCGGCCACGGATACCTGAAGGACAGCGTCTACGAGAATTTCACGTCGAGCGGCGGCACGGCCACCTGGAAGACATCGAGCGAGCAGGGCACGCACGCGGATGGCGGCCACGCGTACTACGTGGCTTCGTCCGAGACGCCGACGGGATCGCAGCTGCTGATCAAGTCGGCGCTCGCGAACGGGGGCCGAGTGCCGCTGTTGCCCAGCGGCGAGGCGAGTGTGGTGAAGTCCGGAGAGATGACGATCACGGTGCACGGAAAGCCCGTGCACGTCGTGCGCTACGACATCGGCGGCTTCGGATTCTCCCCCTTCCCGCTCTGGCTCGACGACAGCGGCGAGCACTTCGCGTCCGTGTCCGGATGGTCGAGCGTGGTTCCCGCCGGCTGGGAATCCGCGGTCCCCGCGATGACGGAGGCGCAGGAGAAAGCTCGCAGCGACCGGTACATGCGGCTCGCGCGCGAGCTGTCGCACAAACCCGCAGGCGCGCTCGTGATTCGCGGTGCGAAGTTGTTCGTCGCCGAGTCGGCTTTGGTGCGGCCGGCGATGACGGTGGTGATGAGCGGCGATCGCATCACCGCCGTTGGCCCGGATGGGAAGGTCAACATTCCCAGGGGCGCGACGGTCATCGATGCGGCAGGCAAGATGCTGATTCCCGGGCTGTGGGACATGCACGTCCACGTCTCGCCGGGCGACGATGGGCTCATGCACATCGCGGCCGGCGTCACGAATGCGCGCGACATGGGGAACGACACCATCTCGGTGCTCGCATTGAGACGCGAGTTCGCCGTGGATTCGCTGATCGGTCCGCGACTGATGCTCTCCGGTCTCATCGATGGCTCCGGGCCGTACCAGGTGCCGACGGGACTGCTGGCCGACGACGAGGCGACCGCGCGCAAGGATGTCGACTGGTACGCTGCGCACGGCTACGAGCAGATCAAGGTGTACAGCTCGATGAAGCCCGAGCTCGTGCCGGCGATCATCGCCGAGGCGCACGCGAAGGGGCTTCGTGTGAGCGGCCACGTGCCCGCGTTCATGACCGCGTCGCAGGTGGTGACGCTCGGCTTCGACGAGGTGCAGCACGCGAACATGCTGCTGCTCAACTTTCTGGACACGGTGAAGGACACGCGATCGATGGCGCGCTTCGCGGCGGTCGGCGCCGCGGGAAAGGACCTCGATCTGCAATCGCCACGCGTGCGCGAGTTCGTCGCGCTGTTCAAGTCGCGCGGCACGAGCATCGACCCCACGCTCACGACGTTCGAGGGAATGTTCAATGCGCGCCCCGGTACCATCGATCCCAACCAGGCGATGATCGTCGATCGGATGCCGCCGCAGGTGCAGCGCAGCTTCTACGCGGGTGGATTGCCCGTGCCGCCGGGGATGGACCAGCGCTATCGCGATGCGTTCGGCGAGATGAAGGGGATCGTGAAGGCGATGTACGACGCCGGCGTGCCGATCGTCGCGGGGACGGACAACGGCCCGGTGGGATTCCAGCTGCTGCGCGAGCTCGAGCTCTACGTGCAGGCGGGAATCCCGGCGCCGCAGGTGCTGAAGCTCGCGACGATCGGAGCGGCGAGGGTGATGCACCACGAGGCCGATCGCGGCTCGATCGCGGTGGGGAAAGTCGCGGACGTGGTGTTGGTGAATGGCGATCCGACCGCGAACATCAGCGACGTGCGCAAGACGGTGATGGTTGTGAAGGGTGGGATCCGGTTCGATCCGAAGGAGCTGTACGCGGCGGTGGGAGTGAAGCCGTGATGTCGGGTTTGGGATAAGACACACTTACCGGCGGGCTGCAGCGTTCCCGAGTGCTAAACCGCCTTTTGCCGCGGGAAGCTCGACACCCAGATAGCCGGCAAGAGTTGGGGCGATGTCGCGCATGTCGATACGGCCGAGCGACTTACCTGCGGGGATTCCCGGTCCGGTAATAAAAAACGATGAGGCCATCTGCGGCTCGTCGGGGAAGTAGCCGTGCGCACCGCTCACGGCTACGGGAACGGTCAATGGACCCGTGCTTTTTGCGCCGAGTTTGTATCCGATGCGAAGAGAAACCGCGAAATCGGCATTCGGCCAGCCTCCGTTCGCGTGCAAAGCCGCCGCGTCCACCACGCGCGCCACGCCCGACGCCGAATCGGCGACGAGCGAGTCGAGCAGCGCCCGCACTCGAGCGCGAGTAACGGCGTCAGTCGAGTCGGCAAGAACGACTGCGGCCGCAGCACCTGCGCCCCACGCGGTCGCGCGCCAGGAACTGATTTTGCCCGCAGTATCGTAGGAGATGAGGCCGGCCGAGCGAAACAATACGAGCAGATTCACTTCCTTATCCGTGCGCGCGAAGCCGTGGTCGGACACCACACATATCACGACGTTTTGACCGGAGGCGCGCCTCGCGGACTCGACGAGATGTCCCACGATGACGTCGATGCGCTCGAGCACTGCGTTGCTCTCGCTGCTGAACGGCCCGGTACCGTGTTGCGTGTGATCCAGCGCCGTGAGATACACCGTCGCGAAGCCCGGCCGCTCGAGCTCGATGAGGCGTGCTGCAAAGCGACCACGCGTCTCGTCTCCTTCGATGCTTTCGTCTATGCCGTCGGCGTAGGGTCCCAGCTCTCGTTCGAGACGAGGAAGAAGGCCCGGGGTGGAGAGCGCCTCGATCAGCTTTCGGTCATCGGGCATCCCCGTGCGCCAGATTTGCGGAATGTTGTATCTGATGTGCGCACCGACGCTCACGGGCCAATGCACGTTGGCAGTAGCGATGCCCGCTTTGCCGGCAACATCCCAAAGCGTCGGCACGCGAATATCCGCTGCATACCAGTACCATCCGCCTGAATTGCGATCGAGCGGATCGAACGTGGTGTTCGCGTAGATCCCGTGCTGGGCCGGGCTAACGCCCGTGAGAATCGTCGTGTGACTTGGATACGTCACCGTCGGCAGCACTCCGGTGACGCCTGTCGCGTAGCTCCCTTCCGCGATGAAGCGTCGCAGGTTCGGAATGCGAAGCCCGTGCGCTTCGGCTTCGAGGACATAGTCGGGGCGCAGCCCGTCGATCGAAATGAGCACGACGGGCGTGAAGTGGTGAGGAGCGCGAACGCTGGCAGCTCCCGTGAGCAGAGTGGCTACGGCGAACGCGGCTAGCACTTTCATCATGCCAGAAACTTGAGGCGACGGTGAAGTAGACCAAACGGCGAGATCCGGCGAGGACCTGCTACGAGTTCGGGTGCCTTCCAGTGATCATGTGGATCAGCCACAGAAGCACGACGGCGCCGACGATGGCCACGATCACGGTGTAGATGAAGCCGCCGGAGCCGGCGAAGCCAAGTGTGCGCATGAGGAAGCCGCCCATCACGGCGCCGGCAATTCCGATCACGATATCCATGAGAGCGCCGTAGCCCCCGCCCTTCATGAGCTTGCCCGTCGCCCATCCGGCGACGAGCCCAACACAGATCCACCAGATCATGGTGCCTCCGACGGAGTGAGGAGCCTGGGCAGCGCAATGCTGCGTGGTGGACCCTACGTTCGAGCATGCGGAGGAGTTTCCGGCGCGCAACCAGCCGAGCGGCAAGTATTTCCGGCGGACACGCCGAATGTGCGGGCACAAGTGCCTGTCCTGAAATGAGGTCTGGCCAGCACGCCGTGCGTCTCTTAGCGTAGTGCGCGCTCGATTTCCGTTGACGCGAGCGAACGCACGACTACGTTGGACCCACCTGGAGACTCGATGCCAACCGACGACGCTCGCACCAAAGACGATGAGCTTCAGTTCGATTGAGTAGTCAACGATTCCCCTTCCGGCTCGACATCGGCACGACCCGCTGCTACCTGCGTGGCGTGCAAGAAGCCGATCGTGAGCGACTATTATCAACTGAACGGCAAGGTGACGTGCGCCAATTGCCGAGTCGCCGTCGAGGCAGCCGTTTCGACGCCGAAGGGACTCGCACCGTTCGCGCGCGCAGCCGGACTCGGCATCCTCGCGGCCATCGCCGGCGCGGCGATCTACTACGGCGTCATCGCGCTCGCGAATCTCGAGATCGGCATCATCGCCATTGCGATCGGATACATGGTGGGTTGGGCGGTGAGGAAGGGGGCCGGCGGTCGCGGCGGACGTCGCTTTCAGGTGCTCGCGGTCGTGCTGACATACTGGGCCGTTGGACTCGCGTACGCACCGTTGATCCTGAGGGACTCGACCATGGCGCTCCCAACGCAGTTTTTCTACGTGTTCGCCCTTCCGACCCTGGTGATCACCGGAGGAGGCACCGGCATCATCACCGCAATCATCATCGCTGTTGGGTTGCGGCAAGCGTGGCACATGACCGCCGCGCCGGCGCTGAAGATCTCAGGACCCTACCGCGTGGGTAGCGGCCCTTCGCCCGCGGCCGTCTGATTGGGGGCAAATGAAGCGGAGCGCGCGGAGCTCGATGGCGCGTGTCCGCAGTGCGGCACCGAGCTCGCGCCGCACGCGCGCGCGTGTCCCGCGTGTGGCCTTCTCCTTTACGGGGACAGGCTAAAGAAGCTCGCAGCGTCAGCCCACGCAGCCACTGCCGCGGGCGACTTGCTGCAGGCGCGCACGAGTTGGGAAGGTACGCTCAACCTTCTTCCGGCGGACTCGAAGCAGTACGCGACGATCACCGCGCGCATCGCCGATCTCACCGCGCGCATGGAGGCCGCCAATCCATCCGTGTCCGGTGCGAAGCCGGCCAACCCGGATCACCCCGCGTGGCGTCGCGCACTCGGCGGCATCGCCACTGCATTCCTGCTTCTACTCGGCAAGCTGAAATTCCTGCTGCTCGGCCTCACGAAGGCGAGCACCTTTTTCTCGATGTTTGCCTTCTTCGCCGTGTACTGGGGCATCTTCGGATGGCCGCTCGCGCTCGGCCTCGTGGTCTCGATCTACATCCACGAGATGGGACACGTGTCCGTGCTGCGAAAGCTCGGCATCGCAGCCGGCGCGCCGCTGTTCATTCCGGGTGTCGGCGCGCTGGTGATGCTGAAGCAGCACCCGGCCGACGCGCACGTCGACGCGAAGATCGGGCTCGCGGGTCCGGTGTGGGGACTCGGCGCGGGACTCGCGACAATGGGCGTTTACTTCGCGACGCACATTCCCATTTCGCTCGCGATCGCGCAGCTGACGGGGTTCATCAACCTGTTCAACCTCACTCCCGTGTGGCAGCTGGATGGGTCGCGCGGCTTTCATGCGCTGAACAGGGTCGAGCGATGCGTGGTGATCGGTGCGATCGCGATCGCGTACCTGCTGACGAATCAGAGACTGCTGGTCATCGTCGGCATCGTTGCGATCTGGCGCGCGGTGCAGAGGGAGCAGGGGCCGGGGGATCGCGTGGCGTTGGGGACGTACGTGGCGCTGGTGGGGGCGCTGTCGTGGCTGGCGAGGGCGGTTGGGTAGCTGGATCATCGACGCAGGTGGCGATCATTGGCTGATCAATTGCGCAGTCGGTCCGGCAGTTCCGCTAGCTGCCGGAGCTCGTTCACGAACGGATCTTGTTTCCAGTGTCGAAAGCGCCATCGAAATAGCGGAAGGAATGTCACCGTTCTTCCGCACCCGATATCCTCGCGAAGCCGAATGATGATCGGCTTTCCATCGAACAATAACCGACTCTGAAATACCTCCGATATGAGCGAGAACGGAACGCGCCACTCGCTCACGAAGTTGGAAACGAGTAGCGAACCGTCGGCGACGCGAACTCTCTTGAGTCTGACGCCCGCGAAGAGCATGAACGCTGAGCCCATGATCCACGCAAAAAGGAACTGAAATCCGATCCCCGCCGGCGCCGCGCCCCGGACGCCATTGTATATCACGCTTTCGGGATGTTGGAACGCTATGATCACTCCCGCCGCGAATCCGGGGATCCAGATCGCGGGCAGGAAAATCTTGATGAAGAAAGTCCAACGGGTCGAGAGAGTTCGGGTCATGTCACTCGCTGCGGGAACCACATTCGATGCGATTCCGCCCCGAAGTCCACTTGACCGGACCGCGGGTCGGATCGAATGGCTTGGCTGACGGACGGCTGCGTCGGCTTCCGTACTCGTTCGCCTTACCCCTTACTGCACCGCGTTGATCATGTCGAAGATCGGCAGATACATCGCCACCACCATTCCTCCGACGATCACACCCAGGAACACGATCATCACCGGCTCCATCAAGCTCAGTAGGCCGGACACGGCCGTATCGACCTCGGTATCGTAGAAGTCCGCGATCTTCGTGAGCATTTCGTCCAGTCCACCCGTCTGCTCGCCAACCGCGATCATCGAGATGACCATCGGCGGGAACACGTTCGACTTCTGCAGCGGCGCCGAGATCGTGTCTCCGCCCGCGATGCTCGCGCGCGACTCCATGATCGCATCGTGAATGACGCGGTTGCCGGCCGTCTTCGCCGTGATCTCGAGCCCATCCAGAATCGACACGCCTGAGCTGATCAGCGTGCCCAGCGTGCGCGTGAAGCGCGACACCGCCGACTTGCGCAGCATGTCGCCCAGCACCGGCACCTTGAGCAGGAACTTGTCGATGTTCAGCTGGCCGCTCGGCGTCTTGTAGTACTTCTTCAGCGAGTAGACGGTGAACCACGCGCCGCCAGCAACCGCCCACCAGAAGTGCTTCAGGAAGCTCGACAACATGATCACGATGCGCGTCGGCAGCGGGAGCGCCAGGTTCACGCTCGCGAACATGGTCTCGAACACCGGAATGACGAAGATCAGCAGCGTCACGATGGCGATGAAGGCTACGCTCATGATGACGGCCGGGTAGATCATCGCGCTCTTCACCTTTCCGACGAGAGCATCGTTCTTTTCGAGGAACGTCGCCAGTCGCATCAGAATCGTATCGAGAATACCACCCGCCTCACCGGCGGCCACCATGTTCACGTACAGATCGGTGAACGCCTTCGGATGCCGGCGCAGCGCGTCGGCCACCGTGTGTCCGGACTCGACGTCGTACACCACCTGGTGCGTCACGTCCTGCAGCGCCTTGTTCTCGCTCTGGCGAGAGAGAATGTCGAGCGCCTGCACGAGCGGCAGCCCCGAGTTGATCATCGTCGAGAACTGACGGGTGAAGATGACGATGTCGCGCGTCTTGACCTTTCCGGCCTTCTTCTTCCTCTGTTCCTCGTCCACCTTCACGACAATGAGCTTCTGCCGCCGCAGGTTCGCTACGACCTCGTCCCGCGTCGCAGCTTCCATCGTGGCGTTCTTGAGCTCACCGCCGAGCGTTCGCGCCGTATAGGCATATGTTGGCATGTAGTCTCCTCAGACTATTCTGATTACCGCTTGCCCGCGGCCGCGTACTTCGCGTGCTGCCCGGCAATCTTCGGCGGCTCACCGTTGCCGACGTCCTCCAGCGGTGCCTCGCCGATCATACGCAGGAACTCGTTCTGATCGCCCGACACGCGCAGACACTCGTCCAGCACGACCTCGCGCGACATGTACAGCTGATAGAGCGAGTCGTTCAACGTCTGCATGCCGAACTTCTTTCCCGCCTGCATCGACGAATTGATCTGGTGAATCTTGTTGTCGCGGATCAGCGCCCGGATCGCCGGCGTCACCACCAGGATCTCGGCCGCCATCGCACGCCCACGTCCCTTCGCGCGCGGCAACAGCGTCTGCGTCACGATCCCCTCGAGCACGAACGCGAGCTGCGCTCGAACCTGCCCCTGCTGGTGACTCGGGAAGACGTCGATCATACGATTGATGGCCTCAGCCGCCGAATTCGTATGCAGCGTCGCGAAGCACAGGTGTCCCGTCTCGGCAATCGTCAGCGCGGCCTGCATCGTTTCCAGATCGCGCATTTCGCCGACGAGAATGACGTCGGGATCTTCTCGCAGCGCATACTTGAGCGCGGTCGCGAAGCTCTTCGTGTCCGTCCCGACCTCGCGCTGGTTGACGATGCAGCTCTGGTGACGGTGGATGAACTCGATCGGGTCTTCCACCGTGATGATGTGCCCGCGTCGCTCGCGATTGATCTTGTCGATCAGCGCCGCGAGCGTCGTGCTCTTTCCGGATCCGGTCGGCCCCGTCACCAACACCAGCCCTCGCGGGCGCTCGGCCATCTTCGCCACTGCGTTGGGAAGGCCGAGCTCCTCGAACGTGCGGATGTTGAACGGGATCTGTCGAATGACCAGCGACACGCAGCCGCGCTGCTTGAAGCAATTTCCGCGAAAGCGCGCGAGATTCTGAATGCCGAAGGAAAAGTCGAGCTCGTCCTCGGTCTCGAACCGCTTCTTTTGATTCTCCGTGAGAATCGAATAGGCGAGCTGCAGCGTGTCTTTCGGATTCAGCACCACGTCGACATTGGCATCAGTGATATCGCCGTCAATACGCAGTTTCGGCTTGTCACCCGCGGTGATGTGCAGGTCGGACGCGTCCCGCTCGATCATTTCCTCGAGCAACGCGCGCAGGTTGACAGAATTGGCGGCTGGGGCGGTCAATGTGGCTCCTTGCGAGGTGGCGGTACCCCCGGGGAAGGGATACCCCCTATAGACGAGGGAATGGGGCGAGCGTTGCAGGGTCGTGCAGCGGGCTCCGAAACGGGCGCCCGCCCCTGCCCTTCGACGGTCTAGGCTGCGGTTTCGCGGATGACCTGGTCCAAGGTACAAATCCCCTTCATGACCTTGAGAAGCCCGTCCATACGCAGCGTCAGCATCCCTTCCTCGACCGCTCCGTCACGAATCTCGGCCGCCCCGACGTTCTGCATGACCAGCTTCCGCAGCTTGGGCGTCATGAGCATGACCTCGTAGAGCCCCTGGCGACCCTTGAGCCCCGAGCCTCCGCACGCGTCGCATCCACGGCCCCGGAAAAATGGCATCTCCGCGATCGTCGTCTCGAGTGTGAAGTCCTTCACGATCGGCGCCGCCTCCTTCGTCGCCATCCGTTTCATGTTCTCGATCGCCTCCGCCGTGTAGGCCAGGCTCCGGAACGTCATGTCGGGCTTGAGTTTAGCCGCCGCCATCTCGATCGGGTCGGGCTGATACTGCGCCCGGCACGTGTTGCAGATCTTGCGCACGAGTCGCTGCGCCAGCACCAGGTTGAGCGCGGATGCCACGTTGAACGGTTCGAGCCCCATGTCCATGAGACGCGTGACCGTTTCCGGCGCCGAGTTCGTGTGCAGCGTCGACATGACGAGGTGACCCGTGAGCGCCGCCTTGATGGCGATGCCGCCCGTCTCCAGATCGCGGATCTCTCCGATCATGATGATGTTCGGATCCTGACGAAGGAACGCCTTCAGCGACGCCGCGAAGGTCAGTCCGATGTCGGTGCGCACGAGCACCTGGTTGATCCCGAAGATGTTGTACTCGACGGGATCTTCCGCCGTCATGATGTTGACGTCGATGTTGTTGACCTTGGACAGCGCCGAGTAGAGCGTCGTCGTCTTTCCGGAACCCGTTGGGCCGGTGACGAGCACCATGCCGTACGGATTCGCCACCGCTTCCATCAGGTCGGATTCCGCGCGTGGCTCGATGCCGAATTTCTCGAGGTCGAGCGTCAGATTCCCCTTGTCGAGAATTCGGAGCACGATCTTCTCGCCGAACAGCGTTGGCAGCGTCGACACGCGATAGTCGATGACCTTCTTGCCGATTTTCAGCTTGATGCGCCCATCCTGCGGCACGCGTCGCTCGGCGATGTTCAGATTCGACATGATCTTGAAGCGCGAGATGAGCGCAGCCTTCAGCTTCATCGGCGGCTTCATCACTTCCTGGAGCGCGCCGTCGACGCGGTAGCGCACGCGCATCTCGTGCTCGAAGCACTCGAAGTGAATGTCGGACGCGCCCTTCTTCACCGCGTCCGTCAGGATTCCGTTGATGAGCTTCACGACCGGCGCATCGTCGATCGCGGCCGCCAGCACGGACGCACTGATTTCCTCATCGCGCTCTTCGACGACTTCGACGTCACCGTCGTCGTCGATGTCGTCGAGGATATTCTGGAGTGCGTCGTCGGTGTTTTCACCGTAGTACTTGTCGACGGCGTTGCGCAGCGTGTACTCGCCGGCGATGACCGGGAAGATGTCGTAGCGCGTGATGAACTTCAGGTCGTCGATGACGCCGAGGTCCGACGGATCGGCCATCGCCACCGTGAGCGTGCGGCCTTCGCGCTTGAGCGGGAGCACCAAATGGCGCTGCGCCAGCTCGGCCGGGATCAGCTTCGCGATGCGCGGATCGACCTCGAAGTTGGTGAGGTCGACGGCGGGCATGCGGAACTGCCGGGCCAGCATGCGCGTGAGCTCGACCTCGTTGATGTAGCCGAGCTTCACGAGGTTGTAGCCGACCCGCATTCCGGTGGTCTTCTGCTCCTGCAGCGCGCGGTCCAACGCCTCGCGCGTGATGAGCCCCTCTCGCATGAGGAGATCACCGATGCGCTCACCCGCACCATGCGCTGCTGGAGCTACGGCCATGATTCTCGGAGGGGGGAACAGCGCCCGGGCGGCGTCGGCGACGCCACCCGGGCGGGGTCGTGGGAAGCTGCCTACGTACTATTGTGATGGTGACTGGCGCTTGCGACGCTTTTCGACGCGTCTAGCAGCCCCTCCACCAACCTCGTTCTCACGGGATTGACGCGGTTGCTGTGAGAACGTCACGTAGGGTGTGATGGCATCCACCACCGCTTCACCAACCCCCTTTACGCGTCGAAGCTCGTCGAGCGAACCGAACGGGCCGAGTGAGTCTCTATTCGCGAGAATCCGCTTCGCGAGCGTAGGCCCGATCTTGGGAAGCGCGAGGATTTCCCACTCCTGGGCGCGGTCCAGATCGACCGGTCCGGCGGACGAAACGCCGATATCTCTGGGCTGTTCGGCGCCTTGAGGGAGGACTTTGGTGCTCTTTCTCCTTTTCCTCATGGCTGCGCTGTCGGCGGGACGAGCATCGGACCCGTCGGAGGTCGAGGTGCCGATTGCCCTGGGTCGTTTCGACCGATCTCGCCTCCCGCCTCTACTTTTTTCGGCCGAGTCCGCTGAGTCTACGGAGACGATTTGACGATGCAGTTCTGTTCTCGCCGCGGCGCTGGGCGGCGGCGGTTCGGCGCTGAGCGCCTTCGTTGCGCGAACCCCGGCGCCAAGCGTAAATATGGCGGAGAGAAACACGAGGGCGCGCTTTTCGGCTGGTGTCGGCATGCACGAAGATCGCGCGGGGCGAGGCGCTCGCATTCATCGATCGAGCGCGGCGCGGTGCAGAATTCGAGACCGGCGAGGCCGCCGGTGGAGTTGCACTGTCGGTCGTGCCAGTTCGCCGAGCTGTGATGCAGACAAGGAGGAAATCATGATTCACCATCCGGTAGCCCGCCGCTCTGTTCTGCAATTTGCCGCGATTTGGACCTCCACGCTAACGCTCGCGTCGAGCCTGTGCGCCCAGGCATCCGCGCCCGGCGATGTGCGCGCCACCGCAGATCGGCCGCCAGCAAGCGAAATCCGCGTCACGCTCCTTGGCACCGGCACTCCGCGGCCAGTCATGGACCGGTTCGGTCCAAGTATCCTCGTGGAGGCGGGCAACGAGAAATTGGTCTTCGATGCCGGACGCGGCGCGATGCAGCGTCTCTTGCAGCTCGGCGTGTCGTACGCAGACATCACGGGCGTGCTTCTGACCCATCTGCACTCGGATCACACCGTAGGATTGCCGGATCTGTGGCTCACGGGGTGGCTCATCTCGAGAAGTGTAAATCCGCTCCAGCTTTGGGGACCCACTGGCACCACCGGCATGGCCGAGGGGCTTCAGACTGCCTATAAGTTCGACCTCGACATTCGCGTGCGCGATGACAAGGAGTCGGCAGCGGGCGGGCGCATCGTCGCGCACGACATCGGTGAGCAGGTGGTGTTCGACCGCAACGGTGTGACAGTCACCGCGTTTTTTGTCGATCACGGAGTGGTGCGCCCCGCCTTGGGCTATCGAATCGACGCCGGCGGTCGCTCGGTAGTGCTCTCAGGCGATACGCGATACTCACCCAACCTCATTCGGCATGCGAAAGGTACGGACCTCCTGATCCATGAGGTGGCCGCCGCCTCGGCCGACGAGCTGCGACGCGATCAGCACCTGCGCACGATCATCGATCATCACACGACGCCCGATCGCGCGGCGGCGGTGTTCAACGAGGTTAGGCCGAAGCTCGCGGTATTCTCCCACATCGTTCTGCGCGGCGTTTCCGCCGAGGAGATGATGCGCACCACTCGCCAGACCTATGCGGGCCCCCTTCAGCTCGGCGAGGATCTCATGCGGTTCCACGTCGGCGACGAGGTCACGATCGAGCGGATGTCGCCCGAGGCACATGCGCACGGCCGCCCCTAGCCGGGCCGCGCACTACTTCGATGTCAGCAGCCCCGTTGCCACATCGCCGACGATCTGCAGCGAGCGCGCGGAGATCTTGTCGAAGGTGTCGTCCGGCGTGTGGTGCGCCGGATAATCGAAGTCGATCACGTCGATCGTGTGAATGCCCGCATCGAGCAGCGGGATGTGATCGTCGGTCACGCCTTGATTCGACGGGCTGTTGATGAAGTAGCGGGAGTAGCCGAGCGACTGCGCCTCGTTCCACACGAGCGAGACGACCTCCGGCGCGCGCGCGAGCGAGTTCGGCTCCTGATAGATGTCGAGATCCTTGTCGCCGATCATGTCCCAGAGCACCGCGTAGAGCGGCTTATAGTCGGGCGCTGGCAGGTGTGATGCGAAATACGTGGAGCCTAGCAGCACGTCCTTCATCGCGGGGAAGTCGCCGTAATCCTCGCCGTCCACGAAGAGCAGGTCCACGCCCACGGTTGCGGGCATCGTCTTGAGCGCATCTCCGATGCCGATAAAGAGGGCCACGCCGGACGCGCCATCGTTCGCACCTGGCATCGGCATGTTGCGGCGTGCGGGATCGGTTGCGTCGTCCGAAACG
>DATCPC010000042.1:0-2879 GCA_036564355.1 Gemmatimonadaceae bacterium | reverse complement strand
ACCGCACTCCCCCATGACCTGACCCGTCCGCACACGTGACCGACTCGGCCGCCGACGCTCGCGAACACCTCCAGTCCGCGCTCGGCGGCGCCTACACCGTCGAGCGCGTGCTCGGACGCGGCGGAATGGCCACCGTGTGGCTTGCCCACGACCTGAAGCACAAGCGTCCGGTGGCGCTCAAGGTGCTTCACGCCGATCTCGCCGCATCACTCGGCCCGGATCGATTCCAGCGCGAGATCGAGGTCGCGGCGGGACTGCAGCATCCGCACATTCTTTCTGTCCACGACTCTGGGAATGCGCACGGGCTGCTCTGGTTCAGCATGCCGTACGTCGAAGGGGAATCCCTGCGCGCGCGTCTCGATCGTGAGGGGCAGCTTCCGGTGGACGAGGCGCTTCGCATCACGCGCGAGGCGGCGCAGGCGCTCCAGTACGCGCACGACCATGGCGTCGTGCATCGGGACATCAAGCCGGAAAATCTGCTGCTCACGACCGACGGCAACACACTCGTCGCCGATTTCGGCATCGCCCAGGCGCTCGGCGGTGACGCGGCGCACGGCACGCCGCAGCGGCTCACCGAGACCGGGCTCGTGGTTGGCACTCCGCAGTACATGAGCCCCGAGCAGGCGAGCGGTGAGCGCGCGCTCGATGCGCGTACCGACTTGTACTCGCTTGCGACGGTGCTGTACGAGATGCTCGCCGGTGAGCCGCCGTTCACCGGACCGAACGCGCAGACGGTGCGCGCGAAGATGCTCTCCGGAGCGCCGCCATCGGTGCGCAGAGCGCGACCAGCTGTACTGCCAGGCGTGGACGCGGCAATCGAAAAGGCGCTCGCACCTGCACCCGCCGATCGGTTCAACTCGATGGCCGATTTCGCCCGCACGCTGACGACGGCACAAACCGCGGCGCAGGATGCGGCACCGCTCGCGCAACCGCGCGCCTCCCGACTTCGAGCGCAAATCGCAGTCGTCGCGCTGGGAGCGGTGCTCGGGGCCGGACTGCTCTTTCTTTGGTCTCGCGCGAAGGGTCGTGCGCCGGTTGGCGGATCCGCGCTGGCGGTGCTCCCCTTCGAGAACGACGGCGATACATCCAACGCCTACTTCGCCGACGGCATCACGGACGAGATTCGCGGCAAGCTCACCGCGCTTCCCGCGCTGCGCGTGATCGCGCGCGCGAGCTCGAATCAGTATCGACGATCCGACAAGTCGCCGCAGCAGATCGCGCGTGAGCTCGGCGCGATGTACTTGCTCACCGGTACCGTGCGATGGGAGACGAGTCCGAGCCACGCGCGGCGCGTGCGCGTGAGCCCGGAGCTCGTGCAGATGTCGACGGAGAGCGCGCCGCGCACGATCTGGCAACAAACCTACGACACGACGCTCGCCGATGTTTTTCAGGTGCAATCGGCGGTCGCGAGCAAGGTCGCGGCAAACCTCGGTGTCGTGCTCAACCCTCCGGCGCAGGCCCAGCTCGAGCAGAAGCCGACTCAGAATCTCGCGGCGTACGAGGCGTATCTGCGGAGCACTGCGTTCGACGGAGGCGACTTGCCATCATTGCGGCGTGCCCTTGCGAATGCGGAACGGGCGGTGGCGCTCGATTCGGGATTCGCGGCGGCGTGGGCGCGGGTGGGCTATCTGCATGCAGTCATCTACTCGAACGGCACCCAGTCGCCGCTGGATGCGGCAGCCGCGAAAAGTGCAACGGATCGAGCGATCGGGCTCGACTCGGGCGATTACCGGAGCTACGTCGCGCGCAGCATTTATTGGCGAATCGTCGCATCGGATCAGGCAAAGGCGCGCGCGGATCTGGAGGCGGCTCGTCGGCTCGCACCCTCCGCCTTTGAGGTGGTGCGAACGCTTGGCCAGTTGGACGCGACGGCTGGTCAGTGGGAGGAGGGGCTCGCGCTCTTTCGCCAGGCTGCCATAATCGATCCGCGCTCGCCGCTCACCGCCGATCGTTTAAGCCGCGCGCTCCTCTGGCTCCGTCGCTATCCCGAGGCGAGAGCTGCCGCCGAGCGTGGACTCGCCGCCAGCGCTGAGAATCTCGGATTGATCGAGGACCGGGCCATGAGCTATGCCGGCGAGGGCGATCTCGCCGGCGCGCGCGCGTCGCTTCGCCGAGTGCCGGGCACGGTCGATCGCGGCGCGCTCGCGGCATTCGTCGTCAACTATTGGGATGCATACTGGATACTGGACAGCGCGGATCTCGCGCTCGCGCAGACGCTGTCACCTGCGGCGTTCGACGGTGATCGCTCGGTGTGGGGCGTTGCCCATTCTGAGCTGTACTGGCTGGGCGGCGACACCGCGAGGGCGCGCGCGTACGCGGACTCCGCCACGGTTGCAATAGATCCGGCTCTGCGGCAAAACCCGGAGAATTGGCAGGGCATGCTTTTCCGCGGGCTGGCATTCGCGATACAGGGTCGACGCCACGAAGCAATCCGCGACCGGGATCGTGGTCTTGCCCTTGCGATTGCCACGGGGGATCAATGGAGCACGATCCCGTACGCGCATCACGTCGTCGCACGAATCGACGTTGCGTTGGGTGACAAAGATGCGGCTATCGCGGAATTGCGCACGGTGCTCGCGAAGCCGTACGTCATCTCGCCTGCGTGGCTGCGGATTGATCCTACGTGGAATCCGCTGCGCGGCGATCCGCGGTTCGAGAAGCTGGCGCACAGCGACGGGCAATAGCGGTTAGGGCGCGAAGATCGGCCCGTCGCGGTGACCAATGAGGCGGTCGACTAAGCTAAGGCGTGGCCCACGACCAACCAATGAGCCGCCACTCGCCTTTGTCCTTGTGCAACACGAACGTGAACGCCGCCGCGTCTTCCCGCTTCGCGACGGCCTTCTGCTTGAACGTGTAGTTCGACGGAATGACGACATAGG
>DATCPC010000040.1:0-5636 GCA_036564355.1 Gemmatimonadaceae bacterium | reverse complement strand
CCCCGAAGGCGCGGCTCCCACCGGTCCCGCGCTCTTCGTCGTCTCCGCCACCGGCGAGACATCGCGCGAGCCCGCGGACGAAGTTGGCGCGGAGCGGTATCGCCGCACGCGCGAGAAGCTCAAGCAGCTGCTCATCGACCTCAAGCTCGAGGAACGCGAGGTCGAGGTCGAGGTGACCGGCGGCAAGGGGCCGATGTTCGACATGATGGTCCCGCAGGGTGCGCCCGAGGGGATGGAGAACTTCACGGACATGCTGCAGGAGATGATGCCGAAGCGCCGCAAGAAGCGCACGGTGAAGGTGAGCGAGGCTCGCCGCATCATTCTCGAGCAGGAATTGGAGAAGCTCATCGATCTCGACGACGTCACCGCCGATGCGGTAGAGCGCGTGGAGAAGATGGGGATCATCTTCCTCGACGAGATCGACAAGATCGCCGGCGAGCGCTCGCAGATGGGCGGCCCCGACGTCTCGCGCGAGGGCGTGCAGCGCGATCTCCTGCCGATCGTCGAGGGCTCGAACGTGCAGACCAAGTACGGCCTCGTGAAAACCGACCACGTGCTCTTCATCGCCGCGGGCGCCTTTCACGTGTCGAAGCCGAGCGATCTGATCCCGGAGCTGCAGGGCCGATTTCCGATTCGCGTAGAGCTCACGCCGCTCACGGAGGCGGACTTCGTTCGCATCATGACCGAGCCCGAGAACGCGCTCACCCGCCAGTACTCGGCGCTCGTCGAGGCGGAGGGCGCGTCGCTCATCTTCACCGAAGATGGGATCGCCGAAGTCGCACGCATTGCTGCGACGGTGAACGATCGGATGGAGAACATCGGCGCCCGGCGACTGCACACCGTGATGTCGACGCTGCTCGAGGATGTGCTCT
This sequence comes from Gemmatimonadaceae bacterium, assembly GCA_036564355.1. GTDB lineage: Bacteria > Gemmatimonadota > Gemmatimonadetes > Gemmatimonadales > Gemmatimonadaceae > FEN-1250. The sequence goes on along the minus strand of DATCPC010000040.1, from coordinate 4,764 downwards.
ACGATCTTCCCGATCGCGGGAAGGAGGCGATCACTGTAGACGCGGCGCTCGTGCGCGACCGGCTCAAGACGATCGTCGAGGACGAAGACCTGCGCCGCTACATTCTGTGACCGCATTCGAGGACATCTCTCTCGCAAAGCTGCGCGGCCGCGCGAGCGCGAAGTGGACGACCTATCCCGCCGATGTCCTCCCGGCTTGGGTAGCGGAGATGGACTTCCCGCTGGCCGAGCCGATCAAGCAGCGCCTTCGGCGGGCCATCGATGCGAATGACTGCGGCTACGCGCAGCCCAGGTCGCTCCCGCAGTCGTTCGTGGCGTTCGCGAAGTCGCGCTTTGCGTGGATTGTCGACCCGGCGCGGGTGAGCGCCGCCCCGGAGGTGATGGTTGCAGTGGCGGAGATTCTGCGCGTCGTCACGAAGCCAGGCGACGGCGTGGTGATCAATCCGCCGGTCTATCCGCCATTCTTCTCGACGATCCAGGAGGTCGAACGCGCCGTTGTCGAAGTTCCGCTCGCGCACGTGCCCGGCGGAGGATGGGATCTGGATTTGGACGCGCTGGAGAAGGCCTTCGCCGCCGGTGCGAAGGCCTATCTCCTCTGCAACCCGCACAACCCTACCGGCCGCGTGCTCGAAAAGTCGCAGCTCGAGGAGATCGCGAAGCTCGCCAAGCGCTTCGGCGTGATCGTGATCGCCGATGAGATCCATGCGCCACTCACGTTGCCGGGTGCGGTGCACATTCCCTTCGTCGCGGTGAGCGAATCGATCGGCGCGAACGCGATCACCGTCACGTCGGCGAGCAAGGCGTGGAATGTCGCGGGACTCAAGTGCGCGGTGATCGTCGCCGGCTCGCAGGCGATGCAGAGCGCCCTGAAGAAACTGCCGAAGGAGTTCCAGGAGCGTACCGGCCATCTCGGAGTGATCGCGAACATCGCTGCGTTCGAGGAGGGCGCGCCCTATCTCGAGGGATTGCTTGCGCATCTCGACCGCAACCGCGCGCTACTGGCCGAGTTGCTCGGGATGTATCTGCCGGCGGTTCGCTACATTCCGCCGCAGGCGGGCTATCTCGCGTGGCTCGATTGCTCAGCGCTCGGACTCGGCGACGATCCCTCGAAGGTCTTCCTCAAGAAGGGGAAGGTCGCGCTGATGCGCGGGACCGACTTCGGACGCCAGGGCGCGTGCTTCACGCGCGTGAACATGGGAACGTCGGGAGCGATTCTGAGTGAAGTCGTCGGCAGAATGGGCAACGCGATCGAGAAGTCCTGATCGCATTGGCGATCGCCACGCGCCTTGCTCCGCTCCGCGGGCGTCCGTTATCTTCACCGCGCTTCGTAAATTCTCAGAGGAAAAATGTCCGACGCACCGCACCGCGACTTTCTCGCGATCCCCGACTTCACGCGCCCGGAGCTCATCAAGCTGTTCGACCTCGCGGAGTCGATGCGAAAGGGCGAGTTCAAGGCGAAGCCGCTCGCGGGCAAGTCGCTGGCGATGATCTTCATGAAATCATCCACTCGCACGCGCGTGTCGTTCGAGGTTGGGGCGTGGCAGCTTGGGGGACACGCGCTGTTCCTCTCGCCGCGCGACGTCCAGCTCGGGCGCGGCGAACCGATCGCCGATACCGCGCGCGTGCTCTCGCGCTACGTCGACGGCATCATGATTCGCACCTTCGCGCACAGCGAAGTCGAGGAGCTCGCGCGATACGCGTCTGTGCCGGTGATCAACGGACTCACCGACCTGCTCCACCCCTGCCAGATCCTCGCGGACCTGCTCACGGTGAAGCAGCATCTCGGCACGTTCGAGGGGAAGAAGATCGCGTGGATCGGCGACGGCAACAACATGGCGAACTCCTGGATCAACGCGTCGTACCGGCTCGGCTTCGAGCTCGTGCTGGCATGTCCGGCGGGCTACGATCCCGATGCCGAAACGCTCAAGCGCGAGGGCGGGAAGCACGTGAAGCTCGTGCGCGATCCGGCCGAGGCCGCGAGGGGAGCCGACGTCGTGAACACCGATGTGTGGGCGTCGATGGGACAGGAAGAAGAGCAGGCGAAGCGGGAGGTCGCCTTCGAGGGCTTCGAGGTGGACCGGAAGCTGATGTCACTCGCGAACAAGGACGCGATTTTTCTTCACTGTCTCCCGGCGCACCGCGGCGAGGAGGTCGCCGCCGACGTGATCGACGGGCCGCAGAGCAGAGTGTGGGATGAGGCGGAGAACCGCCTTCACGTGCAGAAGGCGTTGATGGCGGTGCTGATGGGGAACGAGCCGCTGGTCTAACGGCCCACGGCCGTTCACTTCTTGCGGACTGTCTTGTTCTCCCCGCTCGGGCGCCACGGCTTGAGCGCCTGCAGCTGCTCCTCGATCGCGTGTATCTCCTCATCGGCGCTCATGAGCGAGAAGCGCGCGAGGGCGCGTCGAAGCCACTTCGTGGCGCTCGTCACATCGCCGCGCCCCACCTTCACCATCCCGAGCTCGCGCGCCGCCTCCGCCTCCAGCGTCAACAGCTGCAGCCGGCCGGCAATGCGAATCGCTTCCTTGAGGCGCGGCTCCGCCTCCTCGAGCTGGTGCATCTTCCGATAGATTTCGCCCTGCACGCGGAGCGCCGCGGCACGGCCGCTCTCATCCTGCAGCTCGGCGAAGATCGCGAGCGACTTCTCGCTCCGCTCGAGTGCCTCGGCGTACCGCTCGGACTCGCAGCTGAGCTCCGCCTGATTCAGAATCGCACCAGCGATGAGGCCGCGATCGCCGCGCTTCTCCGCGAAAAGGAGGCATCGCTCGAACGACCGCTCCGCCGCGTCCCAGTCCTGCTCCTCGGAGTGCGCGAGCGCGAGATTGTGCAGCGCGATCGTGAGCCCCTCCTCGTCGTTGATCGAATCGAGAATCTCCACGGCTCGCTCGTAGCTGGCGCGCGCCTCTTCCACGTCGCCGAGCAGGAGAGCGAGCGCGCCGATGTTGATCTGGACGCGTCCGCGCAGCGGCGCCGACACCGCGAGCTCCCATGCGACGGCGAACGACGAGCGCGCCTGCGTGAAGATCCCGCGCTGGCAGTACACCGAGCCGACGCCGTTCTCGATGGCTGCGCGAAGATCGTCGTCGCCCATCACGATCGCGGAAGCGCGGGCGCGCTCGTAGAGCTCGAGCGCGTCGTCGAGGCGTCCCTGCCGCCACGCGATTCGTCCGAGTCGAAAGAGTCCCTGCGTCGCAGGGCCCGCAACCTCGGAGGAGGAGAGCCGGCGATACGCCACCGATGCCGCCTGCAGGTCGCCTCGCTGCTCCGCTTCGTCGCCCTCGGCGAGCGCGATCTCGTGTTCGCTCATACGGCGAGCCTCGGTGCGCGAGTGTGCACGCGCGGGAGTGTCTGGCGCCGGCCGTCGGCCGACTGCACGTGACGGAGCAGCGCGCCGATGACGTACGCAGCGCCGCCGCGGGCGCGGATCTGGTGCGGCGCGGCGTGTACGTAGCGCTGGCACGTGTTGCGGAACGCGCTTCCGGATGGGAAGTCGAGCGCGAGGGCGACGCTGTCCGCGGTGCGCTCGTTGTCCTCGAGCATCTTCGCGGCGACGACGAGCCGCCCCCACGCAATCAGCCGCTGTGCGGTGGGGAACCCGCCTTGCACCAGACGGTCCGAGAGAACCTTGCGACGAATGCCGAGGATACGCGCGAGCATGTCCGGCGCGAGACGCTGGTGTGCGCGGGTGACGGTGACGAGCAGCGCGTCACGAACCGTGGGCTTCACGTCGGCAATGGCGGGGCGCAACAGCTCGATGATCCCGCGCGCTTCCGCCTGTTCGAGGATCGTGAGGAGGCGGCGCGGCTCATCATCCTGGTCCGCGACGATGAGACCATCGACGCCGAATCGGCCGGCCTCGAACAGATCGCGCGGGCGCGCAGGCGGGAGGGCGGCGTAGAGCACGACCGTGACCGATGGAAAGCGACGCTTCACCTGGCGCAGCCAGTCGAAGGTGTCGCTGATTTGCGTTCCGGGGAACAGATCGATGAGCGCGATCGAGACCGGGCGTGCGGCGCAGGCGGCGAGGAGCTCAGCCCAGTCGTTGCAGGGCACCATCGTGTAATGGTCCCTGAGGGCCGTGCGAACGCGGTTCAGCCGGTGCGGGCTGGGAAGAAGGGTGGCGACCAGTCCCACGTCCTACCTCGATTGAAGGGTCATCACTATATGGAAAGGACGCGGCGAGACGCAGCCATGTCACACGCAAGTGGCCAGCCGCGTGACGGTGTGGCGTTGCGGTCGCCAGGAGCAGAGGTAACGCAGGCGCTCGCGGACCTCCTGTTGAGCCCTCCATTTCGCCATTAACTCGCGTTTGAACGCCGAGTTGGCAGCGAGTATGCATTCCCGGCATATTGCCGGATGCGCATTGCGATCCTCACTATCAGCGACGCGGGCGCGCGCGGCGAGCGAAAGGACGACGGCTCCGGCGACGCGATCGCCGCCTGGAGTGCTCGGCACGAGTACGCGATGGCGGATCGCGCGCTCGTCGCGGACGACGTGACGTCCATCGCGGCGCAGCTGATAGCCTGGTGCGATGGCGACGTCGCCGATCTCGTGCTTACCACCGGCGGCACCGGCCTGGCTCCTCGTGACAATACCCCCGAGGCGACTCGTGTGGTGATCGAGCGCGAGGCGCAGGGGATCGCCGAGCGAATTCGGATGCTGTCGCTCGCGACGTTTCCGCGCGCGGCCCTGTCGCGCGGGCTCGCGGGTGTGCGCGCGCGGACGCTCATCATCAATCTTCCCGGCTCCACGAGCGGAGTGCGGG
>DATCPC010000039.1:0-3808 GCA_036564355.1 Gemmatimonadaceae bacterium | reverse complement strand
CCAATTTCGCTGCCGCCAAGCCTGCCTTTTGGCGCTGGCATTCATAGAGCACTGACTCGGATGCAAAACCAATGAAGTTCTTCACCTCCATTGCCCTCGGTTCTCTGGTCGCGGCGGTCTCCTGCGCCCCGCCTGCGCCCGCTGCTCGCATCGCCGCGGCGCCCGCGCCAACCAAATACGTCGGCCCCCAGCTGGGATTGAACAACTCGGGGCTCGACACCGCACTGCCCGCGAAGCTCGACAAAATCGTGAAAACCGCGATCGAGGAAGCTGTGGCGCCGGGAGTGGCGATCGCCGTTGGCCGCAATGGGCACATCGCCTACATGAAGGGCTATGGCTACATCGACTGGAATCAGCCTGGCTCGCCGGCCGTCGACACCAACACCCTTTATGATCTGGCGTCGCTCACCAAGGTGATTGCGACGACGACGGTGGCGATGGTTCTCGAGGAAGGAGGACAGCTCGACATCAATCGCACCGTCGCCTCGTATCTGCCGGAGTTCAACTCGCCCGAGAAGGCACAGATCACGGTGAAGCAGATCCTCACCCACAGCGGCGGGCTCGAGGCGGGCGCCAACATTTACGCCACCGCTCGCGGACGCGAGCAGTACCTGTATCAGATCAACGCTCGCCCGCTCGAGTACGCGCCCGGCACGAACATGATCTACAGCGACTGGGACATGATTCTGCTCCAACTAGTGATGGAGAGAATCACCGGGAAGACGCTCGATGTCCTCGCGGCCGAAAAAATCTTCAAGCCGCTGGGGATGACGGATACACAGTTCCAGCCGCCCGTGTCGCTGCGCCCGCGAATCGCGCCGACCCAGGTCGACGACGCGCGCGGAGGATTGCTGTGGGGAACGGTTCACGATGAGAACGCCTGGGCTATGGGTGGCGTCGCGGGACACGCGGGACTCTTCTCGACGGCGCGCGACCTGGCGCTGTTCTCGATGATGATCCTGAACGGCGGCGAAGGCGCAAACGGTATCCGCATCGTGAAGCCTGCCGCCATCGCCCGCTGGACCGCGCGTCAGGGCAAGGAATCGTCACGCACTCTCGGATGGGATTCGCCGGAGGGTGGGTCGAGCGCGGGGCAGTTTTTCTCGCCCTGGAGCTTCGGTCACACCGGCTTTACCGGCACATCCATCTGGATAGATCCGGAGAAAGATCTTTTCGTGGTGGTTCTCACCAACCGCGTGAACCCCACGCGCAGCAACACCCGTCACGTACAGCTTCGTCGCGATGTCGCAGATGCCGTGCAACAGGCCGTACTCGGCGCGCGCATAGTGAACTGGGAGAACCGCTAGCTCCGCGTTCCGCTTATCTTTCTGGACGCCCCTTTCCTCCACTGAATGCCAGCCTGCAAGGAACGCGTCCCCGTAGTCGTAGTCGAGTACGATGAGATCGCGAGAACGATCGCGACGCGCATCGCTCAGATAATCAGGGAGCGACGAGCCGCGGGCGGACACGCGGTGCTCGGTCTCGCCACGGGCAGCACGCCGATCGGCATCTACCGCGAGCTGATCAAGATGCACAGGGATGAAGGTCTCGATTTCTCCGACGTCGTGACCTTCAATCTCGACGAATACTACCCCATGACTCCGGACAGCATCCACAGCTACCACCGGTACATGCGGGAGAATCTGTTCAACCACATCAACGTCAAACCGGAGAACATCCACATCCCGCGCGGTGATGTCCGGCGCGACGACGCCGACGTCGAGTGCGAGGCGTACGAGGCGGCGATCAAGGCCGCCGGCGGCATCGATCTCCAGATTCTCGGCATCGGCAAGACCGGCCACATCGGCTTCAACGAGCCTGGCTCGGGCGTCGATTCGCGCACCCGCAGGATCTCGCTCGACACCGTGACGCGCCGCGATGCCGCGGGGGATTTCTTCGGCGAGGACAACGTTCCTACCGAGGCGCTAACGATGGGTGTGGCGACGATCATGGAAGCGCGTGAGATCGCGCTCGTCGCCACCGGTGAGCACAAGGCTGCGATCATCAAGCGCGCGGTGGAGGACGAGCCCGACCCCGACGTCGCCGCGACATATCTCCAGCAACACCTCAACGCGATCTTCTACGTAGACTTTGCGGCAGCCGCCGAGCTGACGCGCATTCGCACGCCGTGGGTGATTGGCGAAGTGAAGTGGACGCGCGAGAAGGAGATCGAGGCCGTCATCTGGCTGAGTGAGATCACCGGGAAGTCAGTGCTCAAGCTCGACGAGATCGACTACCGCGAGCACCATCTCAGCTCGTTGCTCGCGCGATATGGGAAGGCGGGTCCGCTCAATGGCGAGGTATTCAACGCGTTGATCGCCAAGATTCGCGGCCGCAGCAAGCTGCCCTCGGGGAAGCGCGTGATAGTCTTTTCTCCGCATCCGGACGACGACGTGATCTCGATGGGCGGGATGCTCAACAAGCTGCACCAGAACAGGAACGACATCATCGTCGCTTATCAGACATCGGGCAACATCGCTGTCTTCGACCACGAAGTCAGGCGCTACGCGGATTTTCTGCGCCGGTTCGGAAACGACTTCGATCTCAACGACTCCGCCTCGGGCGCGTTGATCGAGGAGGTCGAGGAATTTCTCAAGTCGAAGAAGGTCGGCGAGATCGACGCGTTCCCCGTGCAGGTGATGAAGCGCGCCATCCGCGAAGCTGAAGCAGTCTCAGGAATCGAGACGTTTGGGATGAAGCGCGAGCAGGCGCGGTTTCTCAATCTCCCTTTCTACCAGACGGGTAAAGTCCGGAAGGATCCCATCGGCCCCGAGGATGTGCGGATCGTGCTCGAGCTCCTCGAGGAGCACCAGCCCGAGCTCGTCTTTGTTGCGGGCGATCTTTCAGATCCGCACGGCACCCACCGGATGTGTTTCGAGGCAGTGCAGGGTGCGCTCGCGCAGTACTCGGGTCCGCCGCCCGAAATGTGGTACTACCGCGGTGCGTGGCAGGAGTGGGAGATCTCCGCAGCGGATGTGCTGGTGCCGCTCTCCGAGGACGAGCTGCGGGCGAAGAAGATGGCGATCTTCAAGCACCAGAGTCAGAAAGACCGCGCGCCCTTTCCGGGTCAGGACGATCGCGAGTTCTGGCAGCGCGTCGAGGAGCGGAACAGAAGTACCGCGCAGCGGGTCGATCGACTCGGTCTGCCCGAGTACTTCGCGATGGAGGCGTACGTGGTCCGCCGCGCTGGCGCGCCGATCGAGTCCGAAATGGTCGCGACCAGCTCGCTCGCGGAGAAAGAAACATCGCGCGCACGAGTTTCGACGCCCGCGAAAGTCGGTCGCTGATTCTTGCGCCGTCGTTAGTTCTTTGTAAGGTCTTCGCGCGGTCCGTCGGAGTGGATCCTACTTCGGCGGCAACGCGAGCTCGGGCGGAGCCACAAAGCGCTCCTGCGCGCTCCGCGCTCCGGAGCTGGTCTCCTTGGTCGCACGCTTAAGCCGCCTACGTAGGACCCACTCCGACTCCCCACCAAGTCTTCGCTAGAAACCATATGTCGTATGCATCAGCGAGCGGCTTCCGCAAGTTTTATCGCCCGCGCGTTGGGCTCTCTCCGCGCGCTTGCCCGCGGGGAAAGCTGGGTGCTCCGAGCTTCCGTCGCGCGTGAAAATGCAGCGGCTCGAGCGCAGTTGGTCGCTTGATGCGTGTCTCACGATGGACCGGCGGAATATCGTCCCCTGCCGCGCGGAGCGCGGCGATGAGAGAGGCGATACAGGAAGGCGGGGGTGTCCTCGCAGGCGACGTCCAAGGGCGCGCCCGAGGAGACCAGCTCCCGAGCGCGGAGCGCGAAGGAGCACTGTGGGCTCCGACC
>DATCPC010000017.1:0-1598 GCA_036564355.1 Gemmatimonadaceae bacterium | reverse complement strand
GCGTCGAGCGGCGCGACTCCCGGAGAATGACAATGCGAACGAAGCTCCACGCGATCGGTCTTGGCAGCGCCGTGCTTGCCCTCCTCTTACTCGCGTCGTGCGGCGGCACGGGTGACAGCGGCAAGGCGAAGGCAGGCCCACAGCCCGGGAATATCGAGGACCTGGGCCAGCGCACCTTCGCCGGCGATCAGAAGCTGGCGGTACAGGGGCGCGAGCTCTTTCTCGCGAACAACTGCTACGGCTGCCACGGCGGGCTCGCGGGAGGCGCGATGGGTCCGAGCCTTCGAGACACGACGTGGAAGTACGGTGGCACCGACTCGATGATCTACCACAGCATTCACGATGGACGACCGATGGGGATGCCGCCGTGGGTGGGACGCTTGAACGACCGGCAGATCGGCGCGCTCATCGAATACATCCACTCGCTGCGCACGAAGGCGGAGCCGCAGTTTTTCTTCGCGCAGGGCGGCGACACCACGGCCATGCCGGCCGCGAACGCCGCCCCGCCTCCGTCGCCGAATCCAATCCCGATGCCCGGCCCTCATCCGGACACGGTGAAGCACCCGTCGCCGAAGAAAACGGAATAGCGAGGCGCTACAGCGCGGCGGTGCGCGCATAGGTGGGCGCGCGCCGCGCATTCGCGGCCTGCTCGAACGCGTACGCGATGCGGATGAGCTTCGCCTCGCTCCAGGCTCGCCCAAAGAACGAGATTCCCACCGGCAGCCCGAACGCGTAGCCCGCGGGCACCGTGATGCTCGGATATCCCGCCTCCGCCGCGGGCGATGAGCTCCCGCCAGCGTCGGCGTCGCCGTTCACGAGATCGATCAGCCACGCCGGCCCGTTCGTGGGTGCGACGAGCGCATCGAGCTTGTGTGCGTTCATGACGGCGTCGATCCCCTTGGCCCGCGTGTCGAGCCGCGCCTTCGCGAGGGCCTTCCGATACTTCGCATTGGTGAGCGGGCCGCGCTTCTGCGCCTGCTCCAGAATCTCCTGCCCGAAGTGGGGCATCTCCTCGCTCTTGTGCGCGGTGTTGAAGGCGATGACATCGGCCAGCGTGCGCACCTTCGCACCAACACCGAGATCCGCGAGATACTCGTTGAGCCCCGCCTTGAACTCGTACAACAGCACCTCGAACTCGGCGTCACCCACGGCTCCCATCTTTCCGATCTCCACGGGGTCGACGATCACCGCGCCCTGCGCGCGCATCAGATCGATCGCGTGCTGCGTGACCGAGTCGGCGGGGGGGCTGTAGCCGAAGTACTGCTCGCGCGGCACGCCGATGCGCATGCCGCGGAGCGCGCCCGCGTCGAGTCTCGCGGCGTAATTCGCGACTCGCCTCGCGCCCGCGACCGTCGTCGCCGAGTCGCGCGGATCGGCGCCGGCGATCGCGCCCAGCAGGATCGCCGCGTCGGTCACGGTGCGCGCGATCGGGCCCGCGGTATCCTGGCTCCGCGAGATCGGGATGATCGTGCTGCGGCTCACGAGGCCCACCGTCGGCTTGATGCCAACCAGCGAGCACGTCGCGGACGGGCTCACGATCGACCCGTTGGTCTCCGTGCCGATCGCCACCGCGCAGAAGCTCGCGGCGACAGCGGCTG
>DATCPC010000011.1:0-51823 GCA_036564355.1 Gemmatimonadaceae bacterium | reverse complement strand
GCATCGCTGTACTTCCCGAGGTTGGCATGCCAGAGCGTATGCCCGCACAGCTCGAAGCCCTGATCGGCGAGAAACCGCATCTTCTGGAAGCGCCACTGCGACTTCTGTCCCTCGATGCCCTTCTCGCCGAAGAAAGAGTGCCCGGCGGCGCCGCCGGACAGCACGCAGAACGTAGCTTTGTTCCGCCAGTCCGGATGCTCCTTGTTGAACGCCAGCCAGATGCCCACCGCGCTGTTCGGATCGATCTCCAGCGTTCCGTTGTGATCGATGTAGCTGAACTGCGATGGCCCCGCGTCGTCGAACGTGAACACGACGGGCGATTTTCCGGCGGGCAGATCGATCTTCCTGTCGATCATCTCCGATACCGTGACCGGACGATAGCCGCTCGCGTAGAGGCGCTCGAGGTCGCGCCGAAAGTGATTGCGCTCGACGTGCCAGCGGGTGTCGCTGTCGCCCAGCAGGTGATACTCCAGAATCGGGATGCGCCCCATCTCGTTCGGCGTGACCTGATTTGTCTTCGCGCCCACCTCTCCCTGTTCCGCGGAGCTGACCGTCGCACTGCGTGACGACCCGTGGCAGGCGAGCGAGGCCAGGAGCAGCAAAGCAGTGATGCATCGGGCGCGAAACATTGGAGTCCTTGAAACGGGGCAGGGTGAGCCGAAAGAATAATCATCCCGGCGCGCAAGTGTAGTCCTGCCCGAGACGATTGACGGGGCAACGCAGATACTGCGGCGCTAGTTTTCCGCGATGCCTCCCGCGCGTCGTGGTCGCCCGCCTGCCATACCCGTTCCCGACCCGACGTGGGGCGATCGCGTCCGGGCGCTTCGGTACGTGCCGAAGCTCGTCAAGCTGGTGTGGAACACCCATCCTGCATACACCCTGGTGATGACGGTGCTCCGCATCGCGCGGGCGTTCGTGCCGGTCGCCGCCCTCTGGATCGGGAAGCTGATCATCGATCGTGTCGTCGCGCTCCGCGGAACCCATGGATCCGCAACGCCGCTCTGGCATCTCGTGGCGGCCGAGATCGGGATCGTGTTCGGCGGCGACCTCCTCGGCCGCGCGTCGTCGCTCGTCGAGAGCCTGCTCGGCGATTTGTTCTCGATCCACACGAGCATTCGCCTGATGGAGCACGCGGCGACGCTCGATCTCGCGCAGTTCGAGGATCCGACCTTCTACGATCAGCTCGAGCGGGCGCGCAGGCAGACCGTTGGGCGCATTGGGCTGCTCTCCGAGCTCCTGACGATGGGGCAGGACACTCTGACGCTGCTCACGCTCGGCACCGCGCTGGCCGTGTACAGCCCGTGGCTACTGCTGCTCCTGGCCGTCGCGGTGCTGCCGAGCTTTCTGGGGGAGACGCATTTCGCGGGACTCGAGTATTCGCTGCTGTACCGGTACACGCCGGAGCGCCGGCAGCTCGACTATCTCCGCTACGTGGGCGCGAGCGACGTCACCGCGAAGGAAGTACAGATGTTCGGGATCGCGGGGTGGATCGTCGATCGCTACCGCGTGCTCGCGAACCGCTTCTACGAGGACAACAAGCGGCTGTCGATCCGGAAGGGAATCCTGAGCAGCGCGCTCTCGATCTTCGGCACGCTGGGCTACTACGCGGCATACGTCGTGATCCTCGCGCGCACGATCGGGGGGACGATCTCGATCGGGTCGCTGACCTTTCTCGCCGCGTCGTTCGGCCGGAGCCGCGACATCGTGCAGCGGCTGCTGTCGAATGCGAGCGACATCTCGGAGCAGAGCCTGTACCTGAAGGATCTGTTCGACTTCTTCGAGATGAGGCCCACGATCACGACGGCGAGCGGGAGCCGCTCGATTCCGACGGTCATTACGCAGGGGTTCGTGTTCGAGGACGTCGGCTTCCGGTATCCGGACAGCGAGCGCTGGGCGGTGCGCCACATCAGCTTCGCGCTGCGGCCGGGCGAGCGGATCGCGCTGGTGGGTGAGAACGGGGCGGGGAAGACAACGCTCACGAAGCTGTTGCCGCGGCTGTACGACCCGACCGAGGGGCGCATTCTGCTCGAAGGCGTCGACATCCGCGAATACGATCTCGGAGAGCTGCGGCGCGCGGTGGGCGTGATCTTCCAGGACTTCGTGCGCTTCGACATGCGGTTCGACGAGAACATCGGCGTGGGCGAGATCGACCGTGTGCGCGGATATCTGGATCACATCGACGGGGACGGCGCCGAGCCGACGGTGCCGGCGGAGCTCGTGGACGCGGCGGAGCAGTCGCTGGCGGCGTCGCTGCTGCCGAGGTTCGCGGAGGGGTACCACCAGATGCTGGGGCGGCGGTTCGAGGGCGGCGTCGCGCTGTCCGGCGGCGAGTGGCAGAAGATCGCGCTCGCGCGCGCGTACCTGCGCGAGGCGCAGCTGCTGATTCTCGACGAGCCGACAGCGGCGCTCGATGCGCGGGCGGAGTACGAGGTGTTCCTGCGATTCTCCGAGCTCGTGGCGGGGCGGATGGCGGTGCTCATCTCGCATCGATTCTCGACGGTGCGGATGGCGGATCGCATCATCGTGCTGCAGAACGGCGGGATCGTGGAAGAGGGAACCCACGACGATCTCGTGGCTCGCGGCGGGCTGTACGCGGAGCTGTTCACGCTGCAGGCGGCGGGGTACCGCTAGCTCTCCGATGCACGAAACTGAACTACTGGTATTTCGCGATGCGCTGTCGGCGCTGGACGCCGGCGATACAGGGCGGCTCGAGCAGCAGCTTCACGATTTCGCGTGGCTGGGCCGGTACAGCTGCCGCGTTGGGGATCTGTACGAGCACGGGTATTTCGCGGGCGCGAGACTTCTGTGGCACGTCGCGGGAAATCCCGATCGCGGCCCGCTGCCGCCCAACATCGTCGCCGTGACCAGGGTGCTCGCCCGCCACGCTGCCTGGCCGGAAGATGTCGAGCAGACGGTGGGGCTCATCCTCACCAGCCGGCGCGCATCCGAAGCCGGTGTCGCACTGCAGTTGATCGACGTGCTGAAAGGAGATGGGTCGTTCGATGTCACGCGGCCGGGGCTGCTCGACGAGCCACTCCTGAATGCGGCACCCGGCACCGCTGTCGCGCTGATCGAGCGCGGCGCCACCGTGGAGCTGCGTCACGCCTCCGCGCTCGGCGACGTCGAGGCAGCGACGCGCCTGGTGGCGGGTTCGCCTTCGCAGGAGACATTGGAGGAAGCGCTCGCGTTCGCGTGCATCAGTGGACAACGCGAAACCGCATCGCTGCTGGTGGAACGAGGGGCACGCGGCGACATGCTCCTCTCGCCCGGTGGCCAGTCGCCGCGCACCGCCCTGCACGAGGCAGCCAATCGCGGTCACGCCGACATCGTGCTGATGCTGCTGAACGCGGGTTCCGATCCGACCGTGGTCGATTCCCGGTGGCACGGCAACGCCGCCGGGTGGGCGGAGGAGGGCGGACATCCCGACATTGCGACGTTGCTTCGCCTGCGCGAGAACGATCCCCGCTAATCCTTGATCAGATACCCGCGGCCGCGAACCGTCTGGATGAGCGGGTTGTTCTTGTCCTCATCCAGCTTCTTGCGGAGATAGTTGATGTAGACGTCCACTACGTTGGTGAGTGGATCCACATCATGCTTCCACACGTGCTCGCTGATCATTTGCCGCGACACGATCCGCCCCGCATTCCGCACCAGATATTCGAGCAGCGCGTACTCCTTCTGCGTGAGCTCGATCACCTTTCCCGCGCGCTCGACGCGCCGCGCTACCGGATCGACGGAGAGATCGCGGACGCGCATCGTCGAGCTGCCTGCGGTGATCGTCGAGCGGCGGAGCAGTGCCTTCACTCGCGCCAGCAGCTCCGGATACTCGAATGGCTTCGCCAGGTAATCGTCCGCGCCCGCGTCGAGTCCGCTCACCTTGTCGTCGACGGTCACGCGCGCGGTGAGCATCAGGACGGGAAACTGATAGCCGCGCGACCGAAATTCGCGCGCAAGCTCGTATCCGCTCAGCTTCGGAAGCCCCACGTCGAGAATGGCGAGCGCCGGAGGATTGTCCAGAACTTTGTTGAGTCCGTCCTCGCCGTCACTCGCGGTGCGCACGAAGTAGCCCGCGCCGCTGAGTATGCGCGGCAGGACGGCGAGAAGATCCGGATCATCCTCGACAACCAGAACTGTATCTGTGATCGACCCGTCGGACATATTCCCCGATGTTATGGTAAGATGCGTGTGTCGAACCGAAGTTAGCTGCTCTTGATCGATAGATGCGAGGACCCTTTCTTTCAAGGGTGAGCGAAAATCGTATGCGAGACGGGATCGGCCTCGGTGTCATCGCGGGCGCCGCCACGGCCGGAACCCTCATGGGATTCGGCCACGCGCGAGGTGCCACCCTGCAGCCGCTGAACGCCGTCGCCCATGTGTTCGCCGGGAGCCGGGCGTTCATGACCACGGGCTTTCAGCCGGCGATCACTGGCGGAGCACTTGCCATCCACTTCCTGTCGACGATCGTGTGGGGGGTTCTGCTTGCGTACGTTGCTGCACCGCTGAGCGCTCGCGGTCGCGCCCTCGCACCATTCGGTGTGGGCGTAGCAGCATACCTCGTGGACCGTTTCGTCGCGCCAAACGGACTGCGCCCCGGATTCGAGGAGCTGCTCTCGAGTGGAGAAACGACCTTCGTCTATGTCGTTTTGGCCGCCGCCCTGGCGGCAGGTCTCTGGCTCTCGAGCCTCGGCGACTCGCGCGATTGACACGATTTGTCGCGGACTGCAACACGGCTGTCACTTAAAGGCAACACTCCGTCTGTCCGGTTCTATCGTTGGAGCGCGCCATTACCATTGAGGTGGAGAATGGGCGAGCGGAGCGCAGTCGACTCCGGCCTCGCTCTTGCTTCTCCGGTACTCGGAGCCAATGGCTCGCGGACGTTAGCGAACGTCCGGCGCACGACCATTTTTTCACAGGAGGGAAAATGGACTTCCTCGTAATGCTCGAGGAAGGTGTCGATCTGTCCCCCGTGCTCGCGCGGGTGGATTCGGTTCCCTCGGCGTTCTCCCAGGAGCGTTGCGACCGCGACGTCGTGACTCTCTATGGTGTGCCGAAAACTGAGTCGCTTGCACTGGCGCTCGCGGCTGCGGTTGAAAGTCACCGCACCGGCGTGGGCCCTGGCACTTTCCGCCACCTCGGCCTGATGGTCGGACGTGGAGCAGTAGGTGATGCCGCATGGCGTGATTCCACTACCGGCGAGATCGTCACTCGGGATCTGGACATCCCGCTCGATGTCCTCACCGCAACCGCGCAGCATCTCGTTGCGCACTTCGGAGCCAAGCTGCAGCGGCTCGTCGCAGGTCTTTCCATGCCGGATTGGCCGGAGGGCGCACGTCGCGCCATCTCGATCACTCTGGACCCCGTCATCGAGCCCACTCGGGCTGCGATCGCGAAAATCGAGAGCGTGCTCGATATCTTCCGCGAGTCGGACGGGATGGCCTTTGAGCTCGAGGGAGATTAACGAACTTTCTCAAGTCTGAATGAAACAGGAACGGGAGCGCCTCGGCGCTCCCGTTCGTACATCCGGGGGCGGGTGACGCGCGCCGCGATCTGGAGTTCGCCAGCCGCAGACCATAACTTCGCCCCATGCTCACTCATCTCCTGCTCGCCTGCGCCGCGGTGCTCGCTCTGATCGCTCCATCCTCCGCACGCACCCAGTCCCCGCTCGCCGGCTTCGACGCGTACGTCGCCCGCGGCGTGAAGGACTGGAACGTTCCCGGCCTCGCGATCGCCGTCGTGAAGGATGACTCCGTGGTGTTCGCAAAGGGGTACGGCGTGCGCAAGCTCGGCACGCAGGATTCCGTCAATACCCATACGCTCTTCGCGAACGCGTCCACCACGAAGGCGTTCACGTCCTTCGTCGTCGAGCTGCTCGCCGATGAAGGGAAAATTCGAATGGATGCGCCCGTGATCTCCTACCGGCCCGCGTTCCGCCTCTCCGATCCCGCCGCCACGCGCGAGATCACCATTGCCGATCTCCTCGCTCACCGCACCGGCGTTCCCGACGCCGATTACATCTGGTACCGCGACACCTCGTCGTTCCCCGAGATCATGCGCCGCCTGAGCTTCGTCCCCCTCGACTCACCCATTCGCTCGCACTTCGAGTACGAGAACATCACCTACGCCCTGGCCGGAGACATCGCCGGCCAGCGCGCGGGGACCACGTGGGAGAAGCTCGTGCGCGACCGAATCCTCACCCCGCTCGGCATGCGTGAGACCACCACGGGCACCCCGGACGAGTCGTCGCACCGCAACCTGGCCTTTCCGCATGACTACGTGAACGTCACCGTCCGCGTCATCCCGCGCTACGACACCGACAACATCGGTCCAGCGGGCGCGATGTACTCGAGCGTGTCCGACATGACGATCTGGATGCGCTTCCTGCTCGACAGCGCGCGCCTGGGCGGCAAGCGCATGCTCTCGGCGCGCGGCTACGCCGACCTCTTCGCGCCGCACATCCTCGTCGACGAGAAACAGTTCTACCCCACGGCGAAGCTGACCCACCCGCGCTTCCAGGGATACGGGCAAGGGTGGTTCCTCGAGGACTACCGCGGCGAGTTCGTCGCCTTCCACACCGGGAGCATCGACGGAATGGTGGCCATCGTCGGCCTCATTCCTGAACGCCACCTGGGCATCGTGGTGTTCGCGAATCGCGATCACGCCGAGCTGCGCCACGCACTCATGTACACGGTGTTCGATTGCTACATCGGCGCCTCGAAGCACGACTGGAGCGCCGAGATGCTCACGATGTACACGGCGCTGCGCGAGGAAGGGAAGCAGGCCGAGCGCCAGATCGACGCGGCGCACATCGCGGGGACGCAGCCGTCGCTGCCGCTGGCGCGCTACGCGGGCGTCTATGCGGACAGCGCCTACGGCACCGCCACCGTGAAGCTGGAGGGGAAGAAGCTCGTCGTGTCGTTCGGCCCGCTGTCAGTCGCCGACCTCGAGCACTGGCACTACGACAGCTTCATGGCACACTGGCGCGACGCGTATCGCGGGCGCCAGCTGATGTCCTTCCGGCTAGCGAAAGACGGATCGGTTTCGGGGCTCGCAATTGGCGATGACGTGTTCTTCAGGCGCGTTCAGCTGAAGAGTTGACTTGAAAGAAACCTTCAACCTCTTTACCCATGAAATTCCTTCTTCTGATCTACAACGAACCTGAGCTGCTTGACGCGCTCCCAGCTACCGAGTTCGACTCGAGAATGCGCGGCTGTTTCACGAAGGCTGACGAGCTGAAAAGAAACGGAAAGCTCCTCGAATCGCGGATGCTGCAGAGTCCGAGCACCGCCAAGTCGGTGCGAATCCGTAGCGGTCGTCAATCGACGCACGATGGCCCGTTCGCGGAAACCAAGGAAGTGCTCGGGGGATTCAACCTGATCGAAGCGGAGGACATGGAGGAAGCCCTCCGCATCGCCGCGGAATTTCCGTGGACGCGCACCGGTTGCGTGGAAGTGCGTCCCCTCGAGGACATGGACGCCGTGCGACAACGCGTGAATGCCGAGCCGTCGCTCTCGCGCGCCTGAGCATCTGCGCTAGCGTTGGCGGGCGAGTCAGTCTCGTCGTGCAGTGACTGCAACGGGTGCGTGTAAGGCGCGAACTCCAGCGAGTGCTGGATCGATGTGCAGGTACATTGGCCACGCACCGTGATCGATCGCGTCGCGCAGGCGCGCGACCGCATCCGAGCGGCGACCGAGAAGTGCCTCGTTTCGGGCGCGGTAAAAGCTGGCCGACCAGCCAACTTGATCTCCTGTCTGGCGCCCGAGCCAGCCGTCGATTGAATCCGCGAGCGCCGTGTCTCCGCGTTCGGCCGCCAAGCCTCCGAGAGCGCCTCTATAGTCGATGTTCGCGGTGTCCTGCAGAATGAGCGTTCGAATGTTCCTCTCTGCTTCCGCAGCGGCGCCGATCATCTCGAGTGACCACACGGCGATGAGTCGCTCCTCGAACGTCGAGCGCTCATCGGTGGAACGGGCGCGATACCAACCGAGCGCGCGTGTGGCGGCCTGTCGCGCCGCGGCGGTGTCGCCATGCACGGCGAGCTCCCGCGCAATCCAGACCGCTACCCACGCCGGTGTAGCGGAATATTCGGGTCGCCCGTTCGTATATGGCGCCAAGCCGATGTTGTTTGCCGTCTCGACAGGAAGCGTGAGCGCTGTATCGATGAGCGCGAGCACTTCGGCAGGTCGGACAGTGCAGCCAGTGCTCGCCCTCTTAGCCACGCGCGAATGAGAGGCGCCTCCGTCGAGATGTGATCTGCAATTGTGAGCTCTTCGTCGTGGCGGCCCAGCAGGTGCAGAGCCTCGGTGTAATCGCTCCAGTACGCGAACTGCGTGGAGTCCGAGCTCCAGGCGAGGTCTGAATGCGGATCGATCTGCCGGATCAGCTCCAGCGCCCGTTCGGGGCGATCGGCCCAGAGCGCCGCTGCCGCCGCGGACAGTCGAAGGCTCGACGTGCGCGGCTCGAGCTCGGCGCGCTCGAGTGTGAGGCGCAGCGCCTCCTCGTTCCGGCCGTGACAGTGCGACACTGCGATCTGCGTCGAGAGTTGTTCGACGCGATCGAGATGTCGTGAGGGGACACTCAGTGCGTGCGCGATCGAGTCACTGAGCGAGCAGTCTCCCGTGTTCGCGGCCACGGCGGCTGCACCGACCGCGGCGGCCGTGAACGCGGAGTCCCCGTGAGCGGCGCTGAGAAACAACTCCTCCGCGCGGTGATTGTCTCCGTGCCAGAAGGCGTCCGACGCGCTGATGTACGCCTGATACGACTCGAACGGCGGGACCTCGCCCGACTCCTCGACGCTCTGTGGGGCGTGAACGTTCACGACCGACGCCAAGGCGGACATGACGCGGGAACGGAGCTCGTCGAGAGCAGCCAGCGGCGCACGCGCCGGCGCGACAACGGGCCCGACGGCGCGAAGGATCTTTCCCGCGGGCACGTCCACGACTCCGGCCTGGAAGAGGATCGTGTCGCCCGTGCGATAGAAATTCCCCGACACGAGAAGCGAGGCGCCCGTACGGCGGGCCGTGGTGAGCGGATCGATCGCAGCGCCGTTCGCTGTATGGCCCTGGACGAACGCGGCGCGCGGATCGACGACATCCACGAGCTGCGTGCGCAGGAGTCCCTGCGTCAGCCAGTCCTCGGCCATGCGCCCAAGCGATTCGTATCGAGGATCACCTGTGCGATTTTCGAACGCATTCACGAGCACGCGCGCTCGCATCGGCGCCGACGAATGCGTCCGGGACGCGAGCGTACGTACGGCCAGCGCGAGCACGACGGCCGCTGCGCACAGTGTCCAAGCCCATCGCACGGACCGGCCGAAGCGTTTGCGCGAATTGGACCGCTCCGCAGGGTCCGAGACGGCGGCGCTGTCGTCGGCGAACGAGGCTTTCTCGACGCGTTCATCCGCAACCGAAGGCGCGACCGAAGGCGCGACCGAAGGCGTCGACGCGGACGGCGCGCGAGTCTCACTCCCACGCGGCGACCGCTGCCCTCCGCGAATGCGCGCCGCGAGCGCAGCCGACTCCGCAGTCGGCTTGGAATTGAACTCTGCCGCCAGCCGGCGCTCGTAGCCCTCGTATTGGCGAAGCGCGCTGCCCCGGTCGTCGCCTGCATCGAGGAGCAACATGCATCGTCTGAGCCAACTCTCGTCGTCCGGCGCCAACGCGCACGCGCGCTGTGCCCAGCGCACCGCGGCCGCATGGTTCCTGGCGGCCTCGTCGCGCTCCACCAGGGAATGCAGTGCGCGAATCACGAGTCCGACGGTTCGCGCGCGCTCGTGAGAGAGCCACTCCTCGAAGGCCTCCCCGGCATTGGAGAAGTGCACTCCGGCCAGCAGCTCCCCGCGATAGTAATCGACGGCCTCCTCGAAGCGCCCTTCCACGACCGCGGCATTCAGCTTCGTCACGTCGCAGGTCAATGAGGCGGGATCGATCGCGAGCGCATCGTCACCGCGCGCGATCAGCACACCATCGCCGATCGCCTCTCGCAAGTGATAGAGCGTGTTTCTGAGTGCCCTGCGTGCCGCGAACTGATCGAGCTCCGGCCAGAACATCGCCGTCAGCGTGTCACGCCGGTGATACCCACCGCTCCCGGCGATCGCCAGATACGCCAGAAGGGCGAAGCGCTTGGGCTGTGCGGCCAACGAGCTGAACTCGCGGCCATCCGAGGCGCGGACGGTCTGCAGGCCGAGGAGGGTTAGCTCGATCATCAGAGCTCGAACGTACGTCTCGCGCCGTCGCTCAGCAATAAACGTCCAGGCGACGGCCGCGCGACAGCTGAATCGTAGAATGCCCACGAATTCTCCACGACGTCGTTGCGGGGATCCCGGACAATCAAACGAGGAACGACTGATGACACTTCTTCGCGCTCGATCGCTGACGATGGTGGCTGGCGTACTCGCCGCATCCTTGTTGTTCGCCGCCTGCAAGAATTCGCCCGGAAGCGACCGCGGCAGGGAATCCTTGCTCCAGACGGCGGAGAGTGCTTCCAGGGCTGAAGGCGGCGCCGCGCAGGATCCCTGCACGCTGCTCTCCGCGAAGGAAGCCGAGCCCTACGTCGGCGTGCTCGCGATTCCGCCCTACCGCGCGAGCGATGGCAGCGACACGCCTGATGTCGCGGGCGAAGAGTGCATGTACCGCGGCAAGGACGGTCGTCAGGTCAGCGTGCTCGCGGATTGGCGAGGCGGTGGCATGATGGGAAACGTGCTCGACGGCATCCCGAAGGCCATCGGTGAAGCGACGAAGGGCACGAACGCCCAGGGAATGGACTCGATGGCCGGAAGGGTCTTGCAGCAGGGAGCCGTAGGGCCGTGGGACAAGACGACGTGGATTCCCGGCGGCTCGCTCTTCGTCTACAAGGGCGATGCACAGATACGCATCGACATGAGTGGCGCGAGCGGCCAGAAGAACGACGCGATAGCGATGGCGCGCGAGATCGTTCCCCGCATCGGTCATCCTCTTTCCTATGATGGCGCCAGGGCCGTTGCATACGCTCCAAAGCCAAGAGCGCATCCGGTCAATCCGTGCGACCTCGTTCCGGTCGCGGAAGTGGAGGCAGCGATAGGCCGGCTCGACGGCGCCCCTGTGGCCGATTCGGGAGACGCTTCGTGCACGTACCGCGTAGCCACTGCCGCGGGCGAGCGCACGTACCCCGTTGGGTACACGTGGCAGGACGGGCAGAAGGGCTACCACATGCTGATTCACGGCATGGCGACCGTGAGCGGCATGCTCGGCACCCCCGCGAGCTCGCCTCTCGACAGCATGAAGCTCCCGCCGCAAGCGCAGCAGATGCTGGGCGGTCTGATGAAGATGGTGGGTGGGCAACCCTCAGCGGGAGGGAAGCCGAGTGCGACGGGAGCGGTCACGACGGTGGGCCTGCGAACGGACACGACGCTCAAGGGGCCGTGGGACAATGCCGCCCTGTTGCACGGCACTCAACTCATCGCGGTGCGCGGCGACGTGAGTGTCGCGATGTCTCTCCAATCCGCGGACTACGAAAAGGCGAAGGCGCTCCTGCGTGCCGTATGCGCGCACCTGTAGCCGCGTGTCCACTTCTGTGGGAGGAAATGACATGACGCCGCGAATCATCGTGCTGATGGTCGCGTGCGCCCTCGCGGCGCCACTTGCCGCTCGTGCGCAGGCGCCCGCACCGAATCCGGACGAGCCGGCGCTCACACTCCAGCTCTCGTCCACCGAAGTGCCGACCAACGGGCAGTGGCGATCTTCAATCCGCCGAATCAGACGGCCGATTCGCGCTCGATCATGATCGTGAAGAAGAAGGGACACGCAACGGAGATCATGATGTCGAAGAAGCTTCAGCGGTAATGACGGGACACGCGTGCCGGCGGATTACACCGCCTGGCAGTAGAGGCACCGTGCACGCGCCCGGACGGCGATAGGCCAAGGCCACATCCAGTTCCCCTTTCTTGGACAGGAGGAGTCATGTCATACGTGCTAGCAATTGCAATCATCATTGCTCATGCAATGGGAGGTAGTGGTGGCGACTCGACGAGCCAATCCGCCGCCACCATGGCCACGCCGAAGACCACCGGGAAAATCCGCGCGTACTTCATCGCCGCCGACACGATCACGTGGGACTATGTGCCCGGCGGTCGTGACGAAATTGCCGGCAAACCCTTCGTGGACTCGGCCTTCTTTGCCAAGGCTTCGCCGATCGCGGTATCGACGCGCTACAAGAAAGTTCTCTATCGCGAGTACACGGACAGCAGCTTCCGAACCCTCAAGCTACGGCCGCCGCAGTGGGAGCATCTCGGCTTTCTGGGACCCGTTATTCACGCGGTGGTCGGCGACACCATTCGCGTGGTCTTTCGCAACAACGCGAGTCGACCCTTCAGCATGCACCCGCACGGTGTGTTCTACGAGAAAAGCTCCGAAGGCGTTCCGTACAATGACGGAACTTCGGCGAGTGACAAGCGCGACGACGCCGTACCGCCGGGTGGCACCTACACATATATCTGGCCAGTCCCTGCGCGCGCGGGACCGGGCCCAATGGACGGCAGCTCGGTCATGTGGATGTATCACTCGCACATCGATGAGGTTCGCGACATCGATACCGGATTGATGGGCGCGATCATCATCACTGCAGCCGGCAAAGCTCGTGCGGACGGCACCCCCAAGGACGTGGACCGCGAGATCGTCGCGAACTTCGCGCAGGTGCACGAGGACGACAGCTGGCTTGTGTCCGAGAACCTGCCCGCGCCCGATTCCCTGCAGAAGCTGCGCCCGATTCCCAACCCCTCGGAGGTGCAGGCGGGCTATGCATGGTTCGTAAAATTTACAATCAACGGATTCACTCGCGGCAGCATGCCGCTGTCCGCGCTCACGGTTCGACAAGGCGAGCGTGTTCGCTGGTACCTCATGAGCTCGACCAACGACTTTGATTTTCATTCGCCGCACTGGCACGGAAACACGACCGTAGTCGCAGGAATGCGCACCGACGTCATGAGCCTTGGCATGATGGCAATGGCCGTCGCCGACATGGTGCCCGACAACGTCGGAACGTGGCTCTTCCACTGCCACGTCTCCTTTCACAACGCCGCGGGAATGGCTGTCCGGTATCGTGTGCTTCCGGTGAGTGCGCGTCTTTCGAGCGGCGTGGCGAAGACTCACGCCGTTGCGAGCGCCTCGAAGTGATGAGCAACGCCGCCGCGAGGCCGAAGGTGGCCTCGCGGCGTTCGTTTCAGGGTACGGCCGCCGTTACCCGTGGCTGCTTGTACGTGAATCGCTTCCCCTCGTAGTTCCGGAAAATCACCTCGTCGTCCGTGATCGACTCCACGTACTCGGGGAGGAGCGGCACCTTGCCACCGCCGCCCGGAGCGTCGATGACGAAGTGCGGCACCGCGAGCCCTGACGTCCATCCGCGCAGCGCCTTGATGATCTCCAGCCCGGTCTGGACCATCGTGCGGAAGTGCTCGCCTCCCGCCACCTGGTCGGCCATGTAGATGTAGTACGGACGCACGCGCGCCTTCAACAGCTCGTGCATCAGCTTCATCATCACCTTCGGATCGTCGTTCACGCCCTTGAGCAGCACCGTCTGACAGCCGAGCACGACGCCGGCGCGCGACAGCCGATCGAGCGACGCAACCGCGGCGGGCGTAAGCTCGCTCGGGTGATTGAAGTGCGTGTTCATGTAGATGGGATGGTACTTCTGCACCATCTCGCAGAATTCGGGCGTGATCCGCTCCGGCAGGTGCGAGGTGATGCGGCTTCCGATCCTGATGATCTCGACGTGCGGAATCTCGCGCAGCTTCTGGAGGATGTACTCGATCCGCCGGTCCGAGAGCATCATCGGGTCGCCGCCGGACAGAATTATGTCGCGAATCTCGGTATGCTCGCGAATGTACGCGAAGGCCGAGTCGTACTGGTTGAGCGGAATCTTTTCCGGATCGCCCACCTTGCGGCGCCGCGTGCAAAATCGGCAGTAGGACGCGCAGACGGGGCTCACCAGGAAGAGCGCGCGATCCGGGTACCGGTGGGTGATGTTCGGCACCGGCGAATCGGCATCCTCGTCCAGGGAGTCGACGACGCCGTCCACGACCTCGAGCTCGCGGATGGTCGGCACGTACTGGTTCCACATCGGATCGCCGACTTCCTTGATCTGTTCCAGCGCCGCCGGAGTGATGCGCACCTGGAAACCGTCGAACGCCGGACGAAGCGCCTCGACGTCGATCACGTCGTGGCCGAACTTTTCGGCCAACTTCTCGAGTGTGTCCACGCTGCCTTCGCGCAGGACCTTCTGCCACTCACTCATGGCGAGCCTCCTCGCCGGCGCGAACCGCCAGCTGCTTCGAGAAAATCACGCGATCGTCGTCTACTGCATAAAACCCGCTCACGCGTGCGCGTTCCACGTATCCGCCGCGCTCGTAGAACTCCCGCGTCTGCGCGTACGCATCGCGCGAGGACGTCTCGGCCACGAGCAGCCGCGCGCCGCGGGCACGGAGGAGCTCCTCCACCGCCCTCATCATCGCGCTCCCGTAGCCGCCGCCATGCGCGCGCGGGTCCACCGCGATCCAGTAAAGGTCGTAGCCGCCTTTACTGCATGGTGTGGGCCCCCAGCACGCGTAGCCCTGCAGCTCGCCGTGCTCATCGAATACTCCCAACAGCTCGTACGACTCGGCGCTCCGCATTCCCTCGTCGAAGAGCTCGAGCGCGACGTCGATCTCCGCGGGTGCGAAAACGCCCGTCGCTTCGAGAATCTCGACGAGGCGCCCACGATGGTGCAATGCGAGCGGACCAACGAGCCGGGCGGCGGGCCCGGCGCTCACACTGTCGCTCAGCGCTGCCCGACGGCGAACAGCTCGAGCGCGGCGCCCTGCTCCTCGACCATGACGCCGGAGAGCCGCTGCGCGAGCGCCCACTGATCGGCGGTGGACGGGCGCTCGCGGTGCAGCCCGCGCTCGCAGATCGCGCGCACGAGCGCGCCGAAGTCGAGCCCCTCGACGCCGGCCATGCGCGCGAGCCCTGCGTCCGGCGCGAGATCGGGATTCGAGTTCACCTCGAGGATCCACGGCTTTCCCGCGCGATCGATGCGGAAGTCGACGCGGCCGTAACCGTCGCCGCCCACCACGCGCCACGCCTGGAGCGCGATGCGCTGGAGCTCCTCGGTGAGATCCGCGGAGAGTTTCGCCGGACACTGCGGTTGCGTGCCGGAGTCCTCATCACTCCCCGATTCCCACTTCGATCGGTACGACACGATACGCCACATCCCTTTCGGCATCGCGTCGAACTGAATCTCGGAAACGGGAAGCACCTGATCGCCGACGATGCCGACGTTCACTTCGCGGCCGTCAATGTACCGCTGGACGATAACCTCGTCCCACCGCTCGTGCATCGAGCTCACCCGCTCGGCCAGCGCGCGCGCCGTGCGCACGACGGAGCGCTGCTCCACGCCCACCGATGCATCCTCGGCGGCCGGCTTGCAGATCGCGGGAAAGCCGACCGTGGGGAGCGGCTCGCCGCGGCGCGCTATCGCGAAGCGCGGAATCGGAAGGCGACAGCGATCGAGGATCGCGTTGACGACATGCTTGCGCAGGCACAGTGAGGTCGTCCACGACGAGCTGCCCGTGAACGGGATGCCGAGCACCTCGAGCGCCGAGATGACGGTGGGCTCGAGCTCAGCCACGCCGTCGATGCCCTCGCAGAGATTGAAGGCTACGTCGCACTTGGTGCGGCGCGTGCGCTCGATCCACCGTCCATCGGTGTTCACCGGCACGCGCACGACCTGGTTCCCCTCGGCCGCCAGCACCGCTTCCACCGCCTCGACCGTTTCGAGGATGAGCAGATCAGCCGACTTGCCGAGCGCCGCAGCGCCGTCGAACAGCAGTGCAATTTTCATCGGGTCCCTACCTCGTGGTGGGGCCGACGCGCACGAGCTCCGGAAACGCGCTCGCGCGCTCAGCCCAACGACGCCGCACGTCGTACGCGACGCACGGCCTTTCCCGACAGGGTGACGCCCTGTCGCTCCGCGGCGAAACGCAGGGAGCGCTGGATGAGCACATCGTAGCTCAATCCGGCTGCCCGCGCCGCTTTGGGAAAGCACGAGTTGTCCTCGGGATTGGGAAGGATTCCCGGAAGGGGATTCACTTCCACCACGTTCGGCACGCCAGCGGCATCGAGTCGCACATCGATGCGCGACCAGTCACGGCAGCCAAGAACCTGGTAGGCGGAGAGCACGACCTCTTCGATCCTGCTCCGCAGCGCCTCGTCGATCCTCGCAGGACACTCAAAGATCTCCAACGGGTGGCTCCGGTCGTCCCAGAGCCACTTGGCTTCGAAGCCGTACACCGGGAGCGCGCCCGGCGGCAGAGCATCGAAGTTCATCCCGACGAGCGGCAGCACGTGCGCGCCGTCGCCGTTACCCATCACCGCGCAGGTGAACTCACGGCCGGGGAGATATTCCTCCACCAGCACGGGCTGCGCGTACCGCTCGAGGAGAAACGCAATCTGTGCCTGCGCCTCAGCCACCGTGCGGCAATAGTTGTCCTCCGTGATTCCCTTGGACGAGCCCTCGTGCACCGGCTTCACGAACAGCGGGAGCCGAAGGCGCGAGCTGCCGCTCTTCGTCCTGCGCGTGGTGAGGCGGTCGAGCATCGCCGGGATCTCGGCAGCGTTCCGGATGAGCGCGAAGGGCGCGGTCGGAACGCCGTGGTACGCCAGAAACTCTTTCGCACGCGCCTTGTCGAGGCAGAGCGAGAGGGAGAACGGATCGGATCCCGAATACGGGATGCCGAAGAATTCGCAAATTGCGGGAACGTGGGCTTCGCGGTTCACGCCGCCCATTCCTTCCGCGATGTTGTAGACGATGTCCGGCTGAGTCGCCCGCAGGCGCTCGGGGAAATCTGCGTTCGCTTCGAGGCGGACTACTTCGCCGAGCGCGCTGAGCGCCTGCTCGACGGCGTAAATGGTCTCCGCGCTGTCCCACTCCGCGAACTCGTCGTCGAGCTCGGCGGCGGCAATGCCGCCAGCTCGCGAGCCATGCGTGAGAGCCGGCGCGCTCGCCCAACCGGTGTCTGTGCCACTGGGAGGCTCTTCGTCGGGACGCGCATCTTCGGCGCCGTCCTCGAGACGAAGAGCTGGAACTTCAGGCTTCTGATTGAAGGCGAACCCGATTCGTGTCATCCGATCCTGCTTGAGGTCAGACAATTCCGGTCGAACAGTCGCCGCCACCCGACCCGCACACCCATTCACTCATTGACGCACGAGTCGCGGAAATCGTTCACACCGCGGCGCTCTCACTGCTCCGCAAACGCGATGTCGTTTCGGGTGTGCGAGCAAAATAAGAGTCGATGAAATGCAGCGCAATGATTTTTTGCTTGTGCGCGATCTTTATTTCAGACTTTGTGAAATCCGACTCTCGCCGCTTCTCGCCGATCCTCACCGACGTAGATCTCGAAGTCGGAAAAGAATCCGGGCGCCTCCGCCGCGAGAAGGCGAAGCGTCGCGACCGCCAGGCGGCGAATCTCGAGCTCCGCGCCTTCGCTCGACCGCAGCTCGAGCATCGTTCTCCAGGCGCGAGCGTTCGCCGTCACCACGATTTTCGTCTCGGTGGAGTTCGGCAGCACGCCCCGCGCCGCCTCGCGCGCCATCTTCCGACGATGGACTTTGTCTCCTACCCACGCGTAACGCTCCATGAGCTGCTCGACGAGCGAGATGTAGCTCGCGAGCGCGCCGTCGACCTGAGCGCGCCACGCGCCCTCGAGCGCTTCGTCCCCTGCCACCGCCGGCGGCACGACGAAGCTCGCGTCCTTCTCGTCGACGTAGCGCTGCGAGAGCTGGGAGTAGGCGAATCCCGCCCGGTGCCGCACCAGCTCGTGCGTGAGCGAGCGGCTGACGCCCTCGAAGAGCAGCGAATAGTTGGCGTGCTCGAGAACGCTCCCGTGCCCCTGCTTCTTGATGTTCTCGAGGTAGTCCCGCGTCGTGCGCCCGGCGGGGTTCTTCTGGCTCATGTAGCAGAGGCGCCCCGCGAACTCGGCGAGCTGTTCGCCGGCGGTGCTCTCACCGAGCCACGCGACGCCGAGGTGCTCGGGCGCGGTGAAGGTCGGCTTCGCGAGGAGGGTGATGCGCGGCTCGTAGTAGTACACGGATCTCCAGGAGTTGACTGATGCGGCTCAGTGGCCGCCGATCATCGAAAGTCGAAAGTGGCTCCACGCGCGTTCGCGCTCGATCGTGTCGAGCGCGGCCCGGGCGTCGAGCGGAAGCTGCGGAAGAGTGGGATCGTACTTCACGTCTCCGATCGCGAGGGCGCCGGTGGGCACCTTCACGCCGGGGTTGAAAATATTTTGCGGGTCGAAGGCCTGCTTCACCTGGGCGAACAGCGCCACGGACTGCGCGTCCCACACCCGCGCGAGCAGCGGCGTGCGGAGCCGGCCGTCGCCGTGCTCGCCGGCGATCGTGCCGCCGAGCTGCGCCGCGAGTGAGGTCACCTCGTCGAGAATCGCTCGCACCGTCGTGCGCCACCCCGGGCGGCGGACATCGATCAACGGGTTGACGTGCACGTGCGAGTCGCCGGCGTGCCCGAAGATGACTCCCTTCACCTCGTGGCGCGCGAGAATCTCGCGGACGCCGCGAACGTACTGCGGGAGCTTCTCCGGTGGCATCGCGGCGTCCTCGATGAACTGCATCGACTTGAGCGAGGGCGACAGTCGGTTGAGGATCGGGCTCGCGGCGTGTCGGAGCGCCCAGAGCCGCGCCTCGTCGTCCAAGTTGAGCGCGACGGTGACGCGGGAGGCGCCGCACGCGGCGAGCGCGTGCTCCATCACCTTCGCCGCGGCGGCGGCGGCGCTCTCGTCGCCCGCCTCGATCTCCACGAGGAGCACCGCCTCGCTCTCGCTCTCGATCGGCACGAACGCCGGCCCGCTGCGCGCCACGTCGATGAAGGTGCGGTCCAGGAGCTCGCACGCGCTCGCGCCGCCGATCCGCGCGCGCGTGGCGCCGTCCACCGCCTGCTCCAGCGTCGGGAACTCGGCGACGAGGCTGCTCGTCGCGCTGGGCAGCGCGGTGAGCGACAGCTCGATGCCTACGAAGAGCGCGAGCGTTCCCTCGCTGCCGATGAGCAGCTCCAGGAGCTCGCCGCTTCGGGCATAGTCCGCGAGCGCGTATCCCGACGAATCCTTGCGCACGCCCGGATGCGAGCGCACGCGCGCGGGCGACGCGAGGATCGCCGGGTGCGCGGTGGCGAGAAAGCGCTCGACCGCGGGTACGTCGGGAAGTGGCGCGGTGCGCTTGATCAGCGCGCGCGAGCCGTCGTCGAAGATGCAGTCGAGCGCCGTCACCCACGCGCGCGTCGCGCCGTAGCGCAGCGTGTGCGCGCCGGCGGCGTTCGTCGCCGCCATTCCGCCGATCGTGCAAAATGCGCCACTTGACGGGTCGACCGGAAAGCGCAGCTTCTGCGCGCGTGCGCACTCGTTCACCACGCCGCGCACGGCGCCGGGCCCCACCATCACGCGCCGTCGCTCCGTATCGATTGGTCCAATGGAGTCGAGCCGGCTGAGATCGACGATCACGCCCGGACCCACCGCGCCTCCGGCCATCCCGCTCCCCGAGCCGCGCGCGATCAGCGCCGTGCGACTCGCCGACGCCCAGCGGACAAGCGCCGCGACATCATCCGCGTCGGCGGGAACCGCCACCGCCGCCGGCATTGCGCGCGCGATCCCCGCGCCCTCGGCGTACACCGCGCGCGCGGAATCATCGTCGCGGAACACACCACGAAATCCGGCGGGCTTCACGCTGGCCACATTGGCGCGCCCCTCGCCCGTTGACAAGCGACTCGTGGTCCCGTCATCATCCAGCATGGAGAGCGAAGTACCGCTGCGACACGTCGGACCGCTGATCAAGATCGAAACAGACCGGCGGCTCGGACACGAATGGGACGAGTGGGACGGCGGCGCGCTCGACAACGGTGGCGACTTCACCTCGCCCACGCGCCTCTACTTCGGCTTCACGGCCGTCGGCATCATCCTCGTGGCGATCCTCGCCGCGGCGGCCGTGTATCTCCTCGCGCCGCGTCTCGCGCTCCTCTCCCGACGACTTCCCACCGCGCTCTACCTCGGCATCGCCGCCTTCGTCACGCTGTCGCTCGCGTGGCTCACCCTCCTCGCGCTCTCCGTGTGGACTGGCCGCGCGCTTCTGCCGGAAAAGCTGGCCGAGCGCGGACTGCTGCTCCGCACGCTCCACCTGGCGTGGCGGGTGGGTGAGCTCTTCGGCGTGAAGCGCGACTGGACCGGCCACGCGAGCGTCGCCGTCTACAACCAGCTCGCGCTCGCACGGGAGCGACGGGTGAATCCGTCCGAGCTCCTGATCCTCATCCCGCGCTGTCTCTCGCGCGAGGCGCTCGACGGCGTCCTCGAGATCGCGAAGCGCTACGGCGTCTCCGCGTTCGTCGCCACGCGCGGACAGCTCGCGCGCCGCGTCATCCGCGAACGGCGTCCGAAGGCGGTGGTCGCGGTTGCCTGCGAGCGCGACCTCGTGAGCGGGCTGCACGATGTCGCCGGCCGCGTGCCGGTGCTCGGGCTGCCGATGACGCTCCCCAACGGTCCGTGCAAGGACGCGGCGCTCGATCTGGTACGGATGGATGAGTTTGTCCGGAAGTATCTGGTGAAGAAGCCGGTCTAGAGTCCCAGCGTGCGCACGACCGGCGGCTCTACCGAGTAATCGTAGAATCCGCGCTTCGACTTCTTTCCATAGTAGCCCGCAAGCACCATCCGCTTGAGCAGCGGCGGCGGCGCATACCGCTTCTCGCGATATTCGTCGAACATGATCTCTGCGATCTTGTACGTCGTATCCAGGCCGACGAAATCGAGCAGCGTGAACGGACCCATCGGGTAGCCCGTGCCGAGCATCATCCCCTTGTCGATGTCCTCGACACTCGCGACGCCGTGCTCCAGCGCGTTGATGGCGTCCAGGAGATAGGGGACGAGCAGCAGGTTCACGACGAACCCCGAGTTGTCCTTGGCCGCGATCGGCTCCTTGCCGAGCTTCTTCGCGAACTCGAAGGCGCGCGTGAAGGTCTCGTCGCTCGTCGTCACGGTTTTCACGACTTCGACGAGCTTCATCACCGGCACCGGGTTGAAGAAGTGCAGCCCGACCATCCGGTCGCCGCGCCCGCTCACCGCCGCCATCGCGGCGATCGTGAGGCTCGAGGTGTTCGACGCGAAGATCGTGTGCGCCGGGCACAGCGTGTTGAGCTCCTTCCAGATCGCGTTCTTGAGGTCGAGATCCTCGACAATGGCCTCGACCACAATGTCGGCGGTCGCCAGCTCGGCAACGGAGGTCGTGAAGGTGAGCCGGCCCATCGTCTCCGCGCGCGCCTGCTCCGTGAGCTTCCCCTTCTCGATCGCCTTGGCGAGCGACTTCTCGATGCTCGCGCGCGCGCGCTTCGTCGACGCGTCATCGACCTCGCGCACGATGGTCTTGAAGCCGTTCAGCGCCGCCACCTGCGCGATGCCCGAGCCCATGAGTCCTCCGCCGAGCACGCCGACGGTCGCAATCGTTGTCATTTGTTGGTCGAAGAAAGGAGAAGGAAAGGTAGAACGATCAGGGCCAGCGAAGTCCGGCGCTCGCGGTGATCGCCGAGAGTAGCGACGGACGCAGAAGCTCTCCGCGCTCCAGGCGATCCAGCATCTGCTCGAGTGCGAGTTGCGCGCCCGCGACCTGTGGTCCATGGCTCCGCGCGACGAAATATCCGGCCACGAGGCCGGCCGCCACCGGCAACGCCGCCACGCCGGCCATAACGCCGAGCGCGAGGAGAATTCCGGTGGCCACTCCGCCGCTTGCGATCACGCCGCCGCCACCCATGAGACGCTGGGAGCGCACGTTCGCGAGACTCGCGTCGAGCCGCACGATGGAGCGCTCGGCGTCCACCGCGATCACCGTCGCCGAAACCTCCTCGGCGCGCGCGAGCCGATAGCCGTGTCCACCGACGTTGAGCAGGCGGCGAAACTCCGTCGCCATCCCGCCGCGCGGCTCCCAGGCGATGCGATCCGGGAAGCGGCGCTTTATCCGCAGCGACTCCTCGCGCTGCATCGCTTCATCGAGCCGGTCGAAGAGCTCGGCGGGCGTTCCCCGCACCGTCCGGCTCGCGGAGACCGTTGCAGCGCCGAAGAGCGCCGCCAGGCGTCCGCGCTCGACCGGCACCTCGATGCGCGACCGCTCCTCGGCGAGCGCCTGGCGCAGATGCTTCGCGGGAATCCCCACCTCGTTGCCGACGTCGAGGATTTGCGCCTCGGTCAGCGTCAGCTCGCCGGGATCCGCCTCCTGTGCCTGGAGCTCGGCCGCGCGAGCGAGCACTCGTTCGAGCGCCGCTCGCTCGAGGGGCACCGGCGCGCCTGGCGCCGCCGGGGCGGGCGCCGCTGCGGGCGGCGGCACGGGCTTGGTCTCGTCCGCCATCAGTCGGCCGCCTTCATCACTGCATCGAGCCGCTGGTCCATGCCGTCGATGATCGACTGCCTGAGAGGGAACGCGCGCACGAACACGGAGTCGACATCGCCTCCAGATACCCGTACGCGTGCTTCCGAGAGATAGTGTCGCTCGTAGCCGTCGACGAGCTCCGGGATCGCGCGCTGCAGGAGCATCGCGCCGCCGCGAACCTTAGCCGAACTCTCGTATTGCGCCGCGGCTCCCGCTCGAAACTCGGCAGGCGAGATGCGCTCGCGCACCGCTTCCTCCGCCACGATGCCGATTGCCTCGTGCGCGAACTCGTATACGGCATTGAGCGACGAGTCCGCGCTCGACGGAAAGCCAATCGCGATCGAATGCTGCCCCTCGACAATGCTGCGGCCCTCGCCGCCGAGCGGAAGGCTCAGCACGATCTCGCCGGTGGGAAGCTGCACACCGCGGAGATAGCTGCGGAGCTGCTTCAGGTACCGCTGCGAAAATTCGCTGTCGACGGCGGCGAGCGCAGGC
Source organism: Gemmatimonadaceae bacterium (assembly GCA_036564355.1). Taxonomy (GTDB): domain Bacteria; phylum Gemmatimonadota; class Gemmatimonadetes; order Gemmatimonadales; family Gemmatimonadaceae; genus FEN-1250. Next base: position 28,916 of record DATCPC010000011.1, on the reverse strand, counting down.
CGCAGTGCGTGCTGATGCTCGCGCCAGTAGCGCTCGTAGAACTTCGAGTGCTCGTCCGTGAGCGAGAGCGCGAACATCTTGAGCCACGCGCGATCGGTCTCCGTGCGATACACGGCTCCGAGCGCAGCCATCATGTCGGTGGTTTCCTCGGCTGGGTGAGGCGCCCGCTTCCACGTCGACAGCACCGACGGGCGCTTCTTTCCCGAGGCCGCGTCTTCGCCGGCCGTGAGAAAGGCCGCGATGTCGTTTCCCATCTCCTCCCAACTGCCCTCGCGGAGCGCGAGGCGCGCGCCCTCGAGGAGGCGCGGATTCAACCGCAGCCCGTGCCGCAGGGCATCCGCGCTGTCATCGAGCTGGGTGGTGATGTTGCGGCTGTTCTTCGCGACGATCATGGCGTCGCGATAATCGCGCCGGAACGGTGGCGTGCGCGACGTGTCCGCGACCAGCATGGCGTAACCGTGCAGCCACAGATCCACGACGTAGCGCGTCTTCACCGGCCACGGAGTCTGCCCGACGACTTCCTGGCTGATGCTCGGCGGCGCAGCCACCGGCTCCACTTCGGGCTTCGTGTTTGCGCCAACGAGCCCGGAACAACCGGCGGCGAGCAGGACTGCGCTCACCGCCGCGGCGCGACTACGCCTCGAGAGATTCAATGATCACCGCGATCCCCTGTCCGCCGCCGATGCACGCGGAGCCGAGCCCGTACCGCTTCCCCGTGGCCTTCAGCGCGTGCAACAGATGGGCACAGATGCGCGCGCCCGACGCCGCGAGCGGGTGACTCAGCGCGATCGCGCCGCCGTGGATGTTCAGCTTGTTGCGATCGAGACCGAGCGACCGCTCGACTGCGCACACCTGACTCGCGAACGCCTCGTTCACTTCGACGAGGTCGATCTGGTCGAGCGTCATCTCGGCCTTCTTGAGCGCGATCTGCGATGCCGGCACCGGGCCGATTCCCATGATGGTGGGATCGACGCCCGCCGTGCCCCACGACACGAGCCGCGCCAGCGGCTTCTTCCCCGTGCGCTCCGCGTACTCCGCGCTCGAGATCACGAGTGCCGCTCCGCCGTCGCCGATGCCAGACGCATTTCCAGCCGTGACGAGTCCACCCTCCTTGAACACCGTTCGCAACTTCGCGAGCCCCTCCTTGGTCGTCTCGGGGCGCATGTGCTCGTCGCGCGCGAAGATCTCTTCCTTTTTCGTCTTCGGGTTGCGCACCGGTACGCCGACGACCTCGTCCGCATAGATGCCCGTCGCCCACGCATCGCGCGCGAGCATCTGGGAGCGATGCGCGAACTCATCGCTGCACAGCCGGTCGACGCTGAACTGCTCGCCAAGCTTCTCCGCGGTGTCGCCCATCGCCAGACCGGCGTACGGATCCTTCAACCCTTCCCACAGAGAGTCCTCGAGCACGGGACTCTTGCCGAGCGAAAGTCCCCAGCGCATGCCGCGCGCGATGTGTGGCGCCTGCGACATGGACTCGCCACCGCCGACGAGACAGATCTCGGCCTCGTCGAGCAAAATCTCCTGCGCGCCACTCACCACGGCCTGAAAGCCCGAGCCGCAGAGCCGGTTCACGGTGAGCGCCGGCACTTCCTGCGGCACTCCGGACCTCAGCGCGACGTGGCGAGCATAATAGATGGTATCGGACGTCGTCTGCATGACGTTGCCGAAGATCGCGTGCTGGATCTCCTTCGGCTCGACGTGCGCCGCGTCCATCGCCGCCTTGCTGGCGAATACGCCGAGATCGATGGCGCTGAAATCCTTGAGTGCGCCGCCGAAGGTGCCGAACGGCGTTCGTACGCCGGAGAGGAAGACGATGTCGCGGTTGGTGCCCTGTGTGCCCACTGGAGTCCCCGAACGGTGGTGAGTCTCGAAAGATGACCACCTCCCTCGACCGGGGGAACTGCCAGGAATCAGCCCGCGCGCACGTGCGCCGCGATCCAGTCGCCTACCGCGCGCGTCCCCAGCGTACCGCCGATGTCCGGCGTGCCGACGCCGGCGGAGATAGCCGCGCGCACCGCGCGCTCGACAGCGGCCGCGGCCGCATCCTCACCGACTCCTTCGAGCATCATCGCGAGCGAGAGAATCGCCGCCATCGGATTGGCGATATCCTTCCCGACGAGCAGGGGCGCGCTCCCGTGAACCGGCTCGTACATCGTGACGCGCCCCGGATTCCGATTCGCGCTCGGCGCGATCCCGAGTCCGCCCACGAGGATCGACGCGAGATCGGAGAGGATGTCGCCGAACAGATTTCCGGTGACGATCACCTGAAACGCCTCCGGCGTGCGGACGAGGTCCATCGCCATCGCGTCGATGTAGCGCGTGTCGCGCTTCATGTCCGCGTACTCGGCGCCAACCTCCTCGAACACACGTCGCCAGAGCCCATGCGCCGCGATCGCGTTCGCCTTGTCCGCCATCGTCACTCGAGTCTTTCCGTGCGCGCGCGCCCACGCGAAGGCGTGGCGAATGATCCGCTCGACTCCCTTCCGCGTGTTCAGCTCCTCGGCGATCGTGATCTCGTCCGGCGTGCCCACCTTGAACGCGCCGCCCACGCTCACGTAGAGTCCCTCCGTGTTCTCGCGGAAGACGACGAGATCGAAGTCGCGAACGGTTTTTCCCTTGAGCGGCGTCAGGCGGTCGTCGAACAGCCGCGCGGGGCGCTCGTTGACGTAGAGGTCGAGCTGGAAGCGCATCCCGAGGAGAATGTCGCGCGCATGCACGTTGTCGGGCACCCGGGAGTCGCCGAGCGCGCCCACCAGGATCGCGCTCACATCGCGGCCGAGTCGCCGCATCTCCTCGGGCGGAATCGTGATGCCGGTCTGGAGATAGTGCTCGGCTCCCCACGGGAGTTGCTCGACGACGACGCCGGGATGGTGCTGCGCCTCGACGGCGTCCAGCACCTTGAGCGCTTCGCCGACGACTTCGGGGCCGATGCCATCGCCGGCGATGACCGCGAGTGTGTGGGGCACGACTCAGCCTCGCCGCGCTGCGCGCGTCACGTGGCGGCGACTCCGCGGCCGCAGGTGATGCAGTACTTCCAATGGATCTCGAGCTCCGTTCCGCATGCGGGGCACCGCTGCACCATGAGATTCTGCCCGCAGCTCGGGCAGAACATCACTCGCCGGCCGTCCGGAAGCGACCCTCCGCAATAGCGGCACGCACCGGCGGCGGTGCTCGCATTCGATGACACCGACGGGGCGCGCGGCGTCGAGCTTTGGGCGCCGCGCTGAATGCTCGTTGGCGAGTCGGCGAAGTGGCGTACCGCCTCCGCCGTGAGCGTCACACGAGCGGCCGCGTAGTCGCGGAAGATGGCGGTGTTCGGATTCGGCGATGCGAGCTCCTTGCGCATCGCATTCTGCAGTGCCGGATCACCGGTCGTGTAGCCGCGCTCACCCGACAGCAGCTGGCAGAGCGCCGCCTCGTAGTCCTGATTCGTCTCGATCTCGAGCTCGGTGCGATTGTGCCGATACGGAATGAGCGTCTGATACAGCTCCGACACTTCCACCGGCTGACTCAGATACTGCGGGTGGCTGTTGCGAACATTTTGAACGAGCCGCCGAACGAGCCGATCGAGGTCATCCATGTGCTGTGTCACTCAGGCGGGAGCTGCTGCTGTTTGGACGATGAAATTCGTGCCCGAAAAATATGGAAGAATGCGGCGACGCCGTCCTTCCACGTGATCTTCTTCCCCTCGGCGTACGTTCGTCCATGATAACTGATCGGCACCTCGTATACACGCGCGCCCATCTGCGCGAGGCGCGCGACGATCTCGGGCTCGATCCCGAAGCGCGGGTTCGTCAGGTGCATCGTCTTGAGCGTGCGCCCGGTGAACGCCTTGTATCCCACTTCCATGTCGGTGAGGTTCAGATTCGTGAACATGTTCGACAGGAGCGTGAGCCCTCCGTTTCCCATGCGGTGCCAGAAGTAGAGCACGCGATGCGAGCCCGCGCCGAAGCGCGTGCCGACGACGGCGTCGGCGTGTCCCTCGAGAATCGGCCTGATCACCGCGGGGATGTCGCCGGGGTCATACTCGAGGTCCGCATCCTGGATGATCGCGACGTCGCCCGTCGCGTGCTCGCGCGCGGTCTGGATTGCCGACCCCTTGCCGCGATTCACCTGATGCCGCGCGACCAGCATTCGTCCGTCCGAGGCGCTCGCTCGTTCGGTGAGGCGCTCGAACGTCGCGTCTTTCGATGCGTCATCGACGGCGACGATCTGGATCTGTATTCCATCGGAGAGGATCCGATCACCGAGGGCCAGCACCGCATCGAGCGTGCGGTCGATGGTGGCGGCTTCGTTGTAGCAGGGGATCAGGACACTGAGCGTGATCGGTCTGGCGCGCACAATCAAACAAAAACCCGGGATGAAGTTGTCAGCGAGAATCCGTCACGGCTTCCCAACCTGCTCCATTTGCTTGTCGACATCCGTGGACACGCGCTCCCTGCTGTCGCCGCCGACACGATGAATGAGGCGGGAGCCGAGGTTTTCCGTGTGGTCTTGTGCATCGTTGAATCCGGCATAATAACCAAACACCAGCCCTGCGCAGATCAATAGGAAAGGCTTGAACATGAGACGGCTCCGAGGGGGAATGATAGTCTAGAACAGACTGTCCGTCTCGCCACGCGGTAACGATCGCGCCTCCCGAAACGACCGCATCTCGGGGAGCGGCGAGGGATCGAGCTTCATCCGCCCGCGCTCACGCTCGCTCGCCAGCCATGCCTCGAAGCCCGAGTCTACCGCACCCTTCGACTCGTCCTGCTGCGCCGCAGCGCGGGTCGCGAGCATGTTCGCATACTCATTCTGCGGATGGCCGTCGTGCCCGCGCACCCACCGCCACTCCACGCGGTGGTTGGCGGCGACATCCACCAGCTCCTGCCAGAGCTCGAGATTCCCTATCTCGCCCCCCTTTCGTTTCCAGCCGCGCCGAGCCCAATCGTGCACCCACGACGTCATCCCATCGATGAGGTACTTGGAGTCGCTCGTGAACACCACCACGCAGTTCCACTTCTTCGACGACGCGATATCGATCGCCTCGATCGCGCTGCGCAGCGCCATGCGGTTGTTCGTCGTTGCCTTCTCCGACAGCCAGAAGTCGCGCCGCACGAGATCCCCGGTTCTCGGATGCGCGAGCTCGATCAGCCCGCCCGCGCCCCCCGGATTCGATCCCTCGCGCCCGTTGCCGAGGCACGATTCGTCCGCATAGACCGCGAGCAGGCAGTTGGTGACGCTCGCCATCTAGTTGATCACCTGCAACGAGTCGATCTCATCGAGATAGATGATGATGAAGTCTCCGGTGGTCGGATGTACCGCCTCGATGCGCTCGCGGCCATCGATGAGATGCAGCCGGTGGGGGATGACGATGTACTCCGTCCCTCGCCGGTAGACGACGATGCGCTTCTTGTCGATAACCGCGCGCTCCAGCCGGTCGTATTGGTCGGTCGTCAGCTCTGCCATGCCATGGCCCTCAACCTTCAATCGGAATTGCGGATACTCCCTGCCGGGTCACGCTGCAAGGCAATATGCGGGCGAGCGACGACACCCGCTCGCGCACCTCGGCGAAGCGTTCCGCGGTCGCGATGATCAGTACGCATCCACCACCCGAGGCTCCCAGCGCCTTTCCTCCCAGGGCACCGTGCGAGCGCGCCACCTCGAGGATCTGATCGATCAACGGAGTGGGGATTTTTTCGTGCAGCGATCGCTGGTGCTCCCAATGTTCGGCTACCAGCAAGCCCAGGTCGTCCACCGATTCGCGCTTCAACGCCTCGATCATCAGTTCGGCGAGCGTGCGCATTCGCGAGAGTGCGTTGACGACTCTTGGCACGCGGTCGCGATACGCGTCGAGAACTGCCGTGATGGTCGGGCCGGAGATTCTCGAGGCACCCGTGTAGGCGACGATGCACTGCCTCTCGAGTGCCGCCACGAGCCGGTTGGACAGGGGGATCTGCTCGACCTCGGTCTCGGAGCCGAAGCGCAGTCCGAGGGCTCCGCCGTACGCGGCCGCATAGTGATCCTGGAATCCGCCTGCGATGCCGAGCTCCTCGACCTCCAACGCCCGGCTTCGCATCGCGAGCTCGCTGCGAGAGGCCGATTCGCGTCGCCATTCCGCAATCGCGGCAGCGATTGCGACACCAGCGGCGGATGATCCGCCAAGTCCGGCGCCGCGGGGAAAATCGCTCGCGATGTCGAGGCGCACATTCTCGAGGCCCGCTCGACGCAGCGCCGTCACCGCGAGTGCCGCGTCGCCATCGGCCTGCAGGAGGCTTGCCCGCTCGGCACGCGCGGAGTGATTCTCCATCGATACCTCGACGCCGCATGCACGGTCGCCGAGCGTTGCACGCGCGTGCATCGCTATCGCGAGGTTGCACACGCACCCACCCTGTTCCACTGTGTACGGGGGGACATCGGTCCAGCCGCCACCGAAATCGATGCGCACAGGCGCCTGCGCGACGACCTGCCGCACGGTTCAGCCCGAACGATCGAGAGCCGTCGACTTCCCGGATGCCCGCACCGGTGCGACTATCACACCGTGCACGAATCCTCGCGCGCCGGAGCCGCGGACGCCGATCGAGGCGGCGGTGCCGAAAAGGAGTGCGACACGCCGGAAGTTGTACATATTGTAGTCGCGCATGCGAGGGGAGGGGAACAGCAGCCCAAAGCTATCGTGTGCGGTGACGACCGCCAGCCCGACAATCGGGCAATCGGCACGTCTCGTGCGCCCCAGGCGGCATATGCCAGATATTCGCTCGTTCGCAAATCGCACACTGATTCTCCTCTCCAACCGCGAGCCGTACGAGCATCGGCGCGGCGAGATCGGCGTCGAAGTGCGTCGCCCGCCTGGCGGTCTCGTCACCGCGCTCGACCCCACCATGCAGGCGACCGATGGCGTGTGGGTCGCGTGGGGCTCCGGCTCCGCGGACGCCGAGACGGCGGATCGCGAGGGACGTCTGCGCGTGCCACCCGGCGAGGATGGGTACACGCTTCGCCGCGTGTTCCTCTCGGATGCGGAAGTGGACGGCTACTACATGGGATTCTCGAACCGCTCGCTCTGGCCGCTCTGCCACATGCTCGTGCAGCACTTCGAATATCGCACCGACTACTGGAACATCTATCAGGAAGTGAACGCGAAGTTCGCGCACGCGGTCGCCGACGAAGTTCGACGCTCCCCGAAGAAACCGATCGTCTGGATCCAGGACTATCACTTCGCGCTTGCGGCGGAGATGCTGCGCGAGCTTGCGCAACCGGCGCTCATCCACCAGTTCTGGCACATCCCGTTTCCTCCCGCGGACATTCTGCGGCTTCTTCCCACCGGCGTCGATGAAGCGCTGCTGCGCGGACTCCTTGGCAACGATCTCATCGAGTTTCACACGGAGCGGTACGCACTCAACTTTCTCGGCTGTGTCGCGGAGCTGGTCCCCGAGGCCGAGATCGATGCGGACACGCTCGCGGTGCACTACGACGGCCGCCGGATCGACGTCGCGATCTTTCCGATCAGCATCGATGTGGAGCGCTACGAGCAGCTCGCGAACACGCCCGAGAGCACGGCCCTCGTCGAGCGACTCCGCAAGCGATACGCGTCCAATGGGCAGCGGCTCGGACTCGGCGTCGATCGCGTGGACTACACGAAGGGAATCCCAGAGCGGCTGCGGGCGCTGTGCGAGCTCTGGGAGCGGCACCCGGAAATGCGCGAGACGTTCACCTTCCTGCTGGTCGCGACGCCGTCGCGCTCGGAGCTCCCGGCCTATCGCGCGCTCGAAGAGGAGATGCTCGCGTCAGTCGTCGAGATCAACGAGCGATTCAAGACGGCGACGTGGCACCCGATCGTGCTGATCCACGAGAACGTGAGCGCGGACATGCTCGCGGGCGCGTACCGCGCCGCTGATCTCTGTTTGATCTCCTCGCTGCAGGACGGGATGAATCTGGTCGCCAAGGAGTTCATCGCGTGCCAGACCGAGGAGCGCGGCGTGCTCGTGCTGAGCCGCTTTGCGGGTGCGTCGGAGGAGATCGACGGCGCGGTGCTCATCAATCCGTTCAACCTCGACGGCTTCGTGGAAGGAATTCGGCGCGCGCTGCACATGAGCGAGGGCGAGCGGCGCGTTCGCATGCATCGCATGCGTCGCCAGCTCCACGAGCGCACGATCTTCGACTGGCTCGCTGCCGTGCTCACGCGCGCGCAGGACATCATCACGGAGCGCGAGCCCGAGAGTGGCGTCGCGTGAGTGGCGCACAAGTCGCCGTGTCGCCCGAGATCGAGGCGCGGCTCGGCGGCACTCCTCTCGTTGCGATGCTCGACGTCGACGGCACGCTGGCCCCCATCGCGCCGCGACCCGAAGATGCGGCGGTCGCGCCGGCCACGCGCGCCGTGCTGGAGCGCCTCGTGGCGAGCCGGGGCGTGCACGTGGTGCTCGTCTCCGGTCGCGCGGCGAACGATGCGCGCGGGCTCGTCAGCGTGAATGGCGTATGGACCGTCGGCAATCACGGCTTCGAGATCGTGACCCCCACGGGCGAGCTCGAGACGGACCCCGATCTCGCGGACCAGTCGGCCGCGATCACGCAGGCCGCTCGCGAGCTCGAGCCGATCGTGGCTGCGGTGGCGGGGGCCCGGCTCGAGAACAAACGCTGGACGCTAACCGTGCACTACAGGCTCGCCGCGCGCGACGCGGTTCCACCGCTGCGCGCGCAGGTGGAGCGCATCGCGCTCGGGCTGCGGCTGCGCATGACGGATGGCAAGGAAGTCGTGGAGGTGCGTCCGGTCGCGCACATCGACAAGGGCACCGCGGTCGTGATGATGGGGGAGCGCCTGCACGGCTTCGCCGAGGATGCGTCGATTCTGTTCGCCGGGGATGACCGCACGGACGAAGATGCGTTCAGATCGCTGCGCGCGCGATCACCGCGGGCGGTGACGATTCGCGTCGACGAGAGCGGGCAAGCCGAAAGCGCCGCCGAGGTCAGACTGCGCGACCCGGCGGCGGTACACGACCTGCTGGAGTGGATCGCGTCGCGCCGCGGGTGAGCTCCGTGGGCCGCGCGTCGTGTTACTTCCTTTTCTTCGCGGCTGCCTTGGGCTTCGGGCGCGATGCGGCGCTCGCGGGCCTGCTCGCCTTCTTCGGCGCAGCCTTTACGGACTTGCTCCCGGACTTGCTCCCGGACTTGCCGCCGGACTTGCCGCCGGACTTGGCCGCGGGCTTGGCCGCGGGCTTGGCCGCGGGCTTCGCGGTCTTGTTTGCGGGGGCCGCTTTCTTCGCGGGCGCGGAATGCGATGCGTGCGCCGCGTGAGGAGCGTGCCCGACGTGCGCCGGAGGCTCGATCGCCCTCGCCGCTACCTTGGGCACATCGGTGACGCGAGGCGCTGGTGGTTTCGGACGCTTCGAGTACGCGTCTTCGGCCTCTCGCATGAGCTTGTCCGCTTCTTCCTGCGTCATCTGCCCACGGCGTACCATGTATTGCACGAGGTCTCGAGCGCTCTCGATCGCGAAGCCGGCGAGTCCGGCGGCGGCGCCGATCACATCCTTCATGGCCGCGGCGACTTTGCTTCCCGCCTCCTGACTGATCTCCTGCGCGCGGGCCGCCATCTCGGCCACGGTGTCACGCACATCGGTGCTGCGATGACCGGGCGGGCGGCGGGGTGCGACCGGAGCGGCAGGCGCCCCGGCATCCGCGAGCGGGGCGTTTGTATCGGCGGTCAGTGGCTTGTCGGCCATGGAGGGTCGCACTCCGAGTGCGCGAATGTGGAGGGCCCGAGGGGCCCACAATCTATATGTAGCATTGTATACGGTGGCGAATCGTACCGCCAAGCGATTTCGGAGGGTAAGTATATGATCTTGCGGTAGCTATGCAAGGAGTAACCGGGGCAATTCGGTCTCGCGTCACAAGGCAAGCCCGCGTCAAAGTACGCTAATGACTGATAATTGTCAAGACAGCATAACGGCATTATAACCCTAGTATACAGCCAAATAGTGCTTCGCGGTATCAACGTGCTCGATTTGACTAGGGTCCTCGCCGGCCCCCTCGCCACCATGCTCCTCGGCGATCTCGGCGCAAACATCATCAAGGTCGAGCGTCCCCGTTCCGGCGACGACACCCGCGGCTGGGGTCCTCCCTTTGGCGACTCCGGCGAAAGCGCCTACTACCTCAGCGTCAACCGCAACAAGAAGAGCGTCGCCGCGGACCTCTCCAGCGCGATCGATCGCGAGCTCATCCACTCCCTGATCGCCAGCGCCGACGTCGTCGTCGACAACTTCAAGCAAGGAATGCTCGCCAGAAACGGCTTCGACGTCCCCGCGATTCTGGCCGAGCATCCGCGGCTCATCTGGTGCACGATCACGGGCTTTGGTCCCGGGAGCGATCGCGCCGGCTACGACTTCGTCGTCCAGGCCGAGCAGGGATGGATGGCGATCACGGGCGATCCGGATGGTGCGCCGATGAAAGTCGGCGTCGCGCTCGCGGACGTCGTCGCCGGTAAGGACGCCTGCATCGCGATCCTCGCCGCACTGGTGGCTCGTGCGAGCTCCGCACGCGGGCGACACGTCACCGTCTCGCTCGCCGCGAGCGCCACCGCGGCGCTGGTGAACGTCGCCCAGAATGCGCTCGTCACGAACGAAGAGCCGCGCCGTTGGGGGAACGCACACCCGAATCTCGTTCCCTACGAGCTCTTCGACGCCAGCGACCGCCCGCTCGTCATCGCCGTCGGCAACGACTCGCAGTGGAGCGCCTGTGCACGCGCGCTCGCGCTCGACGACGTCGCGAACGATCCGCGCCTTCGCACCAACGCCGGCCGCATCGCTGGGCGCGAACGCGTGATCGCGGCCATGTCGGCGCGCATCGCCGAGCAAACGGCCGCGCACTGGATCGCGCTGCTCGATGCGGCGGGCGTGCCGTGCGGTGTCGTGCGCACGGTGCTCGAGTCGCTGCGCGATGTCGACTGTTCCGCGCAGACGGGCGTCGCTCCGAGCGTGCCGGGAACGGTCCGGATGCCGCCGCCGAAACTCGACGAGCATGGCGCGGAGATCCGTGCGCGCGGGTGGGCCGCCTTTTCGCCGCCGTCCTGACGGATGCGCTACATCGGCAACAAGACCCGCCTCCTTCCATTTCTCATGGGCACCGTCGAGCGGCTCGGGCTCTCTCCGAAAACCGCCCATGATGCATTCTCCGGCACGGCCGCCGTCGGGCGCGCGCTCAAGGAAGCGGGGTGGCGCGTGGCCTCGAGCGATCTGATGACGTACTCGTACGTCTTCCAGCGCGCGTACGTCGTCGCACAGCGGTCGCCGAGCTTCGCCGCCGTTCGCGCCGGGGATTCGGAGCTGCGGCGCGCGCTGCGCTCGCCCTCCTTCCGAAAATCGATTGCCGGCACCGGTGCGCTCGGCGCGATCAGCGAATACCTCGCTCGCTGGGTGGATGTCGAGCGCGGCTTCATCGGCACGCACTTCGCGCCGGCGGGCGGGCGGATGTATTTCACGCAGGAGAATGCCGACCGCATCGACGCGATCCGCCGGCGGCTTCACGAGTGGTGGTCGTCGGGGCTCATCCAGGATGATGCGTACTACGTGCTCCTGGCGGCACTTATCGAAGGAGCGGATCGCGTCGCGAACACGGCGGGGGTGTATGCGGCGTACATCAAGCGCTGGCAGTCGAATGCGCGGCGCGCCATCACGCTCGAGCCGGAGATCCCACAGCACGGCCCGCGCGGCTCGACCGCGCACCGTGCCGACGCAACCATCGTCGCCGCGACGGCGGGCGAGGTCGAGCTGCTCTACATCGATCCGCCGTACAACGCGCGCCAATACTCCGGCTACTATCATGTTCCCGAGGTGATCGCGCGCGGGTGGTTCGACGCCACCCCTGTGCTGCGAGGGAAGACCGGCCTCGTCGCCGGGGACGGGCAGCGGAGCGACTGGTGCTCGCCGCGGAAGGCGGGGGCCGCACTTGCAGGCCTCCTCGCGGCCACGGGCGCGCGCCACGCGCTGGTCAGCTACAATTCGGAGGGCCTCCTAAGCGAGCGCGACCTTCGCGACGTGCTTGCGGGAGCGACCAGGGTTGGAACGGTGCAGCGCTTCTCGCGCGCCTATCGCCGCTATCGGTCAGATAGCGACAGAGTCGGTCGTGTTTACCAGGGAGATTTAGTCCGTGAACTACTCTATCATGTGCGTCTTCGGTGACGTGACTTTACCGTTACCCGCACGAGGGCAATTCGTCTCTGATGCATGGCCACCCTCGCACGATTGCAGTCGCCTCTTACGGGGCTGTCCGGAGGGCGCTCAAAGCGTTACACTAGCGTCGTGAAGACCACGGTGACAGCGCCGCGACCGATCGATCCGCTCGAAGCGGATCACGACGTAATTGGGCGTGTGCTACAGGGCGATCGCAACGCGTTCGGATTGTTGATCGGACGTTACAGCGATCCGTTGTTCAGACACGCGCTCGGGATGACAGGAAGTCCTGATGTGGCAGAGGATATTCTCCAGGCCTCGTTCATCAAGGCGTACCAGCATCTTGCAGAAGTGCACGGACGGTTCGATGCGTGGATATTCCGGATCGTGGCGAATGGGTGCAAGGACTGGCTCAAGAACATTCGCCGCACGCACCAGAGTTACGAGGAGGACGATCAGCCCTCTTCGTTTTCGACGCCGGACGAAGAGCTCGACCGCACGGAGTTACGGAGTGATCTGGATACCGCGCTCATGCAATTGGCGCCATCGCTTCGTGAAGCGTTCGTGATGAAGCACGTCGAAGGTCGTTCGTACGAAGAGATGGCCGATTTGCTGACTACCACCGTCGGAGCACTTAAGATGCGCGTCCACCGCGCGCGTGAGGCGCTCCAGGCTCTTCTTGAGGAAAAGTACGCGTGATGCAAGACAACCTGGATCCCAGAGAGTATCGGAACCCATCGGCTCCCAAGTCTGGAGACATGCCGGCGCGTCCGATCACCGATCGTGAAGTACCGCTCACGGGGCAGCAGACGCCCTCGGCGATCCATGCCTGGCTGGACGGCGAGCTTTCGGAGAGCGCTGTTCGTCAGAGCGATGCGTCGCGCGATGTGGACTTCTGGCTTCGCCTCGATCGTGAAGTGCAAGTGCGTCGTCAAATGACCACGCCCGTGCATCTGCACGAGCGCATCATGGAGGCGCTTCCCACCGCTGCCCCGGCCGTAACCGAGCCGTGGTACAACCGGTCCTTCTCGCTGACTCCTGCTGTCGCGATCGCGGCGGCTGCTGGTGCCATTGCGATCGGAGTTGCCGTTGGCGCGACAGTGCTGCGCGCTCGGTAATCTGCATCACAGTACGACCGCTGCCGGCCTCACACTCTGAGGCCGGCAGCTTTTTTTTGACTCGTTTTGTCGCGCGTTTGACTTCCGCAGGTCTGCGACTTGCTAACTTGGGTTGTGAGTTCTTCGTGCACGTTCTTCGGCGCGGAGTTGACCTGATGGATGAACCGCAGAGCTGGAGGAAGTAGACATGTTCTTCAAAATCATCGCCGCCGCCGCAATCATGGCTGTACCGGCTGTAGCGCACGCGCAGGGCACGACGCCAACGGTGCCACAGGATACGACGCATTCGACGACGCGCATCCGCACCGATTCGACCAAGATCGACACGGCGAACGGCAGCATCTACACCAAGAAGAAGACGACCGTTTCCGACACGACTAAAGCGACGCGTAATCACACCGACTCGACGATGAACGTCGCGCCGCTCGATACCACGCGCGTTCCCAGCACCCGTCCGACCAAGACGCCGCCGCGCTGACGCAGGCGGAGTGATCGCAGTCCCAAAGGGGAGGAGCAGTCGCTCCTCCCCTTTGTGCATCCGCTAGCCAGCGGCGGGATCGCGGCGCATGAACGCCAGCGCCACACCGTCGCGGAAAAAATCCTCGACGCGACTCTCGAGACGAAACTCCAGCGCCTCGAGAAAGGCGCGCGCACCCGGCAGCGCGCGCTCATCCTCGGGAAGCTCGGCAAGCACGAAGCGCGCCCCCTCGGAGCGCAGCAGCGCGAACGCCTCTTCCGCGAGCGCCCGCCCGACATGCGCTCGGCGCGATCCCTCGTCAACCACCGCGAGCTGCAGGCGACCCGCGCCATTGGCGCCACCGAAGAAGCCGAACACGATCACGCCCTCGATCCGTTCATCGCGCACGCAGGCGAGCGCGCGCCTTTCCGCGCCGGGCGCGTCTACCGCCGCGCGAAGGGCATCGAGCGCGCCGTCGAGATACGCCGTGTCGTGCAACGCGCGCTCGACGATGAGCCGCGCCTGTGCCAGCAGCGAGCGAGAGATGGGGACGATCGATCGTCGCTCGCGCACAGTCGAGCGCGCGTCAGATGTGGATCGCGCGTCCCAACACCGCGAGCGCCGCTTCTCGCGTCGCCTCGCTCAGCGTCGGATGCGGATGCACCGTGAGCGCGATGTCCTCGCTCGAGCCGCCGAATTCCAGCGTGAGTGTCAGCTCCGCGAGCAGCTCCGACGCCGTCGGTCCTAGGATATGTGCGCCCAGCAGCTCGTCGGTCTCGGCATCCGCGATCAGCTTGACGAACCCGGTAGCGTCCCCCGCTGTGCGCGCGCGCGCATTGGCGGTGTACGGGAACTTGCCGACCTTGTACGCGCGGCCGCGCTCTTGCGCCTGCTCCTCGGTGAGCCCCACCGCCACGACCTCGGGTGTGGTGTAGACGACCGCCGGGATCGCGTTGTAGTGCATGTGCGAGTTCTGCCCCGCGATGACCTCCGCCGCGATCATCCCCTCATCCTCCGCCTTGTGCGCCAGCAGCATGCCGCCCACCGCGTCGCCGATCGCGTACACGCCGGGGAGATTGGTGCGCATCTGATCGTCGACGGCGATCTCGCCGCGCGATCCGAGCGCGAGGCCCAGCGCACTCGCGTCGATGCCCGAGAGCGAGGGCTTGCGGCCGACGGAAACGAGCACGCGGTCCGCCTCGTGCGTCTCACTCGCGCCATCCTTCTCGACGTCGACGAGCATGCGGTCGCCTTCGCGCCGCGCGCCGGTGACTCTGGCACCAGTCCGGATGTCGAGGCCTTGCTTGCGGAACGTCTTCTCGGCCTCGCGCGCGATCTCGGCGTCGTAGCCAGCGAGGATCGATGGCAGAAGCTCGATGACCGTGACCTTCGCGCCGAGCCGGCGCCACACCGACCCGAGCTCGACGCCGATGACGCCGCCGCCGATGACGATCAGTCGCTCCGGAACTTCCGCCAGCGCGAGCGCGCCGATATTCGAGAGGACGCGATCTTCGTCGAAGGGGAGGAACGGGAGCGCAATCGGCACGGAGCCGGTCGCAATGATGACGGACTTGGGCTTGTAGACGGTTACACTGTCTTCGGGGGGCGCCCCCCGCACCTCCACCACCTTCCCCGCCTGCAGCGTCGCGCTCCCGCGCGCCCACGTGATCCCGTTCTTCTTGAACAGGTATTCGATCCCGCGCGTGTTCTGCGCCACGACACTCGTCTTCCGCTTCTGCATCACGCCCAGGTCGAGCCTCACCTCGGAGAGCATCACCCCGTGCGTCGACGCGCGCTCCCGCGCGAACTCGTAATGGTGCGATGACTCCAGCAGCGCCTTGCTCGGAATGCAGCCGATGTTCACACACGTGCCGCCCAGCGTGCTGTCGCGCTCGACGCACACGGTGCTGAGGCCGAGCTGCGCCGCGCGGATCGCGGCGACGTAGCCGCCGGGGCCGCCGCCGATGATCAGCACATCAGGTTCGAGATTGTCGGTCACGGCAGTACTGCGGTGCGGGCGATCACTCGACGAGCATCGCCGCCGGATCCTCGATCAGCTCCTTGATCCGCACGAGGAAGAGCACCGCCTGCTGCCCATCGACCAGTCGATGATCGTACGACAGCGCGAGGTACATCATCGGCCTGATCTCCACCTTGCCGGCGATCGCGACCGGGCGGTCCTGAATCTTGTGCAGCCCCAGGATTGCAACCTGCGGATAGTTCAAGATCGGCGTCGACACGAGCGACCCGAACACGCCGCCATTCGTGATCGTGAAGCTGCCGCCGGTGAGATCATCCATCGTGAGCGCGCCATCGCGCGCGCGCTTCGCGACGGCGGTGAGCGCACGGCTGAAGTCGAGCATCGACAACCGGTCGGCGTCCTTCACCACCGGCACGACGAGCCCATTATCCGCCGCAACCGCAATGCCCAGGTTCACGTAGTGCTTGTAGACCACGGAGTCGCCATCGATCTGCGCATTCACGGCGGGAAAAGCCTTGAGCGCAAGCGATGCCGCCTTCGCGAAGAAGGGCATGTACGTGAGCTTGACTCCGTGCTCTTTCTCGATGCGGTCGCGCAGCCGCTCACGAGCGGCGGAAACGGCGGACATGTCGACTTCATTGAACGTCGTCAGGTGCGCGGTGGCGTGCTGCGACTCGAGCAGATGCTCGGCGATGCGGCGCCGCCGCGTCGTCATGCGCTCGCGAGTCTCGCGACCGTTCTGCGATGCGACCGCGCTCGGCCCCGGCGCCGGCGTCTTCGCCGCGTCAGGAGCGGGCCGAGGCGCGGGCGCCGTGCTCGCCGCCGCCGCAGCGGCGAGCATGCCGCCCTTCGTCACGCGACCGCTGGCGCCGCTCGCGACAACCTGCGCGGGGTCGATCCCCTCATCGGCGGCGATGCGGCGCACTGCCGGAGACGTCTTCGGCGCGCTGGCGGTCGCGGTCGCGGGCGCCGGTGCGGGCGCAGGAACAGCGGCGACCGGCGCGGTCTTCGGAGCCGGCGTCGCGGCGGGTGCCTCGCGCTTCGGCGCGGCTTCGACGGGCACTGCCGGCGCGGTCGCGACCGAGCCCGCGCTCTCGTCGATCTCACCGATCTCCTCACCCACCTGCACCGAGTCGCCTTCCTTCTTCATCTGCTTCGTCAGCACGCCCGCTTTGAACGCAGGTACCTCGACCGTGATCTTGTCGGTCTCGAGCTCCACCAGCGATTCGTTCTGCGCGACGACGTCGCCTTCCTTCTTCAACCACCGCGCGATCGTCGCTTCCACGATCGATTCGCCGAGCGGTGGCACCTTGATCGAGATCATTCCGCCTTCATTGGAGTGTCGAAGACTCGAGCTGTCTGCGTCGAGCAAATCGCGTTGCTCGTCGCGGCGCTGCCTCTTAGCATTCGACTCTCAATATAACGGGAGCCCCTACGCGTGCGAGCGCTCACGGTCTCCGCCCACGGCGGGCTGGAGCAGCTGCAAGTCGTTGCCGATCTTCGGATTCCAGCGCTGGACTCGCCCGCGAGCGTGCGCGTGCGCATGCACGCCGTCGCGCTCAATCATCTCGATTTGTTCGTGCTTCGCGGCCTCCCGGGAACGTCGCTGAGTCCCAACTGGGTGGTCTGCGCGGACGGCGCGGGAGTCGTCGACGCGGTGGGCGATGCGGTGCGGTCGGTCGCGCCAGGCGATCGCGTCATGATCAATCCGGGCATCAGCGATCGCACCTGCGCCTACTGTCTCTCCGGCGAGCAGTCGCTCTGCGAGACTTTCCGCCTGCTCGGCGAGCAGCTGCCGGGGACTGCCGCGGAGCTGGTCGTCGTTCCCGACGTCAATCTGCGCATCATGCCGCCGGGCGTTTCGTGGGAGCAGGCCGCCGCCTTTTCGCTCGCGACGCTCACCGCGTGGCGCCTCGTCGTCACTCGCGCGCGCCTGCAGCCCGGCGAAACGATGCTCATCTGGGGGATCGGCGGCGGCGTCGCCATCGCTGCGCTCCAGATCGCGAAGCGCATTGGCGCGCGCGTGTGGGTGACTTCCGGAAGCGACGCGAAGCTCGGCCGCGCGCGCGAGCTCGGCGCGGACGAGACGTTCAATCATCGCACCGGCGACGTCGTCCGCGAAGTTCGCGAGCGAACCGGCAGGCGCGGCGTACACGTGGTGCTCGATGACGTCGGCGAGGCCACGTGGGAGCGCTCGCTGCGCGTGCTCGGCAGAGGCGGCCGTCTCGTGACGTGCGGAGCTACCTCCGGGCCAATGGTGCAGACGGATGTGCGCAAGCTCTTCTGGCACCAGTGGACGATCATGGGATCCACGATGGGAAACGACCGCGAGGTCGACGCGGTCGTCCAGGCGCTTGGCGAAGGCGCGCTGGTGCCGGTGGTAGACGCCGTGTATCCGCTCGCCGAGGCGCGCGCAGCGTACGAACGACTCTCGAACGGCGATCAATTCGGCAAGATCGTGTTGCGACTGCGCGATGACTGACCACGCGCAGTACACCCCGGAGGAGCAGCAGCGCATCCGCGGCTCGATCATCGCTGGCGACGCGCCGGCGTGCCCCCGGTGCGACGTCACGCTCACGACGCGGCCGATCGGCGGCGGGTCGTTCGGCCTCGGCTACGCGCGCCGCCGAGAGTGGCTCATCTGTCCGCAGTGCAAGCGCAGCGCCATATTCGATGTGAAGCGCGGAACGAGAAATTGATCCCCCGAACCGACTGGACATCGTGATGCGTTGGTCGCAGCTCGCAGGTCTGACGCTCGTGCTCGCGTGCTCCACGGATGCCCCGCCAAAGACGAAGCCCGTCGCGGCGCCGGCGGCGGCGCCAAAGCCCATCGTGCGAGACGCGCCGCCGGAAGAAGCACCTCCGCCCATGACGGCGTCTCCGTCGTTCAGCATGGTGGATGCCGGCGGCGCACACTCCTGTGGCGTCGCCGAGAGTGCGGAGCTGTTCTGCTGGGGGCGCAACGATCAGGGACAGCTCGGCGACAGCGGCTCCGCTGACCGGACGCTCCCCGTTGCGGTGGGCGAAGGGCTGAAGTGGAAGGCAGTGAGTGCCGGACACTCGCACAGCTGCGCGCTCACCACCGATGGCGCCGCGTACTGTTGGGGCTCGAGCCTCGCCGGGCAGCTCGGCAGCGACACACTCGGTACGATTGCGCAACCGTATCGAATGCAGAAGGCGCCGCCCTTCGTGAAGATCTCCACCGGTGAAAATCACAACTGCGCCATCACCGCCGACGGCAAGCTGTATTGTTGGGGCGAGAACCGGCACGGTGAGCTCGGACTCAGCCTCTTCAGCAAGTATTCGCCGGTGGGGCAGGTGGCGCCGCAGCTCGCGTGGTCGTTCGTGAGCGCAGGTGCGCACGACAGCTGCGGCATCACTACCGAGGGAAAGCTCTACTGCTGGGGTCTCGACAACGGCGGCGCGATCGGCGTCGAGGCTGCGGATGCGTGCGAGATGGATGGCGCACCGGGGCAGTGTGCGCTGCCGCTGCGACAACCGGCGGATTCGCTGCGCTTCACGACGGTCGCCACGGGCGTGAATCACAGCTGCGCGATCACCACCGGCGGCGTGCTCTATTGCTGGGGCTCGAACGATCACGGACAGCTCGGCAGCGGCTTTCGCGAGCCCCTGGGCCCCACGGCGGTGATGGGCGACGGTCGCTACACGGCGGTATCCGCGGGACGCGACTTCACTTGCGCGCTCACGAAGGACGGCGTCGTGCAGTGCTGGGGCGCGGATGATGATGGCCAGCTCGCGGGCCGCGCCGCCGATGCAACGGTGCCCGCGCCCATCGCGGGCTCCACGAAGTTCGTCGCGCTGTCGTCGGGCACGGCGCACAGCTGCGCTCTCTCCGTGAACCACACCGTCTATTGTTGGGGATCCAACGACAACGGCCAGCTGGGCAGCGGCTCGCACAAGCGCAGCTTCGCGCCGGCGAGGCTCATGTTCGCTACGCGGGATCATCCTTAACCGGCAATGCGCCGGGAGCGTGCCGTGGAATTTCTGGATCGCCTGCAGGGCAGCTTCGATCAACTCGCGCTTTACATCCCGGCCCTGCTCGGCGCGCTCGTCATTCTCTTCGCCGGCTATCTGCTGGCGAAGCTCGTCGAGAAGGCGTTCGATCGCGGGTTGAACAAGCTCGGAATCAACCGGTGGCTCAAGCGGGGCGGCGTGCTCGACGCGGTCGAACGCACGGGGCGGCGGCGCACCCCGTCGCGGCTCGTCGGAAACATCGCGTTCTGGTTCGTGATGTTCGTCGTGATCCTCGTCGCGGCGCACGCGCTCGGACTCTCCTCGCTCACCAATGTGTTCTCGGAGCTGGTGAGCTACATCCCGAGCGTGATCGCGGCGCTCGTCATCATCCTCGTCGGCATCGTGCTCGGCGAGTTCGTGGATGGGCTGCTGATGGCGTCCGCCGGAAGCATTCCCGGCGGTCCGACGCTCGCGCGCGTCGGACGCGCGGGGGTCATCATACTCGCGATCTTCATGGCGCTGCAGGAGCTCGGCATCGCCACCGAGATCGTGACGACGGCATTCGCGATCATCTTCGGCGCGCTCGCGCTCGCGTTCGCGCTCTCCTTCGGGCTCGGCAACCGCGAGCTTGCGGGCGAGATCACGCGCGAGTGGTACCAGCGTTTGCGCGCGGAGCGCGAGGCGATCGCGTGGGAAAATACGAAGAGGGCCGCGCGCGAATCGCAGGCGGTCGAGGAGGTAGACGAAGCGGCCGATGACGACCATCCGGCGCCGGGTTGAAGGTCACGCGTAAGTTGTTGCGACTAAATGGATTATATCGTGCATCGCGGGTTGCTGACACCGCCTTCGCAATGTATATTTCCAGTGCTGCCCGCGTGCTGAATTTCCCTCCCGTAACCCCCGCCACATGACTGCTCCGAACAACCGGGAACGCATCGTCTCGCGCCTTATCGACGCGGAGGTCAAGGAGTCGTTCATCAACTATTCGATGAGCGTCATCGTCTCGCGCGCGCTCCCCGATGTACGCGATGGGCTCAAGCCGGTGCATCGCCGCGTGCTCTACGCGATGAACGAGCTCGGGTTGGTTCCGGGACGGCCATACAAGAAGGCGGCGACGGTCGTTGGAGATGTGCTCGGTAAGTACCACCCGCACGGCGACTCGAGCGTGTACGACGCACTCGTGCGCATGGTCCAGGATTTCTCGCTGCGCTATCCACTCATCGATGGGCAGGGGAACTTCGGCTCGGTGGACGGCGATCCCGCGGCGGCGTATCGGTATACCGAAGCCAGGCTCATGCCGGTCGCGATGGAGCTGCTCGCGGACATCGACAAGGAGACCGTCGATTATCAGGCGAACTACGATGACCGGCTGCAGGAGCCGAAGGTTCTTCCCGCCGGCATCCCGAATCTCGTGGTCAACGGGTCGTCCGGCATCGCGGTTGGAATGGCGACGAACATCCCGCCGCACAATCTGCGCGAGGTCATCGCCGCCGTCGTGCACCTCATTGCCAAGCCCGACGCGACCACCGGCGACATTCGCAAGCTGATCAAGGGTCCCGACTTCCCGACCGGCGGCTACATCTACGGCCGCGAAGGGATCTTCAACTACCAGGAGACGGGGCGCGGCCGCATCGTCATGCGCGCGCGCGCGGTGATCGAGGAGAAGGAATCGTCGAACAAGTCGCAGATCGTCGTCACCGAGATTCCGTATCAGGTGAACAAGGCGAATCTCGTCAAGCAGATCGCGGAGCTCACCAAGGAGGGGAAGCTCGCGGGGATCAGCGATCTGCGCGACGAGTCGGATCGCGACGGCATGCGTATCGTCATCGAGCTGAAGCGCGATGCGATTCCGCGGGTGGTGCTGAACCAGCTGTACAAGCACACCACCATGCAATCCACCTTCGGGGTCATCAACCTCGCGCTGGTGCCGGACGTCAACACCGGGCAGCTCGTGCCGAAGGTGATGCCGCTCAAGGAGCTCCTCGAGCACTACATCACGCACCGCCACGAAGTCATCGTTCGCCGCACGCAGTTCGATCTCACCAAGGCGCTCGACCGCGAGCACATTCTCGAGGGGCTCAAGATTGCCGTCGACAACATCGACGAGGTGATCAAGCTCATTCGCGCGGCGGCGGACACGCCGCAGGCGAGCACGCAGTTGCAGGCGCGCTTCAAGCTCTCCGAGCGGCAGGCCGAGGCGATCCTCAACATGCGGCTCGCGAAGCTCACCGGCCTCGAGATCGAGAAGTTGGAGGCGGAGCTCGCGGAGGTGCGCGCCGAGATCAAGGAGCTGCGCGCCATCCTCGGCTCGCGCGACCGTCGCATGCAGATCATGACGAGCGAGCTGATGGCGCTCTCCAACAAGTACGGCGACGACCGGCGCACCGAGATCACGAGCGACGAGGGCGAGTTCACGATCGAGGACCTGATCGCCGAGGAAGACATGGTGGTCACCGTGTCTCACTCGGGCTACATCAAGCGCACCTCCGTGTCGACCTACAAGAAGCAACGAAGGGGCGGACGAGGACTCAATGGGCAGGGGCTCAAGGACGAGGATTTCGTCGAGCACCTGTTCATCGCGTCGACACATGATTACATACTGTTCTTTACGAGCGACGGGCGCTGCTTCTGGCTCAAGGTGCACGAGATTCCGCTGGCGGGCCGCGCGGCAAAGGGCAAGCCTGTCGTGAATCTGATCAACGTCACGGTCGACACGACCATTCGGGCGATGGTCCCGGTACGCGAGTTCAGTGACAAGCAGTTTCTGCTCTTCGTCACGCAGCTCGGCACGGTGAAGAAGTCGGCGTTGACGGAGTACAGCAATCCGCGCTCGACCGGCATCAAGGCGATCAAGATCGAACCGGGCGATCAGCTCATCGACGTCCAGATCACCGAAGGCAACAACGACATCGTGCTCGCGACGAAATACGGTCTCTCGATCCGCTTCCACGAGAAAGACGTCCGCGAAATGGGACGCGACACGACCGGTGTGAAGGGCGTGGAGCTCTCGGAAGGGGATGAGGTGAAGGGGATGGTCGTGATCAAGCGCGATGCGACGCTGCTCGTCGTGACGGCGCGGGGGATGGGGAAGTGCTCGCCGATCGAGGAGTACCGCGTGCAGAAGCGCGGCGGCAAGGGAATTCTCACGCTCAACCGCACCGACAAGACGGGCGAAGTAGTCGCGCTCAAGGAAGTCCTTCCCGATGACGAATTGATGCTCATCACCAAGCAGGGAATCGTGATCCGGATGCCCGTGAAGGGGATTCGCGTGAGCGGGCGAAACACGCAGGGGGTCAAGCTCGTGCACCTCGACGAGGGAGACATCGTGTGCGACGTCGCGCGCGTGGTGATCGAGGACGACGAGGGTGGCGACGAGGGACTCGAAGAGCCGGTGTCCGTGTCGCCCGACGAAGAAGAGGAAGGGTAGAGCCGATGACGGTGTCCGCCACCGCGGCTCCGTCCGCGCTCGGGGACACCATTCCCCTGGTCTCCCTCGACCAGATCCGCGCGGCGGCGCGTCTGCTGCGCGGCGTGGCGGTGCGCACGCCGCTGCTGCCAGCCGAGGATCTCGCGCAGCACCTCGGCGGCGGCGCGATCTTCGTCAAGCCCGAGATGCTGCAGCGAGGCGGCGCGTTCAAGTTCCGCGGCGCGTACGTCTTTCTCGCCGGTCTCCCGGCGGCGATTCGCGCCCGCGGCGTCATCGCCCCGTCGTCCGGCAATCACGCGCAGGCCGTTGCGTTCGCGGCGCGCATCTTCGGCGTCCACGCGACGCTCGTGATGCCCACCACCGTCACCGCGGTCAAGCGGGCCGGCGTCGAACGGCTGGGCGGCAAGGTTGAGCTCGCGGGCACTACGACCTCCGATCGCATGGAGCGCGCGGAGCAGCTCGCGAAAGAGACCGGCAGCGTGCTCGTGCCTCCCTACGATGATGCGCGCATCATCGCGGGGCAGGGAACCGCCGGACTCGAGATCATGGAAGATCTTCCCGACGTCGCTACCGTGCTGGTGCCCGTGGGCGGCGGTGGGCTGAGCGCCGGCGTCGCGACGGCCGTGAAGCTGCTCGCGCCGAACGCGCGCGTGATCGGCGTCGAGCCGGCGGGCGCGGCGAAGCTCAGTCGCGCGCGGGCGGCGGGCGCGCCGGTGCGGCTCGACGCCACCGGCAGCCTGGCCGACGGACTGCTCGCCACGCAGATCGGCGCGATCCCGTTCGCGCATCACTCGGCGTACATCGACGAGGTGGTCACCGTCGAGGATGCCGAGCTCGCGCCCGCGATGCGCTATCTGCTCGATCGGCTCAAGATCGTCGCCGAGCCGAGCGGCGCGATCACGATCGCGGCGCTGCAGAGCGGGCGCGTCGAGCCGCGCGGGAAAACCGTCGCCGTGTTGAGCGGCGGCAACATCGAGTACGACGGGCTGCGGAGCGTGCTCGGGAATGGATAGAGCGCGCATCCTCATCGCCGATGAGGACTTCGTGCTCTCGCGCACGCTCACATGGCTGCTCCGCGATCAGGGCTACGACGTCGCGGTCGCGCCGGGCGGCCGCGGCGTGATGGATCATCTCAAGGTGACGTCCCCTGATCTCCTGATGATCGACATGGGAGCGGAGCCCGCCGACGGCTATCAGCTGCTCGAGCGCATGCGCGGCGAGGAGCAGTGGCGCGACATGCCGGTGCTCGTGATGTCCCCGCAGGCGCCCGATGAGATGTCGATGCAGGTGCTGAAATTCGGGGCCACCGATTTCCTGAGCAAGCCGTTCCACGTGCGCGAGCTGCTGGCGCGCGTGCGCATGCAGCTCCGTCTTCGCCGCGAAATTCTGCATGCGCGTCACGCGCTGCGCTCCACCGAGGTGGAGCTCGCGCAGGTGCGCACGGAGGCCGAGAAGCGGCGCCAGCTGGTGGACATTCTGCAGGAAGTACACGGCGACTTCTCGCCGGTGGAGCTGTACCACATCCTGGTGCGGCGCGTCGCGCACGCGCTCGATGTCTCGCACTGCTCGCTGATCCTCGCGCGCCCCGGCGACGCCGTGGGTGTCGTCGCCGCCGCGTACGAGACGCCGGGGCTGCGGCATCTCGAGATCGAGCTGAAGCGTTACCCCGAGATCAGTGCGGCGCTCGAGACCGCCGAGCCGGTGCTCGTGGAGGATGTGGCGACGAGCCCACTGTACGCCGAGGCGCGCAAGGAGTGGGCGATCTCGCGAAGCGACGTGAAGGTGCGGTCGGTGATCGCCCTCCCGTTCCGGATCGATGGCATCGAGGCGGGCGTCGTGTTCCTCCGCACGCTCGAGGGCGAGCCGTCGCTCAAAGCGTCGGACGTCGACTTCGCGGATGATGTCGTGAGGGCCGCGGTGAGCGCCATCCAGCGCGCGCAGGCGATGGAGAGCACGCGCGCTGACAACGAGCGCCTCGAGGTACTCGCGCTCACGGACTCGCTGACCATGGCGCTCAATCGTCGCGCGCTGACGGAGCGGCTCGAGTCCGAGCTCGATCGCGCGCGCCGGTACTCGCTCACGCTGTCGCTCCTGATGGTCGATCTCGATCATTTCAAGGCGGTGAACGACAGCTTCGGCCATCTCGCGGGCGACGAGGCGCTGCGCGGAGTCGCGCGCGTGCTGCAGCGCGAGGCCCGCTCCGTGGATGTCGTCGCGCGCTACGGCGGCGAGGAATTCGTCGTCATCCTGCCGGAAACGGGGGAAGAAGGCGCTGTGAAGGTGGCCGAGCGCATTCGGGCGCGCGTGATGGACCAGCCGCAGGAAGGGCTCGTCCCGATGCCGGCCGTCACCGTGAGCATCGGTGTCGCGACGGTGCTGTCGTCGCAGGTGCAGGCGCCGGAGGAGCTCATCGCGCTCGCGGACGAGGCGCTGTACCGGGCGAAGGCGCAGGGCCGGAATCGCGTGTGCACCTGAGTCGCACGTAGCTACGGCATGAGCGCGCGCTGCCCCATCTGTCAGACCGTCTACACCGACGACGCACGATTCTGCCCGCGCGACGGGACGAAGCTCGAGCCCATCTCGCCGTCGGCCGCGAGCCCGAATGCGCCGCCTCAACCGCCGCCTCAACCGCCGCCTCCACCTTCGTCGCACGCGCGCGTCTTTCAGCCGCTCGGCGCCGAGAATCGCGCCACCACTCAGCGATCGGGTCCGCAGGGTGCGGCCCCCGGCCAGCCGGCGGATTACTCGCAGCTCGTCGGCGAGACGCTCGATTCGCGATACGTCGTAACGCGCAAGATCGGCGAAGGCGGGATGTCCTTCGTCTACCTCGCCGACGACGTCATCAAGAAGGAACAGGTCGCGATAAAGATCCTGTCGCCGGCGCTGAGCCACGATCGCAACGCAATGGCGCGCCTGCGCCGCGAGGCGGAGCTCGCGGGCAGGCTCGCGCACCCGAACGTTTGCCACATCATCCGGCTCGGCGAGACGAGCAACGGGCTCGTGTACGTCGTCATGCCGTTCGTGCAGGGCGAGCTGCTGTGCGACGTGACCAATCGCGCCAGACAGCTCTCGCTCGAGGTCACGGTGCGCTACATCACCGACATCGCGGCGGGGCTGCACGTCGCGCACGAGCTCGGGATCGTGCATCGCGATCTCAAGCCCGAGAACATCATGATCAGCGGCAATCCCGAGGGCGGCGAGCGGGCGATCGTGATGGATTTCGGGCTCGCCAAGGAGCGCCTGGTGAGCCCCGAGCTCAAGAAGCTGACGGCCACCGGCATCGTGCTCGGCACACCCGAGTTCATGAGCCCCGAGCAACTGCGCGGAAAGCCGCTCGATCCGCGCACCGACGTGTACTCGCTCGGGCTCATGGCGTACGAGATGCTGAGCGGCAAGCTGCCCTTCATCGGCCGCACGCAGCAGGAGATCATGATCGCGCGGCTCAGGAGCGAGCCCACACCGATCCGCGCGGCGCGGCCGGATCTCGACTTTCCGGCGGGCGTCGAACGAGTGTTGCAGAAGAGCATGCAGCGCGACCCGGCGGAGCGGTATCAGACCGCGCCGGAGTTCGCGGCCGCGCTGGCGGAGGCGGCGGGCCCGGTGCGTGGGAGCGGCGGGATGCTGGGCAGAATTCTCGGACGCTGACCACACCGTTGCGTACGGTCGCTGCGAGCCCATTGCAGCGCCTCGCGGCGAGCGGCCAGATTTCACTCCATGAAGCGATACGCCGCGTTCGAGCCACCCGAGTACCTCACCTGGGCCCCCGATGACGCCGAGCGCGCGCGCTTCGCGGCCACCCTCGCGCAGCATCCCGACCGGGCGGCAATCATCGACGCCCTCGGAGAGCCCCAGCTACTCGACCTCTATCGCGGCCTGGTGCGCACGCGGCTGATCGACGTCGCGCTCAAGCGATTCGTGAAGCAGGGGGTCATCTCGAAGGCGTGGCTCGGCACCGGCGAGGAGGCGGCGACAGTGGGTCCAGTCCACGCACTGCGGCGCGGGCCGAACGCGGACATCGTCGCGCCGATGATTCGTAACTCGGGTGCCTGCAACGAGATGGGAATGCCGGCGGCGGACATCTTCAGGGCCTATATGGGCACCGGAGATAGCCCCTCGCACGGGCGGGACGGCCACTACGGCGACTTCGCCCGCGGCATCCTGCCGCCCGTGAGTATCGTGGGCGATTGCGCGGCTGTCGTCGCCGGAATCGCGCTTGCCATGCGCGCGCGGGGGCGTGACAATGTGGTCCTCACGTGGATCGGTGACGGAAGCACGAAGGCGGGCGTTTTTCATGAGGGGCTGAACTTCGCTGCGGTGAGGCGCGTGCCGGCGATTTTCATCATTCAGAACAACCAGGTCGCCCTTGGCACACGGTTAGCCCAGCACCACCTCGAGCCGGCGCCGAACAGCTTCGCGAACTGGCCGCAGGCGTACGGGATCTGGGGCGGCGTGTTCGACGGAAACAACGTGCTCGATGGTTACGCGCTCACCTCGCTCGCTGCCGAGCGGTGCAGGCGCGGCGATGGGCCAGCGCTTCTGATCGCCGAGACGTTTCGTATGGGCGGCCACGCGACGCACGACGAGCAAGAGGCTCGCCGCACATTCGATTCCGAGCTCTTCGGCTTGTGGGGACAACGCGAGCCGATCGCGATGTTCGAGCAATGGCTGCACGGGCGCGGAATCTCGACCGAACGGCTCGAGACGCTGGAACAGGAAGTCGAGCTAGAGGTAGGCAAAGCAGAGGAGGAAGCACTCGCGAGTCGCGCCGGCAGCATGCCCAGGGGCGAGGACGCGCTGAGTGGGGTCTATCACCATGGGTAACCTCATGAAAACAGTCTTCGCCATCGCGAGCATCGGCGGCTTTTCTGCCGCGTCGATTGTGTGCGGTAGCTGGAGCAGCGCCGGCGACTCCGTCACACCGCCGGACAGCAGCTTCCCGAGTCCGCTTACGGTCGCGTCGGGGCTGCACATCAACTATTTCGCGAAGGTGCCCGGCGCCCGCGTGATGGCAATGGGCCCGGACGGCGCGGTGTACGTGAGCGTGGCCGGCGACAACAAGGTCGTGCGCGTGTGGGACACGAATGGCGACAACGTGGCCGACAGCGCGCGCGTAGCGGTGGATGGGCTCAACGATCCATCGGGCCTCGCGTTCCACAAGGGCTTTCTCTACATCGCGAACACGAACGGCGTCGTGCGAGTGCAGCTCGACGCGAATGGCATCGCGACGGGCGCACCGGTGTCGGTGAACTCGCTACCGGCCGGCGGACACTCGACACGCACGATTGTCTTCGGTGATGACAGCGCCATGTACGTCACCGTGGGATCGTCGTGCAACCTGTGTGTCGAAAGCGATTCCGAGCGCGCGGCCGTCGTGCGCTTCAACGAGGATGGATCGAACGGCCGGGTATTCGCGCGCGGGCTGCGCAACGCCGTCGGGCTTGCGGTGAACCCGTCGACGAAAAAGCTGTGGGTATCGCAGAACGAGCGCGACAACATCACACCCGATCATCAGAACCTCCCTCCCGAGGAGATCAACATCGTCGAGGACGGCAAGGACTTCGGTTGGCCGTACTGCTACTCGCAGCATGGCGCGCCGGTGCCGAATCCGGAGTACAACGACGCCGCGCGCTGCGCGACGACCGCCTCCGCCGCGCTCGAGATGCAGGCGCACTCGGCGCCGCTCGGCATGACCTTTCTCGAGAAGGCGACGCTGATGCCGGCGGAGTACCGCAGCGATCTTCTCGTGGCGTTCCACGGATCGTGGGACCGCGACCAACCCACGGGCACGAAGGTCGTGCGAGTGCACGTGGTAGGC
>DATCPC010000009.1:0-4145 GCA_036564355.1 Gemmatimonadaceae bacterium | reverse complement strand
CATCATCGATGACAATGACCTTGCTGTGGATGAAGAGCTGGTTGATGCGTGTGACGCCCTCGCGTTCCGGATCCTCGTCCGTGCTCCAGAGCGTAAAGACTCCGACGCGCGGGTGTCTCAGCAGCGCGTGCTCCTCGAGCCGCTCGTTCTGCCAGCCGCGATAGGCGGTGAGATCCGGGTTCTGGTTGAGAACGATGATGATCTCGAGGCCGGGCTCGCGGCGGAGCGCGCCGACGAGCGCGGCAACGATCGGCCGCGAGGTGAGATACTGATGTTCGACATAGATGAATCGGCGCGCGCGCGCGATCCCCGCCAGCAGCTCGGCGAGCATCTGCTTTCCACCGTTAGGCACACCGGCCAGAATGCCATTGGGCGCATCGCACACCACACGCATCCCGGCCGGCGGAGCAGCGAGGCGCGGCGCAACGTCCGGCACCGCCACTGTTGGCGTCCCATGCTCCGTCGCTTCGCTCGATTGCCACACGCTCGCAAACATCGTCTCGAGCTGGGCCACGGCCGGCCCGCTGAGGTGCACCGAGACATCGTGCAGCGGTCGGCCACCGAGCTCACGCAGCGGTCGGCGCGCGTCGAACGGGAGGTGCGCACCGTCGTCCCAGTAGGAATTCACGAAGGGAGACCCGAGGAGGAATGCCTCCCGACCGTCGATGAGAACGAGCTTCGCGTGCATGAAGTGCGGGAAGCGATTCAACCCGCGCACCTCGATCCGCCGCGGCGAGACACCGCGCCTCGCGAAGAATTTGCGGAGCGGTCGCGCGGTGTTGAGGATCCACGAGGCGTTCAGAAGAATTCGAATCTCGGGCCCATCGTCCTTCGCGAGGCCGATGAGTATTTCCGCGATCACCGCATCGTCCGATACAGACGCGGTGAGCGACCCACCCGAATAGGCGGCGCAGTTCGCGTCGAATGCTAGCTGCGCGATGTGCACCGAGCGGCGCGCGCCGCGTAGAGATTCGAGCAAGCGGCCGTATGTTTCCGCGTTGTCGATCAGCCAGTCGACCCGATCGCTGGCGGTGGAGGCAATGTCCGGGATGAGCAGCGCGAGCGGAACATCGGCCGATGTATCCGCGATGTTCATCACGCTCTCGCTCATGCTCGCGTCATCCATGACGCCGATATACCCTCTTCATTGGGCCGAGTGCCGGTGCACGATGCGCGCCGCCCGAGTTCATGTGCGAGTGAAGGGTATGAATCCCGACGGCGACGCACCCGGGTGCGGGGTCACCGCGCGTCAGTGTTCCGGCGCTGGCCCGGTCGGGCTGACGATTGCGCGCGCCGACATCGCGTGGTCGCCGACATTGAGCCGCAACGCGACGATCGCAGCTCGTCGCAGGCGCGCGGCATCGTCGCCGTGCTTCTCCGACGCAACGTCGAGCAGCGAGTAGGTCAGCCCGTAGATCGACTTGGAAATGTCGGCATATCGATGAAGCGGATCGTGCGTGAACGCTCGATAACGTGCGGCCAACGCGCTCGTGTCGCCCGTGCCCGCCGCCGCGGATAGCCATGCGTCCGGCGGCTCATCCACGGTCCAGGCGAGAATCGTCGCGAGCGCCGGATCCCGGCCCATGCGATAGTCGGCAGCCGTCAGGCGCGCCGCGAGATACGGTCCCGTCCAGTCGCGATCATCATTCGGTCCGGTGTCCTGCCACCACAGGCTCGACAGCGCGACCTCCATCCTCGTACGCGGAAGCACGAATCGCACGGGATCGCCATACATGTTCGGACTCTCTCCCGTCGGCTCACCGACGAAGATCGCCCGCGTGTTCATCTCCAGTCGATTCACGAAATTCTGCGCCGCGGATTGCGTCAGGCGGCCGGTAATGACGAAGAAGCGCCCGCGGGTCTGCGCAATCGGCGACCGCACGAAGGTCGCGATGATCGGCTGGAGCAGCTCGTTGTTGCCGCCGCCGTTTTGACGGAGATCGAGCACCAACCGCTCGACGTCCGGCTTGTCCGCCCGCTCGACGACGCGCGCGAGACGGCTAGCGCATAGATCCGGAGCGAGTGTCGGTGCATGTAGCTGATGAGACGCTGCGAGAGCCCAAATCGATTGAACGGAATTGGTGCGCCGCCCCGCCCCTTACCTGGGCGACGTTCGCCTTCGTCCGCGGGTGCGTCGCTTCGCCGGTTTCGCTACCCTCGCGCCGCCATCGCTCCGCACCGTGATGAACGCCACCACCGCGCCCGCCGTGCACAACGCCGCCGAGATGAACATCGCTCGCGTGTAGCCCGCCGCGAACGCAGGGCCCTCGATCTTCGCCGACCCGCCGATCCCCGCCGCGAGCGGCAGCGCCGCCGTGGAGATGAGCCCCGCGAGCCGCGCGACCGCATTGTTGATCCCCGACGCAATGCCGGTGTCGCTCTCCTTCACCGCACTGAGCACCGCAGAGGTTAGCGGAGCGACCAGAATCGAGAGCCCAATTCCAAATACAACGGTGGCTGGAAGGATCGTCGTCACGTAACTCGCCCCCGGCTGCACGCGCGCGAACAGCATCATCCCCGCTGCCGCGACGAGCGCGCCGACCGTCATGAGCGCGCGCGGCCCGATGCGAGCGCTCGCGCGTCCGGCAATCGGCGAGAACACGAGCATGATCACGTTCGCGGGTGTCAACGCTGCTCCCGCTCGCAGCGCGCTGTACGTCAGATTTTCCTGCAGCTGCGGCATGAGCAGGAAAAACAGTCCGCTCAGAGCTCCGTACACGAGGAACGTCGTCGCATTCACGCCGCTGAATTGCCGCGAGCGAAAGATCGAAAGAGGCAGAATCGGCTTGGCCGCATGTCGCTCGACGGCGATGAACGCTCCCATGAAGGCCACGCCGCCGATCCCCGCCGCGAGCACGCGCCAGTCGGTGAATCCGATTGCGGGCCCGGACATCAGCGCGCCGACGATTCCCGCGAGCGACAACGTTCCGAGCGCCGCGCCGAGATAGTCGATGCTGCGCGCTCCGGCGCCCTCCTTGCTCGAATCCGGTATCCTGTCGCTGGCGATGTGCCGCGTCACGATCACCGCGGCGACGAGCGCGAACAGAATCACCGCCGAGAACACCCAGCGCCACGAAAGCGCGTCCACGAGCCATCCGCCCGCGAATGGTCCCGCTGCCGTCGAGACGGCGGACCACGCCGCCCACTGCCCGATCGCCGCGCCGCGCTCCTCGCCCTCGAACGCCAGGTCGAGCATCGCGAGGCTGTTGGGCACCAGCAGCGCGCCGGCCGCACCCTGCACCACACGCAGCGCCACGAGCGCGACCAGCCCCGGTGCGAGCGCGCATCCCGCGGAAGCGATCGCGAAGGCGACGCACCCGATCGCGAACACTCGCGCGCGCCCGAAGCGATCGCCGAGCGCGCCACCCAGCAGCATCAGTGCGCTGAGCGTGAGGAGATACCCGTTGATGACCCACTGTAGTCCGATCACGCCGACGTGAAAGTCGCGCGCCATCGCCGGCAGCGCGACGTTCACGACGCTGCTCTCGAGGAACACCGCGCCGGAGCCGAGCACGGAGCCAGCGACGACCCAGCGGCCCGCGGCGGAGTGCAGCTTGAGTGCCGTCATGCGGCGACTCGCGATGCTATCAAACGACTATGATTGAGGCACCGCCACGCCGTGGCGCGGCGTGCTCGAATCGTGAAGCGTCGCCGGCGGCCGCGCGCGCTCGCTGCCCTCCGCGGTTGCCGCGTGGCGGGTGGTGGCGTACCTCGGGATGCGCACCGCGAAGGTGCTCCCGACGCCGTCGCCGTTACCGAGATCCACGCCGCCACCAAGCAGCCGGGCGAGATGACGCGTGACGCTCAACCCCAGCCCGGTGCCGGCTACGCGGCGCGCCTTGCTCATCTCCACCTGGAAAACGGCTCGAAAATGCGCGCGCGATCCTGGGGAGCGATGCCGATTCCCGTGTCACTCACGGCGTACAGCACGTCCGCGCCGACGATGCTGACGCCGAGCGTCACCGCACCCTCGTTCGTGAACTTGATGGCGTTCGAGAGGAGATTGAGCAGGATCTGGCGAAGCTTGGTGAAATCCGTGCGGCATTCGCACGTTCCCGGCGGAATGCTCGTCACCAGCGCGAGCCCCTTCAGTGCCGCCATTGGCTCGGCGAGGCCGGCCATCTCGCGCGCAACGAGGTACGCAT
>DATCPC010000240.1:0-5794 GCA_036564355.1 Gemmatimonadaceae bacterium | reverse complement strand
CAGGTGAGGGACAACCCGCAATACCAGTTCATTTCGAAGAGCGCCCAAGGTGCGACGCGCGAGTATGGCGTGAAGAGCGTCTCGCTCGTCGCGACGAGGGATTGAAGTCGCGACCTCCGGGATTGGAGTTGGAGTTGCCACCGCGCTCGCTCTGCATTCCCCAGGGTGCGGCTGGTAGTGCGGCCATTTAGCGCCGACATTGGCGCGCGGATGCCCAGCCGGGACCGGCCGCTCGAAGAACGCATCGCTGGTCTGGCGAGGATCCGCCGAGAGGAAGGCTACATGGCCGAGTGCGGGCGCGTCCGGTATGGAGCGTTCGAGCTCGTAGAAAACCACTGCTCCATCAGCAGAGCAGCGCAGTTCTGTCCGAAGCTCTGCGGCGGCGAGCTGACGCTCTTCCGTGAGGCTCTCGGTGACGGCGTCACCGTCGAGCGGAGGGAGCACATGCTGAGTGGCGACCGCCGGTGCACTTTCCGAATCATCGTGGAGTCGGGCGAGGGCCGTGAGAGCGGGGATACTCCGCGAGAAGTAAGCGGTAACCGCAATCTTCCCTCAGCCGATGCGGCATGCGCTCACGCAGATATGTGCGACGTCATGCCGGGTCCGGTGATGCTCGACCAATGGAGTGGCAGAGTGGTGGGTGTTCCGCGGAAGTAATTCCCTGCTGCCGCGGGACGCAATTCCCTGCTCTCCGGTCGCACGGCACTCCGCAGGCGCCGCGCAGCCCCTTACAATTCTGGCACTTCCGCGCGTGGAGCTGCGCGCGCAATTGAGAAGCTCCCTGATAAATTCCCTGATGCAGGGAATTTGCGCCTGAGACGGGTTCGCTGGAGACTGCTTCCACCGTCAGGAAGTCTGAGCCCGCGCGAAAGTGCGGGCTTTTTCTTTGGTGGGTGGCCAAATCCCCCCGGGGCGGCGGCGATTGGCGGATTCTCAGGGGCACTCTCCTTGGCCCACCTTCGAGCCAGTTCGCTCGCGGCGGAGCTATTTGCTCAGTCGGGTAGCCGGCACTACCAAGTCGGTGACCCAAGCGCAAGGACGAAGATCGAGGGCGGCACGACCGCGCAGATCTGGCGGCGCATCGCTCAGCGCATTCCTACGTCGAGCCAACCGTCTTGATCACAACGCCGACGACGCCCGCCACGAGGAGGAGCACCGGCTCCGGAATCCGCTTCGCGACGAAGAGCAGCGCGAGCGTGGCGGCGAAGAGTACCGCCGTCGGCAGATCGATCACGGCGCGTCGGCCCAATACGAATGCCGCGCCGGCAATCGCTCCGATCGCCGCCGCGGTCACGCCATCGACGAACGCCTTGACCCCTGGCTTCTGCGCGAACCGATGGTAGTAAGGCGCGACGAGCACGACGACGAGCAGCACCGGCGCGAACACGCCGAGAGCGGCGAGCACGGCACCGAGCGGTCCGGCCGCGAGATAGCCGATGAATGCGACGGTGATCACGACCGGCCCCGGTGTGATCATCGAGACCGCGACCGCATCGAGGAATTGCCGCTCGGTGAGCCAATGATACTGCTGCACGACACCGCCGTGCAGGAAGGGCACGATGGCAAGTCCGCTCCCGAACACGAAGAGCCCCGCTTCAGTGAAGTACCAGAGGACCTTCCAGAGCAGACCGAGCGGCGCGGGCCCGTGCAGCCCGGAGACGAGCCACGTCGGCACGAGCACGAGCACGACCGGCGTGGGGCCGCGCGGGAGTCGCGGGCGCGCCTTGATAATGAGGGTCAGGACGCCGGACGCCACGACGACCCAGATGACCTCGGACTCCGTCCACGCCG
Organism: Gemmatimonadaceae bacterium; assembly: GCA_036564355.1. Lineage (GTDB taxonomy): Bacteria > Gemmatimonadota > Gemmatimonadetes > Gemmatimonadales > Gemmatimonadaceae > FEN-1250. The sequence goes on along the minus strand of DATCPC010000240.1, from coordinate 4,003 downwards.
TCACGACAAGGCTCACCGCGAAGAGCGCCCCGAGCAGGACGTCCCGACCGATCGTCTTGCGCGCCAGCTTGATCGCGCTGCGCGCGATGATCGCGATCACCGCCGCGCTGATGCCGTAGAACGCTCCCTGGATCCAGGCGAGCCCGCCGAACCGCACGTACAGCATCGCCAGCACGAGCACCATGAGAAAGGAGGGCCCGATGAAGGCGAGCCCCACCGTGATCGCGCCCGTCACCCCCGCGCGCGCCCAGCCCAGATAGATCGCGAGTTGGGCGGCGAGCGGACCCGGCGCGAGTTGGGCCAGCGCGAACCCTTCCTTGAATTCCTGCGGCGTGATCCAGCGCCGCTCCTGCACCAGATCGCGCTCCATGTGCTCCGAGAGTACGATCGGGCCGCCGAAGCCCAGCGTGCCGAGCCGCAGGAAGTACGCGAGGAGCGCCCGGTGGCTGAACGCCTCGGCATCGCCGAGAGAGCCCGCCGGCTCGCTCACGAGCCCAGATTCGTCGCGGTCAGGTTGTCGAAGAGGGTGCGCGAGTCGGCCTTTGTCCAGACGCCGACCCTGCCCGGCGCGGTGAACCGGGAGTCGTGAACGTCGATCAGTTTCTTGTCGTTGAAGTAGACCTCGACATGGTCGCTGCGCATGTCGGCGCGGAGGGAATGCCACACGCCGGACGCCACCCTTACGTGCACGCGTTTGACTTCGACGCGGCGTCCGTTCTGCACGTAGTACCAACACACGTTGTCCTCGAGCGCGTTCGCTCGGGTCAGGTAGTAGTTGTTCTCGTCCTGGTAGCGCCACACGATCCCGCACGCCTGGTCGACCCGGCCGCTCACCGGCTTGCAGCGCACCGAGACGCTCACGTCGCGGAAGCTCGGCGCATCCGCCACCGCGACCGGGAAGCGGTAATCCGTGTTGTCGTTGTCTTCCTGCGCGAGCACGTTCGGTGCGCTGGGCGCGTCCGGCGCGGCCCGCACGACCCACGTCCCAAGCCTCCCTTTGCCCGTTCTTCCGAACGAGAAGCCGCTGGGCGGGCTCCCGACCTGACTGCTATCGAACGTCCAGGTCGTGGTCCCAGTCTGTGTCGGCGCACCCGGTGCACCCTGTGGCGCGGGCGCGGCCGCGCCGGCCGTGCTCCGCGGCGCGGTCACGAGATGGCTCGAGTCCGCCGGCTGCGCAGCAGCGGTCGATGGCGACGCGGCCGCCGATCGTGCGGAGTCATCGTCGTCATCGTCATCCTGTGCCGATGATTTCTGGTCGCGGGCGCAGGCCGCGAGGACGACGCTGGCGAGGAGCGCGAGCGCGACGGTCGAGGGTCTGACTGTCATACGTGCCTCCGGGAACCGCTGCGGTAAAGGGGTCCATCACTGAGCGGCGAGCGATCCTCCTGATGCTCCCGCTGGTCGTCTCGGCGCGACGCATCCTCCGAACCGGCGGGCATCGCCCTCTCGAGCGACGCGTAGAGATCGGCGAAGAGCGCACCACCTCGCTCGCGCCGGAGCTCGTCGTCGCTGGTGCGGCGCGCGATGCCGGCGAGCAGGCGCTCGACGCCCGGGGCCTCGGGGCGGTCGAATTTCCCGTCCTTCACGTCGATGTCGTGCACGATCTCGGCGATCCCGACGAGCGCCGGGTCTTGGCCGAGGCCGAATCGATCGAGCAGCACCTCGAACGTGCAGCGATCGCCCACGTGTGTGAACTCGGCCTCGAACATGTCGAAGCGCAGCTCGTCAGGCGCGGGCCGATAGCCCTTCGCTGGGACGAACTGGAAGCGCGCATCCCGGTCGATGAATTCGCGGATGAGCCACGCGCTCGCGATCCGGTCGACGAAGATGCCCTCGCGCGTCACCCACGTGCGCCCCCGCGGCGCCGGTGTCGCCGTGACCGGCGCGGTGTCCGTCGGCGTGGGACGCAGCCGATGCTCGAGCCGCACGATCGCCTCCTCCGCACCGCGCCGCGCGGGAGTCTCGAAGAAGTCGAGCGCGATGATCTCCGAGAGTCGGCGCCTGAGCCGGGCGAGCTCGCCCTCGAGCGGTCGCCGCACGTCATCGGTCAGGCGCCTCCGCAACGGCGCCGCTGACACGAGGGCCTTCGCCGCGTCCCGGATCTCCGCGTAGGCGGCCGAGCGGTCGGTGTGAAAGAGGGCAATGATCTCGTCGTCGCTCAAGCCGTCCACGAACGCGGCCTGGCAGATGGAGCCCTCGCCCCCGTCCTCGATGATCTCGCGGAGCAGCCACTGGAAATCCTCGTACGTCGCGTCGCGGTTGGGGAGGACGTAGACCGAGCTCTTGATCGGGACCGCCCCGATCCGCTGGAGCCGCCGCCGCACCTTCACGCGGAAGTAGTCCGGCTTCGGCGGGATCTGGTGGATGAGGAGCAACCAGCGGGGCGTGGTCGACTCGGGCATCGCGTTCATCTCTCGAGGGAGTCCCAGCAGAGTCTTGACTGTCACAACTGTATCATCCAATCTTCTCGCGAGCAAGGCGGTCGCGAAGAGCCCCGGGAGGCGGCGTGGCAGTCGAGTCACCGGACCAACGAATCCGTGGCAGCGTGATGACCGCGTCACGCGCGGCGGAGCCTGATGGCGGCACGGCGCGCGAAACGCGCGCCGCGCGCCTGGGGTCCGCGCTCGGGCTCGAACCAAATGTCGTTGCCGTCTCCGGGGCGATGTTCGCGATGGGGCTCGCCGAAAACCTCTGGCATCGTTTTCTCCCGAAGTACTTGGAGCAGCTCGGCGCTCCGATCCTCGCGATCGGACTGTTCGGCACGACCGAGGACTTCCTCGACGGCGCGTACCAGTATCCGGGTGGGTGGGTCGCGGACCGATTTGGCCGGCGCTCAGCGCTGCTCCTCTTCATCAGCGTCGCCGCGATCGGCTATGCCCTCTACTGGCTCGCGCCGTCGTGGCCATTCGTCTTTCTCGGCCTCGCCTTCGCGATGGCGTGGACGAGCATGGCGAGCCCGACGCTCTTCGCCGTCGTCGGCGATGCGCTGCCGACCCACAAGCGCACGATGGGCTTCACGGTCCAGTCGATCCTTCGCCGCATCCCGATCGCCGTCGCGCCGACGATCGGCGGCCTCGCGATCGCGACGTACGGCGTGCGCGGCGGCGTACGGTTGGGGCTCGCGGCGGCGATCGTCATCGCCCTCGTCACGCTGACGGTGGCCGCGCGCGTGCGCATTCCCGTCGTGCGCGACGCGACGCGCATCAATATCCGCGACGTGTGGCGCTCATTCCCCTCACCGCTGCGCTGGCTCCTCACCTCGGATGTCTTCATCCGCACGTGTGATGGACTCGTGGACGTCTTCCTCGTCCTCTACGCGATGAACGTCATCGGCATTGGCGCGCCGCAGTTCGGCGTGCTGATCGCCGTGCAGATGACGACCGCCATCCTCGCGTACGGCCCGGCCGCCCGGCTCGCCGACCGCACGGGCCGCAAGCCGTTCGTGATCGCGACCTTTCTTGCCTTCGCGCTCTTCCCCGTCGCCGTTGTCACGGCGCGTAGCTTCGCGGGGCTCGTCGCGGCGTTCGTCGTCGGCGGTCTTCGCGAGCTGGGCGAACCGGCGCGCAAGGCACTGATCCTCGAGCTTGTGACGCCGGCGCTGCGTGCGCGTTCGGTTGGTCTCTACTACCTGGTGCGCAGTCTCGCGATCGCTCCCGCGGCGTTCATCGGCGGACTGCTGTGGAGAGTTCGGCCCGCGTTGCCCTTCTACATCGCCGGCGCAGTCGGTCTCGCCGGCGTGGCCGTGTTCATTCGCACGGTCGACGAACGATATGCCGGCTGACCCGGAGCACCTTGAGCGCAGTACGATCGCCCCGTCACCCGTCCGCACCCACGCCACTCGAGGTATACCATGCAATCGATGTCTCGTTGCCTTCTCGCCGCGCTGCTCGCCGTCGCCTCGCCGTCCGCGTCCAGCGCGCAGTCCAGCCTCGAAGTCGCGTGGGACTCGGTCGGCAGCATCCTGCAGACGGCGGGCACTTCAACCGGCGGCTACCGTCGCTAC
>DATCPC010000238.1:0-2913 GCA_036564355.1 Gemmatimonadaceae bacterium | reverse complement strand
CCATCGGCGATGGCAGATCCTTGCTTAGCACGATCGCGTAGAGACTCCGCGTGACCGGATGATCGAACGTCGTCATGCTGAAGTCCGACGACGGGCCGGCGTCGGTGCTCGCGACAAAGTAGAGGTACTTCCCGCTCGCATCGAACGCAGGCGAGCGCGCATCGCTCAGCCCGTCGGTCACCTGCGTGAACGCGCCCTTCTGAACGTCGTATACGAACACGGCGCCCAACCGATTACCAATCGTCCTCGAGTAGGAGAGCCACCGCGAATCGGGCGACCAGGACACCGGAATTCCACCGTTGCCGAAACCGGTGCCGATCGGATCGCCGTCCACCCTCGTGAGCTTCCCGGTCGCGACATCGGCGATCCGGATGAGGGCTCGAGAGTCGCTGAAGGCGATGCGCTTTCCATCGGGCGACCACACGGGCCCGTAGTAGTACGCGTCATCTTCGCCGAGCTTGATCGTGCGGGGCGGCTCGACTCCCGCCTGTCCGCGCAGCTCGAGGTGGTACGCGCCGCCGGCGTCGGAGAAGTAGGCGAGCGTCTGGCCATCCGGGGACCACGTGGGGAAGCGTTCCGTCACGCCGACCGTGCGCGTGATGTCGCGCGCGTCCCCCTTCTTGGCCGGAACGGTGATTATCTCTCCGTGCGCCTCGAAGGCGGCGCGTACGCCGGTTGGAGAAATGGACGGATGTTCGAGCTTTTCGCTCACGGCTACCCAGTGTGGCAGCGCGGCAGTCAGCTCGCCGGTGAGACGGATCGCGACGGGTGCGTCCTTTCCGGAAGCGAGATCGTAGAGCCGGATCGAGCCGAACTGCTCGTACACGATCGCGCCGGGCCCCGCCGACGCATTCTTGATGTCGAGTCCCGCGTTCTCGATGCGCTTCGTCACCCGCTTCGACTTGATGTCGTACGAGTAGAGGGTGATGGGACCGTCGCGGTCCGAGAGAAAGAACACCGTGTCGCCCACCCACATGGGCTGCGTGTCGCTGGAGTTTTCGCGCGGCACTCGCTCGATCGCGGCGTCACTGAGTGTGGCGATCCAGATCGGACTCGTACGTCCGCCACGATAGCGTTTCCAGATTTCGTTGGCGTTGGCGATCGGCATGTACGCGAGGCGTTTGCCGTCGGCGCTGAACGAGCCATCCCATCCGCTGGGGAGATCGACCGCGACGGGCGCCACGCGATCGAGCGCCTGCGTGTACAGGCGCGCGGAGGAGAGCGTGCGCACCGTATAACTCTCGCGCGTTGAGAGCAGCAGCAGCTTGCCTTCCGGCGTCCACCCGCGCACGCGATTTACGCCCGGATGGTACGTGAGCCGTCGCGGCAGACCGCCGGTGGCGGCGATCACGTACGCGTCGGAATTTCGTCCCGTGGTGGTGGTGAATGCGATCCACTTGCCGTCGGGCGAGAAGGAGCAATCGCCGTTCGATGACTCCGGCGAAGACCCCGCGGATGCGGTGAGACGTCGTGCACTTCCGCCGGCACGCGGCACGAGCCAGAGATCGGAGCCGAAGGTAAAGCAGATTTCGCTCCGGCTCAGCGCGGGCTCCCGAAAGAGGAGCGGCTCCGCATCCGATTGCGCGCCGGCTGCCGTGGGGAGCGCGGCGAATGCGAGGGCAAGCGCGAGAGCGCTCGTGATCGAACGTGCCTGAAGCCGGGCAACGCTCGCGCCGCCGACATGTGAACGAATGTCGAACATGTCCCACTCTCGCCAGTTGAGGTCAACACGCCGGCGCGCATGCGCGAGCGTGGGTGGGCGAATATGAGAGCGAGGAAAGGAGTGCGGAAGGGCGGGACCGCTTGGCCAGGGCTATATCCGGCTTTTCTTCACCAGGATCATCGCTTCCACGTTGCGCAGCGTGACGCTCGTCACGGGCGCACCCAGTGTGCCGTCCGCCATCAGCGGCAGCCACGTGTCAGTGCTGGGCAGCGGAATCGAGACCGCCGAGCCGTCGAGGTAGCTGTGCGCTCCCCACCCCTGGTTCACTCGGGCGACGATGAGCGCCCGGTCCATGTCTCTCGTGTACACCGCGTACGTCTGCCCGAGCGGATCGGTGCCCCTAGAGGCGAGTACGCGAGCGCTTACGGGATGCCCGATGTTCGCTTCCTGCGCGCGGATCCAGACCGTGGAATAGGGAACGTCCCATGTATTCTCGAGTTGGAGCGCAAGTTGGTCCGGCGTGGAGGATACGGCCATGTAGTAACTCGCGAGCTCCCACATCTTCATTCGCTGCGCGCTCGTCGCGTAATTCCCCTTCGGAAAAATCGTGGACATCGCGTTCGCGGACGACGTGGCGTAGAGCGTGACCATGTCCACGAGAACGTTGCTGCTCGTGAGCGACTCGATCCACTGCCACCGGGATGGCATGCTTGGCGAGAGCGGGTTGTTGATCGACTCCATGTGCGCTCCGCCCGCCGCGATCGCGTTCGCACGATCGAAGTCCGACATGTACTCGGCCGTGTTGATCATGAGCACCTTGCTACCCATCACACGTTTGACCGCGGCGAACGCCGCCGTTTGCGGGGCCGTGAAATTCGCGCTCGTGGGATACTCGATTGTGTTCTTGATGCGCCCGAGCATGTCACCGGAGGCGGCTTCGTCCACGAATGCGCCGCCTTCGTTGGCGACGATGCGGGAATAGCGATCCGCCTGGTATTGGAGCGCGCCTGCATCGGCGGGATTGATCATCCAGCGTCGCGAGTTCCAGATCGTCACGACCGCGCGGCCAGCGGAATCGCGGTTGCCACCAGCCGCATGCAGGAACGCGTTCTCGAGGCTCACCGATGGATGTGCGTGGTACCATGCGACCATGTCCGCATAGTACGCGGTCGTGATCCCGGCCGGCGCCTGCGAAGGAATGATCACCGACCACTCGAGCGTGTACGGCAGGTGGCCGACCGTCGGATTCG
>DATCPC010000199.1:0-10435 GCA_036564355.1 Gemmatimonadaceae bacterium | reverse complement strand
GCGCGGGGATCGCGGCCGCGGCGACATCGAGCGCAGGCAGCTGCACGGCGCCGCCCGTTGCCGCCGCGATCTCGCGCGCCAGCCCCAGATGCGAGAGAAGGTCGGGGCGATTCGGCGTCACGTCGACGACGATGCGCGTGTCTCCGGCCGCGACAGCTTCGAGAAATGGCGCGCCGGGCGGCAGCGCGGTGTCGAGCTCCATGATGCCATCGTGCTCCGCGCCGAGCCCAAGCTCGCGCGCCGAGCAGAGCATGCCGTTCGACATCGCGCCGCGAATCTTGCGCTTCTCGAGCTTGAGGCCGCCCGGCAGCGTGGTTCCGGTCGCCGCGAACGGATACTTCGCGCCCACTTTCACATTCGGCGCGCCGCACACGACGTCAAGCAGCTCGCCCGCGCCCGCGTCGACCTTCGTCACCCAGAGGTGGTCCGAGTCCGGGTGCGGACCGGCTTCGACGACCTGTCCCACGACGACGCTGGCGAGATCCGCGCGGAGGCGCACCAGCTCATCGACTGGACAGCAGCGCGCCGTGATGAGGTCGCGCAGCTGCTCGGGTGTGTACTCGAACGGAACGATCGCGCGCAGCCACTCGTACGAGGCGTTCACTGCGCGAACTGTTCGAGAAAGGCGATGTCGGAGTCGTACTGGATGCGAATGTCCGGAATGCCGAAGCGCTGCAGCGCCATGCGAGCGGGGCCCATCCCGAACGCCCATCCCGAGTAGCGTACGGAGTCGACGCCCGCAGATTCGAGCACACTGGGGTGCATCATCCCGCAACCGAGAATTTCCACCCAGCCCGTCTGCTTGCAAGTCGCGCAGCCGGCACCGCTGCAGATGCGGCAGGCGACGTCCATTTCGGCGGACGGCTCGGTGAATGGGAAGTAGCTCGGGCGAAAGCGCGTGGCGGTCTCGCCAAAGAAGCGATTCGCGAAGTTCGCGAGCGTCGCCTTGAGGTCGACGAAGGAGATGCCCTCGTCCACAGCCATCCCCTCGATCTGCGCGAACATCGGCGCGTGCGACGCGTCGAAGAAGTCGCGGCGAAAGACATTTCCCGGCGCGATGATGCGGATCGGCGGCGGATACGACTGGAGCGTCCGAATCTGCACCGGCGACGTATGCGTGCGAAGGAGACCGCCGCGCTCGAGGTAGAGCGTGTCGTGCATGTCCATTGCCGGATGGTCCGGCGGGAAGTTGAGCGCGCCGAAGTTGTACCACTCGTGCTCGGCCTCGGGCCCGGTCGCGATCGTGAAGCCGAGGTCGCGAAAGATCGACTCGATCTCCTCCATCACGATGGTGACGGGGTGCTTGGCGCCGCGCCACTGGCGCCGCGCGGGCATCGAGAGATCGATCGCGACGGCGGCCGGAGCGGAGGCGGAGAGTACGGCGTGGCGCGCGTCGATCGCGCCCTCTAGCTCCACCTTTACGGCATTGAAGCGAGACCCGAACACTGGCTTGCCGGCGCCGGCGAGCTTTGGGAGCTGCGACTTGAAGTCGTTCAGCGCGCCGCGCGTGCGACCGACCGACGATGCGCGCACCGCCTCGAGCGCGTCGAGCGAATCGGCGGCGTTCAGCTGCGCGAGCGTGGCGTCGCGAAACGCGTCGAGCTGTGCGACCAGATCCGCGAGGGTCGTGGACATCTCTTCAGGGCGGTGCGAAGGGTGGAAACGAAACGGCGGCAGCGGCGACGAGGTCGCGCTGCCGCCAACGATCCGAACCGGATGCGACCCGAAGCCGCGTCAGGCGGCCGCGGTGAGAGCGGCGCGCGCCTTCTCGGCGAGCATCGTAAAGGCTGCGGGGTCGCGAACCGCGAGATCAGCGAGGATCTTGCGATCGACTTCCACGCCGGCCTTCTTGAGCCCGTGCATGAAGACGCTGTAGCTCATGTCGTGCTGGTGGGCCGCGGCGTTGATGCGAATGATCCAGAGCTTCCGGAACTCGCGCTTCTTGTTCTTGCGATCGCGATAGGCGTAGACCCATCCGCGCTCGACGTTTTCCTTCGCAGCCTTCCAGAGCTTCGAGCGGGCGCCGAACGCTCCGCGCGCCGCCTTCATGATCTGCTTCTTACGCTTCAGTCGAACGACGTTGCTCTTTACGCGTGGCATAGTAGTCTCCTTACGCTTGCAGGAGGCGCTTCATGCGCTTGATGTCGCCCTTGGTCGCGATCAGACCGGCGCGGCGAAGGTTGCGCTTCCGCTTCGGCGATTTCTTGGTCAGGATGTGGCTCTTGTAGGCCTTGAACCGCTTGACCTTGCCACTCGCTGTCAGTTTGAAGCGCTTCGCAGCGCCCTTGTGCGTCTTCATCTTCGGCATTGAAATCCCTTGCGGTATGGCAGCCTACTTCGGCGCCAGGATCATTGTCATGTTCTTCCCTTCCAGCTTCGCATCCGCTTCGATCTTGCCGATGTCGGACAGGTCGCTGGACACCCGGTCGAGCACATCCTTGCCCAGCTCCGGGTGCGCGACCTGACGGCCGCGGAACATCATTGTCACCTTCACCTTGTTCCCTTCTTCCAGGAATCGCCGCGCATGGCGCGTCTTCGTGGCGAAATCGTGATCGTCGATTCCCGGACGGTACTTCACCTCTTTGAGGTGAATGACGTGCTGCTTCTTTTTCGCGACTCGTGCCATCTTCGCCTGCTCGAACTTGAACTTGCCGTAGTCCATGATCCGGACTACCGGCGGCCGAGCGAGCGGTGCGACCTCCACCAGGTCCAACCCTTGTGCCTCTGCCTGAGCAAGCGCGGTGTCCAACTCGAGGATCCCAAGCTGGCTGCCGTCGGGCGCAATGACGCGCAGCGGGCTAATGCGAATCTGGCGGTTCACGCGGACACGCTTGGTGCTATCCTGAATGGGCGATATCTCCGAGAAGGACAAAAAAAAACGCGGACACCACTCCGGAGTCCGCGACGCGCGAAGAGCACCCGCATGCGGGCGCCCATCGAACACTGAGACTCCTGCAGCACACCAAGCGCTTCCGCGCGAGGGCCGGAGGGTGAGAGCGAATCTGTCTCGCTCTACTTACTTGATTGTCACTACACAATTTACGGGAATGGACCCATAAGTCAACTCCCGGGCGACGCTCCATTCACGAGGCCAGCTGATACGCCTTGCCGTCGTGTGCGAGCCGTCCCCACGCGTGTATGGCGTCGTGCTCGAAGATCATCAGCCACTCCTCCTTCAGCGCCCGCGCCAGCGTCCGACGCTTGGTCTCCAGCGTCACCAGCGGCTCCACGTCGTACCCCATGATCCACGGGAGCGGCAGGTGCGCTGCCGTCGGCACGAGATCGCCGAGGAAGAACGCGCGCTCCCCCTTTGACTCGAGCAGTATTCCCTGGTGGAAGGGCACGTGCCCGGGCGTTGGGAGGACGGTGATCCCCGGTACGATCTGTCGCTCTCCCTCGACCAGATCGAACATCCCCGCTTCGGCGATCGGCACGAAGTTGTGGGCGAAGTAGCTCGCCGACGTTCGCTCGTTGGTGTGCGAGGCGTATTCGAGCTCGCCGCGCTGCACGACGTAACGCGCTTTCGCGAACGTCGGCCGCACCACGCCGGCCTCGTCACGATACGTGTTGCCGCCGCCATGATCGAAGTGCAAATGCGAGTCGATCACGATCGCGATGTCGTCCGTGGTGTAGTTGAGCTTCGCCAGCGCATCCTCGAGCGCCGTGCGGCCGTCCGCACCCTGATTCTGGATGCCGTAGATATCGAGGAAGCGCTCGTTCTCCTTGTTGCCCGCACCGCAATCGATGAGCACGAGTCCATCATCGTGCTCGACGAGGATGCAGCGCATGCCGAGCGGGATCCTGTTTCGCTCGTCGGCCGGAATGCGACGCTCCCACAGCGGCTTCGGCACGACGCCGAACATCGCGCCGCCATCGAGCTTCTGCCCGCCCGCCTGAAGCGCGTGGATCTTGAGCCCGCCCACCACGCGCGACTCTACCAGCGGCTGCGGTGCGCTCACGCCGTCGTGTCCTTGTCGACCGGACGCGGCATCGCCGACGGACGGCGCGGCTGCGGTCCCTTCGCCATGCTCTCCCCGAGGAGGCGTTGCAGATCGTCCCAGCATCGGCACTCGCGCTCGCGCGCCTCGTCGAGCAGCCGCAGCAACACGTGCGCCGTCGCCACCGCGTCGCCCGCGGCGCGATGGCGCGCGAGAATCTCGACGCCGTAGTAGTTCGCGACGCTATCGAGCCTGCGGCTCCGAAGCTGCGGAAGTACGCGCCGGGCGAGGCGCACGGTGCACAATCGCCGTCCCGACAGCCGCTGCCCCGTCGCGCGTTGTACCTCCGCCGCCACGAAGCGCCAATCGAACTCCGCGTTGTGCGCGACGAACACGTGCCCGCGCAGCACGCTCACCACCTGCTCGCAGACGTCGCGGAAGCGCGGCGCGTCCTTCACCATCTCCCAGTTGATCTGCGTGAGGTTCGTAATCATGGGAGGGATCGACCGCTCGGGATTCACCAAGGTCTCGAACCGCTCCGCGACCACGCCATCGCGCACGACGATCGCCGCGATCTCGGTGATGCGATCGCCGCTCCACGGGCTCATTCCCGTGGTCTCGACGTCGACGACCACGTAGGACAGCGACGCGAGCTCATCGCGCTCGAACGTCGCGTCGTAGCCCGGTCGATCCTCGGCCACCGCGGTTACTTGCGTTGTTGGGCGCAGCGCGTTCGCGCGCGGCTCCGGCGCGAGCGACCAGCGGCCGTCGTGCGAGCGCACGAACTCCGGACGCTGCGCGAACAGCGCGAGCGCCATCGCCTCCGCCACCACGAGCGGCGCGCCCGGCATCTGGCACACGTGCTCGATCAGGGCCTTCGCATCCGAAGATCCGCCCGACAGAAAGGCCACGGCCCGCTCGGTGAGCCGCGTTTCGGCGGGACGCGCGGCGATGCCGTGAATGCTCAGTCCCACGGGTCCTCGCGATGCACCGGAAGCGTCATGCAGCGCGGCCCGCCGCCGGCGCGCACCAGCTCCGAGCCCTCGAACGTGATGATCGCGCGCTCGCCATCCTTCACACGATCGTCGCCCGTGAGAAAATCGGCCGACGACACGACGCGAAAGCCATGCTTCCCCATTTCGGCGATCGTCGCCTCGTTGCGCGAATACGAGAGAATGACGCCCGGCCGCATTGCGACGAAGTTGCAGCCGCTCGCCCACTGCTCGCGCTCCTGCACCGAGCGCCGCGTGCCGCCGCAAAACACTGGCGTCATGGGAAGGCCGACGTGCTCGAGGGCTGCGAACACATTCGGCATTTCCTGCATCTGCTCGTTCCCCTTCTTCCGGAAAAGAATCGGCAAACGCTCGGGACCGATGAAGTGCGGCGGATACACGGCGCACAGATCACGATCGAGCTGCGTGAAGATCATGTCGAGATGGATCGCGGTGTTCTCCTTCGGCATCACCACTACGATGACGTTCGTAATGGCCGTCTCTTCGAACAGCTTCGCCGTTAGATAATCGATCGCCGCAGGACTCGAGCGCTCGCTGAACCCGATGATGACGGTGTCGTGGCGCAGCGGATGCACGTCCCCGCCTTCGAGCGTGTAGTTGTGCCTGCGCTCGGCCGCGCCGTCGTACAGAATCCCCTGGTTCGCCAGCAGCGGATGGTGCAGAAACAGCAGCTTCATGATGAGCTCTTCCGACCATCGGACGGCGTAGCGCATCGAGCCGATCATGACGTGATCGCCGACGACCATCGCGGTGTCGCGCGTAAAGAAGAGATTGGGCAGCGGCGGCAGCAGGTAGCCGCCCTCGTTCAGGGAGCGCGCGAGCGGGCCCGGCTCCTCTTCCTCGCCCTCGATGAGCATGTCGACGAGCTCCTCGGGGCTGCGCACCTCGATCTTGCTTGCGAGCGGGCCCGAGGGGACGATGTCGAGCGTCTCGCGCACCAGCAGGTCGCGCGCAGCCGGAATCGAGACGACGTCGGCAAGCAGATCGCGCACGGACAGTACCGTCGTAAAGCGCTCGAGAATCGCCACGAGCCGGCGATGTTCCTTTTGCGCATTCTCCAGGTCGATGATGTCGTCGTAAAGAAAGTCTTCGCGAGTATCGGGCGTCACCGCGAGGAGCTCCGGACCGGGCAGGTGGACGAGCACCGAGCGCAGCCGGCCGATCTCTGAACAAACGTGTACTGGCATGAGTGCACACAACTTAACCGCGAGGGCGCGCGATGAGCCAGCATTCAACTAGCACGCGCGGGCACCTCGTTCTATCTTGTGAATGAATTCACAAGCCACCGCGCCCTTGAAGAGGATCGCCGACTCTACCGTTCGCCGACTGTCGCTCTACCTCCGGTTTCTCGAGGAATTCGAGACGGCTGGACTTACGACCGTATCCAGCGGTGAGCTGGCGGCGCGCGGCGGCACCACGTCCGCGCAGGTCCGCAAGGATCTCTCCTTCTTCGGGTCCTTCGGGAAGCGCGGGTTGGGTTATCAGGTGTCCGAGCTCACCCAGCGCATGCGCCGGATCCTCGGCCTCGAGCGCGATTGGCGCGTGATCATCGTCGGCGTGGGAAAGATCGGCGCGGCCCTGGCGCAGTACGAGGGCTTTGGCCAGCGAGGCTTTCGCGTGGTCGGGCTGTACGATGCCGATCCCGACAAGATCGGCCGCGAGATCTACAACCTTCCCGTACACGCCCTCAGCGCGCTCGCCGAGGACAATCGCGAATCACCGGTCGACATCGCGGTGATCGCAGTGCCGGCAGCGGCTGCGCAGTGCGTAGTCGATGAGGTGGTGGCGGCGGGAATCCTCGGGCTCATGAGCTTCGCGCCGATCCAGCTGCACGTGCCGCCCGAGGTTACGATCAACACCGTCAACATGGCGATGGAGCTCGAGCGACTGTCGTACGCGCTTTCGAATCGCGGGTAAGCGCTCAGCCCCACAGGTCCAGCGCGCGGCCCAGCGCATAGAACTGATCGGCGCTCAGTGTTTCGGGGCGTGTATCCGGATCGATCCGGCACGCCGCGAGCGCGGCTTCCGCGTCCGCGGCGCTGCGTTCCGCGATCGTGCGCACCACGCGACGCATCTGTTTTCGCCGGAGCGCGAATGCCGCCTGCACGAAGGTGCGGAATCGTTCCTCCATCCCGGCTGGCACCACCGGATCTGCGCGCGGAGTGACTCGCACGACGGCGCTATCGACGCGCGGTGGCGGATTGAATGCGCCCGCCGGGATCCGAAACAGCAGCTCGACGTTGGCGACCGCCTGTACGTTCACCGAGAGTGCGCCGTAGTCATCGGCGCCGGGCACGGCCGCCATGCGCGCTGCGACCTCCCGCTGCACGAGCAACACGGATCGGAGCGCGCGCGGCTGCCTGAGCGCCTGAAAGAGGATCGGGGTGGTGATGTAGTAGGGCACGTTGCCCGCGAGCGCATAGGCGCCGCCGGCCAGTTCGCCGAGATTCACCTCGAGCACGTCGCCCTCGATGATCGTGAGACGCGGCTCATTGGCGTATCGCTCCCGCAACAGCTCCACCAGCTTGCGATCAATCTCGATCGCGACCACTCGTCCGGCGCGCTTCAGTAAGGCGTCGGTCAACGAGCCGCGCCCCGGTCCGATCTCGACGACCGTTTCATCCGGCGCCAGTGCGACCGCATCTGCGATGCGATCGAGGATGCGCGGATCGGTCAGGAAGTGTTGGCCGAGGCTCTTTCGAATCGGCGGCGGTCGCATCCGCGCGTCGCTCAGCTGCGGGTGATCACCACCGCGAGATCGTCGCGCTGCACGGCCTCTCCGGTGTGCTCGGCCAACTCATCGAACACGCGCTGGACGATCGCGGCGGGAGGCTCGGTACGGTAGCGCTGCACGATGTCGAGCACGGGCTGTTCGCCGAGCCGAACGCCGAAGCGATTGCGCGCGTCGCTCACGCCGTCAGTAAAGAGGAGCAGCAGATCACCGTCGGGCACCCAGGGGCGCGACCTCGCATGCGGGAGAGTCTCCACCATGCCGATCGGAGGATCGAGGGCCGGGAGCCGGTCGACGGTTCCTTCGAGGGAGACCTGAAACGCATGCGGGTGTCCCGTGTTGGCGTATCGCAGCGTCTTTGCGGCGCGGTCGATGACGCCATAAAACGCAGTGATGAACATTTCGGTGGTGAGGAGCTCCTCGCGCAGCGTGCCTCCGATCGACGCGAGCACGGCGTCCGGATCGGGCGAAGCCTGCGCGTGAATCGCCGATGCGCTCATCGCGAGCGCCATGATCAGTGCGGCGTGATACCCGTGGCTCGACACGTCGCCGATCATGATTCCGGTGCGACTCGGCGAGAGTCGAAACAGATTGTAGAAGTCGCCGCCCACGCTCTCCGCCGGTACTACGCGCGCCGCGACTTGTGCTTCCGGTGCCACGATCTCGGTGCGAGGGAGCAGCTTCATCTGCAGGTCGTGCGCGAGCGCGAGCTCCTGGATCAGACGCTGCTGGCTGAGGGACGCGCGCACGAGACGCGTGTTCTGAATCGCCGTGCCGATCTGCGTCGCGATGGCGGCGATCAGCTTCTGGTCGCCGGCGCTGAAGGGTTGTTCGGAGTACCGATCCGAGAGATTCACGACGCCGAGCGGCTCCATCCCGCCGGTGGGCAGCGTCCACATGATCGGCACGGAGAGCATCGTGCCGCGTCGATAGGCCGATTCCGCCTCGCACGGCATTTCGTCCTTCTCGGCGACCATCGCGTGCTGCTCGCGAAATACCCGCGCCGAAACACTCGAGGTATCGTGCAGCGCGATCGGCGGGATGTCGAGCACCACGCCTCCTATCGCCGCGACCGTTTGCAGCGTATCCGTCACACGATCGTGCACGAGAATGGAACCACGGCGTGCGCCGACGGTCTCGGAGATCTCCTTGAGAATCGTCGCGGCCGCCTCCTCGAGCGACACCGTGCGGCCTAGAATCTCGGTGATCGTGTAAAGGAGGTTGATCTCCTCGTAGCGCTCCGCGAGCTCGTTGGCAGCGTGCTCGACCTCGAGCGACGACTGCAGATACTGCCCCACGATCGCCCGAAGAAATCGTGCGTAGCTCTCGAGCGGCGCGTGCGCGACGGGCGAGGGCCCCGCGACGATCCACGCCTTGCGCGGACCGGGAATCTGGGCGACGATCACCGGCCCGTTCGGCGACTCGACGATCTGCTCCGCGACGTTGTCGAGTGGAGGTGTCCAGCCGAGGATTCCCAGCGCCGGGACGCTGGAGGCGATGCGCACCGGAGGCCGCGCATCATCGCCGAGCCACACCGCCGCGGACGATCCCGTGCCATCGCGGAAAGCGGTGAGCAGCGCGATCAGGTCAATCATGGCGCTTGAGCGTCATCCGAACCACGTTGCCCTGGTTCGAGAAGCGCTCGATGCGGTCCATCAGCTGGGTCATGAGAAAGAGTCCTCGACCGTCCTCTCGCTCGAGGTTGTCGGGTTGCCTCGGATCCTGCAGACATTCCTCGAAGTCGAAGCCGAGGCCTTCGTCCAGGATCTCGAGAATCAGGCGATCCTGCGTGACGTCCACCTTCACCTGGACGTACGCATTGGTGCGATCGCCGTTGCCGCGCAGAATGGCGTTCGAGAGCGCTTCGCTGAGCGCTACGGGGATGTTGAGGCAGGTCTGTCGATGCGGATAGGAGAACTGCGCGCACTGCCTAGCGACGATCTCCACCACGCGCTCGATGTAACGAACATCGCTGGGAATCTCGAGCTCGAGCGCGATGTGCACGCGCCCGGGTGCGAACGGCGGAGAGCTGCTCGCAGGTGCGCGAGCCCCGCCGGCATCTGCGCTCAGAACGTCTCCAGCGCCCGTTCCCTCGTGTCGGAGATCTGGAACAGCGTGTCGAGCTTGGTCAGCTCGAAGAGCGTCTTCAGATCGTCGTTGAGGTTGGCGAGGCGCAGTTCTCCGCCCTGCTCTCGGATTTTCTTGGAGAGCGAAACCAGCACGCCAAGGCCGGAGCTATCGATGTAGCCGGTCTGGCTGAAATCGATCAGGAATTTGCGTTCGCCTTTCTCGAGCTCGTCGAGCACGCGCTGCTTGAGCTCCTGCCGGTTGCCGACGATGAGTTGCCCTTCCACGTCTACCACGACAATCTCTCCCTGCTTCTTGATCGCGAAGCTCATGTCTCGTTCTCCCGTCGAGATCTACACTCATGCGCCGTGACAATGGCGGTGAATCGCTCGCCCTGTCGCATCATAATGTCGCCTCAGCATGCGTCGCCCGAAAGATAAGCGCACGCGCGCGCTGAACGGGGCGCCTCAGTGCAAATCTCCGTCCACATCGTGCGAGGCGGCGGCGCCTCATGCCGGAGCGCGGCTGGCGGCGCGAAAGCGCTCGCGAAGCGCGGCGTCGACCACGGGATGGACCAGCCCGGAGGTGTTGCCGCCGTACTTTGCGACCTCCCGCACCACACTGGAGCTCACGTAGGTGCGGTCGATGCTGGGCACCATGAACACCGTCTCGAGATCGTTGTTCAA
>DATCPC010000189.1:0-42278 GCA_036564355.1 Gemmatimonadaceae bacterium | reverse complement strand
GCATCGTCCAGTCGTCGCTCCTGCAGCCGGCGGAGCTCGTGCGCACTCGCGCGAATGAAGCGCCGCGACACGCTCGAGCGTGCGAGCCCAAACGCCTCCGGCACCGCTTCGGCCGCGGCCTCGTACTCGCGACACGAGAGGCCGCCCAGCACGCGGCGGAAGAGGCCGACGTCCTGCGCACGCGGCGTCTGCAGCGCCGCATACGTCGCCAGCGGCACCTCGCGCTGCGCCTGCCGATTGCGCACCCGGGGCACGGTGATCGGCAGCTTCTGATCGGCCAGATAGATCGAGCCGCGCTGCGCGCCCCAGCGCACGATCTCGGGACGCGCATCCCGACGGGCATAGCGCCGACCCGCCAGTGCGCAGACTTCGGCGAGCAGTGCGTCCTCGACCGCCTTCAGCCCCAGCGGGATCAACGCTTGAATCATCGCCAGCGTCACTGGCGTCGTCAGAGTTCCATCGTCCAACGGGATCGTCTGCTGCGGCGTGCGCTGCACTTCCCCAACGATGCGCTGCTGGTTCTTCGGTTCCGTCCGTCGTATGCTTGGCATGGGTGGTGTCCTCGCGAATGAGTGGAGATCCTTGCCGGGATTCACACTCTAGTACCGCGGCACCACCTGTTTTTCAACTAGACCTGGGACTTACTCACGACCTATGAACAACCTCTTTGCTAATTACAGCTAGAGGTAGGTGAAATCTGCTACCCACTTCTAGTTCGGTGCAGTCGCCACAAACTACCGATTAAGCACGTTCGGGGTGATCGTGTGCAGCGACCGCTTCCCCCCTCCATCGGGTGCACCCGACGCCTCGGGTATGCACGCAGCGTCTTCAGTCGCATGAGCCGTGCAAATCACTGCCGTCCGCACAGATGCCTCGCATCGCGCACGCATAGAACCCACTGCGCGAGACTCCAAGTACCTTACACTACATCAGGACCACCCAGATCCTTCGCTGTTTCGCCATGAAGCTGAACTTCACGTCGACTCCTTCGCAATGAAAGCCACGGTTTTTTTAGGATGTTGGGCTCCATCTTGAGCTGCGTTACCTCACGCTTGAGCTGCGTGACCTCGGCGGAGTCCGGCTTCTGCGTCCCCTCGCCAAGAAAAGCGTGCACCACGTCGGCGCGCTGCTTCCGCACCCAGCCGCGCAGCATATTCACGTGTACATCCAACTCTCGTGCGGCCTGCGCCGTGCTCACCCCGCACTCGCGCACGAACCGCACCGCTTCCAGCTTGAACTCTCGATGATACCGTCGTCGTGTACCTATCGCCTACCTCCGATTTCGAAAGAACACCTAAACATGGTGTCTACGGAACCCGGCGTAGACCAAACGGTGTTGTTGGTAATAGCGTCAACGAAGTTCAATGTGTGTGTTAATAATCTGTCTAAAGGGAAATACTCCGCGACTTGTATTTACTATAAGCGTTGCTTCTGAATGAGCATCACTTTGGAGGAGAGTTCCGGTTACTTGATTAACATAGATGACCATAGAACTGGTTGCAGAGCCATGAGTGCTAAAATATTTTGGTGAGTTCTTAGAATCTGTATGAAGGGTGGAAGAAGCAATACAGAGTATTTTTGCTGCTGACTGTCGATTCCAAGCTGAGAAACTGACAAAGTTGTATTGACGGATAGTTTGCTGAAGAACTAAAATCTTGCCACGACAAACTGTCGTTGAAACTGTATCTACCCACTTATCTCCGACTTTCAGCGCCTTCCTTGGGTAGCTGACTAATAACTCATGAATTCGTGCTGCTGCTGGTGTGATTCCTCCAGGGCAGAGAGAGAATGAATGTCCTGACAACGAAAATATTTGTCCCATCGGTGATATCACCGCTTCAGATTCTTGTGTTACTCCAGTGTCTGGGACTATTTCGGGCGAAGAAGCCTGTGAAATTATAGTCAGCGAATCTACCCTTGCAGTGAATCGTAATGAGTCATTAAGCTGACTAAGGCGCACTGAATAAATAGTGTTTGTTATATTTATGCGAGTGTGTGTAGAATCTGCATTTATCGAAATAGTTGAGCTGTCATGGAAGAGATATTGTTTGTTCCCAATAGCCTGTTCTGGCAACCATCCATTTTTTGATGAAATCTTTACGGTTTGATGAGTTAGCTCTGGTGTCTTCGAAGGTTGTGAAGTGGGAAAAACTGTAGTGCAGCTAAATAGAATAAGTCCGAGGCCGATGGGATTGGAGAGTAATTGGATAGCTCTGGATAGTCTCATGAAAATTATCACTTCCTTTTTCTTTTGGCAGAGATGAGTAAAGTTGCGAGATCTATACCTTCGCATAGTTACTTTGTGTAACCACCGGGATGCAGTTGATCTCCGATAATCATTGTAATTATCGGAGATCAAGAAACGTGGTGGAGATGATCTATAAGCCGGGTTTTGTCGAACGATTTTCTGTTCGGACGATCATTTCTCTCGGCGTATAATCGCTCATACGCTCTAGCAGCCTACCCACGGCGTCTTGATCGGGATGGGCCATCCCTCGCCGCCTATTTGGCCTTGCTCCAACCAGGGTTTACCATGCCGCAAGCATTACTACTTGCGCGGTGAGCTCTTACCTCACCTTTTCACCCTTACCGGTAAGCTTCCGCCGGTGGTCTGTTTTCTGTGGCACTGTCCGTCATCATCGCTCACGAATGAGTAATGATGCCCAGGTATTATCTGGTGATTTGCCCTCTGGAGCCCGGACTTTCCTCGATAGCATAATTAGCCGTCGCGATCGTCTGATCATCTACCACTCACGTAACTGAAGTATAGCAAATCTTTGCGCTGACGATATGCTGACGGTGGGCATTACGGTGGTAAACCTTGAGTATGCACCGGGTTTACCCTCCCCATGGCGTCATATGCGATCCTCGGCACCTTCATCATCCCATACACTTACTTCTGTCGCAACAATGCTTCTTCCTGCTGAACGATCGCGGGTTGACGCAGCAGGTGAAGGGTTCTATCGAACAGTACACAGGGATTCGATCGATGATGTCATTGGTGACCTTCGTGCTCAGCGTGTCTGTGCAGTAGTTGTGTCTGTTACGCGATGCGGTGGACAAGAGGATGCGTCGAGATTTGGCCGGATTGTGCGTGAGTTCCCGAGAATACCAGCTGTGGCTCTCCTGACCCAGTTTGAGGCAGGAACTCCACGTGCAGTACTGTCGTTGGGACAATCAGGTATTCGGGCGCTGGTTGATGTACGTCAGCCCGGAGGTTGGCGGGAACTTCGAGAGGTGCTGATGCAGGACCGCACCCGGGATATCGAGAAAATTGCTTTGGCGCAACTTTCACTCGATTTGGCGGGTGCTCCTGATGATTGTTGGAAGTTCTTTGAAACCATCTTCCAGCCAGGGCTTCGAACGAGCACGATTCGGATGCTCTCAAGTGAATTACGTGTGGTTCCGAGTACGTTAATGAGTCGTTTTTTTCGTGCACATCTTCCAGCACCCAAGCGCTATCTCGCAATGGCTCGGCTGACGCATGCGGCACGAGTATTTGAAAACCCTGGACTATCAGTGGCAAATGTGGCGAATCACCTCGAGTACTCATCACCGCAAAGCTTTGGACGGCATGTAAGAACTTTGCTTTCCATAACAGCACTTGAATTCCGGCAGAGGTATGATGGAGAAGGGATGCTTCACCGATTTCGGGAAGAGTTAATTTTACCATTTGCTCTGACGCTGCGATCATTTAGCCCTCTGACCGAAGGTCTTAGATGGCTTGCGGGTACGTCAAGGATTCACGGCTCGAAGCTACGGAACAATGAGTGGCAGTAACTCCTGCACCTGTACGAGAGCTACTACCGAAATGCTACTTGCTTCGATAATTTCGCGTCCTCCTTCCCCACGATCAACGAGTGCAAGCACTCCAGCAATCATTCCCCCGGCCTTCTGCACCGCGGCAACGGCTTTGAGTGCAGAGCCTCCAGTCGTAATCACGTCTTCGATTACGACGACGCGATCACCTGGTTGAAATGGCCCCTCAATCAGCTTCCCGGTTCCGTGCATCTTTGCTTCCTTTCGAACCGTGAAAGCCCGTAGCGGGTGTTTCGTAAGCCCACTCGTATAACTAATGGCGTACGAGATTGGATCGGCACCCAGGGTGAGCCCACCAACCGAGTCTGCTTCCCATTTATCCCGGATCATCCGCAGTCCCAACGATCCGATGAGGATGAGTCCTTCGGGGCTCATTGTTGTCAATCGCGCATCAATATACAGTGTGGATCGTCTACCCGATGCTAACGTGAACTCTCCGCGTCGTGCGGATCGTGAGGCGAGTAGATGAACGAGCTGTGAGTGTTCCGTCATTCGGGCATGAGTTGAGAGGAATGCAAACCGACTTGATGCGGAATAATTATCGATTGCTCGATTCAATCGGACGATGTTAATGGGGAGACTACGCCCCTCATCGATTGCATTGGCGGTGTCTCTGCTATTCGCACTCGGTGGCATCTTTGCGATCGATCGCGCGCTTGCTGATGCTAATCGATTGCGGGTACAAATTCAGGCAGTGGAGTCGGCAGCTCGCGTCGAGGGCTTTCTCGCCGTGCATGCGCAGGCGCTACAGTCAGTGCGCGGTCTGTACCTCGATCCCAGTCGTGAAGTTACCCAAGAACAATTCGAGTCTCTCCTGCAATCGCTGGTGCAGTATGCACCAGCTTTTCGCCGAGTATGGATTACGGATTCTACTGGTCGTATTCGGTTCCAGGACTTACTTGGATCTGAAGGATTGGCACTCCCCGCTGGCACTCGAGTCGACACTGTCAGCAAACAGCCATTTCATGATGTGATTCAGCTCGCCAGAACTTCGAGGAGAACGCAAATCTCATCGTTTGGACGTTTTGACAATGGAGAGCGTGGAATTCTTCTGATCCAACCCCTATTTGTCGGTGACCGATTTATTGGTTTTGCGGGTGGAACACTGAGAGCTGCAAGTATTCTCGACTTTGTAGAGCAGCAAGAGCCGCAGTTGCACGGCGAGGTCATCATCATCGCAGTGTCAGATACTATCCGTGGTATTTCAACTCCAATTGCACATCAGCGATTTCCTGTCGATTCAGCGTTCACGAATATTCGTATACCAGGAGGAGGTTCTTGGCGCCTCGTCGCTGTTCAGCGAGTGACGGATCAAACTGTTCGTTTCCTGTTATGGGGGGTGGGGCTCGCGACGCTGGGGACATTGCTCATCGGCCTTCTTCATGAACGCCGGCAAGGATTGCGACTGGCTGACCGTAGTGCGGAGCTCGAGCGATTATCGACAGAGCTTCTGCGCGCCAATCGCGTAAAAAGTGAATTTCTCGCAAATGTATCGCATGAGTTGCGAACTCCACTCAACGCCATCGTCGGCTTCGTCGAGTTGCTGCGGGATGGCGTGTATGGTGAGCTCAATAATCGTCAAACCGGGCCTGTTGAACGAATCGCCTCATCCGCAAATCACCTTCGACAACTTGTCGACCAGATTCTGGATCTCGCGAAGATGGCAGCTGGGCGACTCGACGTGCAGTGGGAAGTCATCGATCTCAAAGCATTCGTGGTCGATTTGACGAGCGAGATCGAGGCTCTCCTTACAGAGCGCGGTCTCACATTATCGATCTCCGTCAGCGCCTCACTCCCTCGGGTCCGTACTGATCCAATGCACCTACGGCAGATTGTTCTGAATCTGCTGGGCAATGCTCTGAAGTTCACGTCGACTGGTGGAATTGCGGTGCGTGCACGCGTGATTGATGTTGCAAACGAAACGAACGGGGAGGGAGTAAGTACTTTGGCCCCGACAGCTCCGCAAGCAGGCACCTGGATCGCGCTCGAGGTAGCGGACACAGGTGTCGGAATCGCTCGCAGCGATCAGGCGCGTATCTTCGAGGAGTTCGAGCAGATAAATGCCGGACCGCGAACAGATTCCATGCAGCGCGGAACAGGGCTAGGCCTCCCGATCTCACGCCGTCTCGCGCGTCTCCTCGGCGGCGAGATCACAGTGGTAAGCGAGATTGGCAAAGGCTCGACCTTTACCGTCTGGCTTCCCGTTACGGGACAACCAAAGGGATCCGGGGTATTGAGCGCCGAGAGGGGTGGAAAGTCAAGGAATGAAGTGATCGAGATGGAGCAGCCGACCAATTCGTGATCAGCCTTAGTCGCCGCGCTTTATGAGAGACTTCATTCGGGAGAACAACGATCCTCGAGGCACGTCGGGAGCAGGTGTCTGGATGCACGATCGCAAGGCGGTCGCAAACAACACTACGTCGGGATAACGATCGGAAGGGTTCCGCGAAAGTGCTTTCATGACCACTGCTTCAACCGATGCAGGTACTGAACAACCCTTTCGCGCGCTATTGAGCGGAATGGGAGGTTGTGAAAGAAGCTGAGAGAACATCTCACGTTGCGACTTTCCGGCATAAGGAAGACACCCGGATAGAAGGTAGTACGCGATCGTTGCCAAGCTGTATTGATCGGCGGCCGATGTAACGAGTTGGCCAGAGAGTGCCTCCGGAGCCACGTACATGAGAGTGCCGACAAAAAAGCCAGCGCGGGTAAGTCGTTCCTCGGGTGCCTGGTCGGATTGCGCAGCGATTCCAAAGTCCAGCAGCTTCGCCTTTTTCGAAATCGGATCGTACATGATGTTGTCCGGCTTCAAGTCCCGATGGATGATTCCGGCAGAGTGCACGGCATACACGGCATCTGCGATCTGCCCGATAATATTGCCGACCTCTTCCGGCGGAAGGGGGACATGCTGCTTCGCATATTTTTCGAGGAGCTCGCCGAGCGCCCATTCGATGGCGAGAAAGTGAACGCCGGGTCCGGCTTCACCGATTTCGATCGTTCGCACGACGTTGGGATGGGTAACGCGCGTGCCATAAGTCGCTTCGCGAAGAAATCGCGCAACAGCCGTCTTATCCGTTCGCAGCTTTTCCTTCAGGACTTTGACGGCAGCGATGCCATGGATCGGGTGTTCGGCGCGGTAGACCACTGCCGTCCCACCTTCACCAACCATATCGTGCAGCAGATATCCGGCGAGTGTCGTACCGGTAAGATTTTCGCGGCTCACGGGCCGAAGCTAATCGCACCACTCGAAGGGAGCAAGCGAGCAGTCGGATACTTGACGGTGGACGCCGTCGGTACAATCCATCGATGAGAGCAAGAGGACTTATGGTGGCACAACTTCGTCGGCGTACCTGGGTGGTGGGGCTTTTGGGATTGGCGGCGGCGAGTTGCTCGCCTCGCACACACAACGGTGGACGCGCACGGGGGGAAGGGCACGGGCCACCCTCGCCAAACGCGAATGGCGGAGCGCCGGACCCGAGCGGGTTCTATCGCCAGCTCGGGATGATCGCTCAGAGCGGATCGTTTCCTTTCGTCGGACAGATTCGCTATCTCGCCGGCAACTCGGCCGATAGCACACTGACCCTCGTCGCGCTCTCGTTTGCCAATCACTCGCTGACTTTCACCGGTGACGGGGGAGGACAACGAGCTGCGTACACGGTGACACTCGACATCACGCAGGGAACGACGACAGTGCGGCATGTGGATATCCATAAGCAGATTCGTGTCGCCTCCTTCCATGAGACACAGCGAGAAGACGAGAGCGTGATTTTTCAGCAATTCCTCTCGCTCCCGCCGGGAACGTACTCACTCTCGATCTCCGTGCGTGACGACGGAGGCAGCAACGCGAATGCGCAACAGATGACAGTGACCGTTCCTCGCCTGGGGCCCAATACGCTGTCGACACCGATCAGTGTCTATCAGGTAAAGCCCAGGGCGCGGACGGATACGGTACCGGCGCTGATCGCGAACCCGCGATCGACGATCGTACTCGGGCGCGACACGCTCGCCGGCCTGTACGTGGAGGGATATGGCTTGCCTGCAACCGCTCGTGTGGGTGTGCGGGTATTGAACGACGCGCATGTTGCGATTCTTCGCGACACGGTCAACCTCGTGCGTCAGGGTGATCTGTCTTCCGCTCTTCTCGATTTCCCCGTATCGAGCATTGGTGTCGGTCCGGTAACCGTAGTCGTTTCGCTCGCTGGCGCCACTGATAGCGTGCAGGCTTCGCTCTTCCTGAGCTTCGGCGATGAGTTCGGCATCACGAGCTTCGATGAACTACTGAGTTATTTGCGGTATTTCGTGTCGCCGCAACGGCTGCAGCAGCTTCGTGATACTCCGCCGGAGCAACGCGCAGCCGCCTGGGCGGCTTTCTGGAAACAGACGGACCCAAATCCGTCGACGCCGGAGAACGAAGCGCTTCGGGATTACTTCAAACGCATCGCGACAGCGAACACACGCTATCGCGAAGGATCTCTTGCGGGATGGCTTATGGATCGGGGGAAGGTCTACGTCACTCTCGGTGAGCCCGATCAGGCCGGACAGCAATTTGGCCAGAGCTCGACGGTTCGTTCACGCGCGGAAATCTGGGTGTACACTCAGTACAATCTGCGACTGACCTTCGTGAATCAGGGGAGCAGCGGGCACCTCCGTCTCACGCAGTCGAGCCAAGCCGACTTCGAGAAGGTCATCCGTCGTCTGCAGACACAATGAGGTGTGGGGGCTCAACTTGACAAAAAATCACTTCGCTCCTATATAGGCGCCGCAAGCCGTCTCCGGCTTGCCCCTCGGCGATAAGAGGGGAACGACCCCGAGCAGGAGACCGGCGATGGCCAAGGGAAAGGTGAAGTGGTTCAATGATGCCAAGGGTTTCGGCTTCATCGAACAAGAGGGTGGCGAGGATGTCTTCGTGCATTTCTCTTCCATCACGATGGATGGATTCAAGACGCTTGCAGAAGGACAGGAAGTCGAGTTCGAAATTCAGACGGGCGCGAAGGGACTTCACGCGACGAACGTCCAGCGCGTGTAAGCACTAGTTGGCGGGCTGGAATTCAATGGAATGCGGGGTGAGCTTTCGTTCATGCAGCCCCGCCTTCCGACATCGCCTCGACTCTTTCTCGTCGATGGCTACGCGCTGATCTATCGCGCGTTCTTCGCGCTGATCTCGCGTCCCCTCACCACAAGCCGCGGCGAGAACACATCAGCTGCGTGGGGAGTGGTCAATTTTCTTCAGCGCCTCATCGACACCCATCGCCCAGAATATGTCGCGTGGGTGCACGATTCCGGATTGTCTTTTCGGCACGAGCAATATCCTGCCTACAAGGCGACGCGCGAGAAGCTCGGTGAGGAATTGCAGGCAGATTTCGATCGCGGGATGGAGCGGATCGAAGAATTGCTCGCCGCTTTCAATGTTCGCGTGCTGGCGCTGGAAGGGTACGAGGCAGACGACGTTATTGGGACGCTGGCGCGACAGGGAGTCGACGCTGGCGTCAATGTCGTCATCGTCTCCGGCGACAAGGACTTCTATCAGCTCGTGCGCCCTGGCGTCTGGCTTCTCAATCCCGGCCGCGGAGGACCCGCAAGTGTGGAAGAGCAGTGGGTCGGCATGGAGAACGCGAGCGAACGGCTTGGCGTGCCTCCGCACCATGTCACCGACTATCTCGCAATGGTCGGCGACTCCTCGGACAACGTTCCAGGAGTCAAGGGCATCGGTGACAAGACTGCGAGCGAGCTCGTCGCCACCTACGGCTCGCTTGAGAACATCCTCGAGCACGTCGGCGAGATCACGAAAAAGCGCCCGCGCGAAGCGCTCCTCACACACGAGTCGGATGCACGGCTCTCGAAAAGCCTGGTCACGATCCGCGAGGATCTCGACATGCCGCTCGAGCTTGAGTCTCTCGCGCTTGCGGAGCCCGATCATGCGCGCCTGCGCGATCTGTTCGTAGAGCTCGAGTTTCACGGACTCGCAAAGGATCACGCGGTCGTCGTGCCGACGGTGGCACGTGACACGAGCTATGTCACCGTAGATACCATACCTGCTCTGGAAGCGCTCATGCAGCGCATCCGATCGGTGCCGTACATCGCCGTGGACACCGAAACTGTCATCGAGCTGGGGAGCCCCCAGATCGTCGATCCACTACGCTCGACGCTTGTGTCGATTTCCATCGCTCTTGCGCCAGGCGAAGCCTACTACCTGCCGCTCCGGCATCGCGCCCGACGCGAAGCGCAGGCCGACTTGCTTATCGACGTCTCCGGTGACCGGTCACCCACAGATGCGCCCGAGGATCGCGGGCTCACGCTCGGTGGTGATGAGCCTCTCGCTCCGAAAAAGAAAGCGGTGCGCAAGAAAGCTCCGGGCACGAAGGAAGGCACTGGCATCGCTGCGCGGATGCTGGCGGAAAACGCGTACACGGTGCAGAACCTCCCGCCGCTCATGTCCGACGAGATGACGCCGTTGCGTGCGATGCTCGAAGATCCGACCGTGCGAAAGACGGCGCAAAACGCGAAGTATGATTTGCTCGCACTCCGGCGCGCGGGAATCACGCTTCGTGGTTTGGACTTCGACACGATGATCGCCAGCTACGTGCTCGATCCCGGTCGCAGATCGCACGGGCTCGATGTGCTGGCAATGGAGTTCCTCGAGCACACCATGACTTCCTACGAGGATCTCTGCGGCAAGGGAAAAGACTCCGTGTCGTTCGACGAGTGCCCGGTGGAAGCGGCTCGCGACTACTCGTGCGAGGATGCGGACATGACATTCCAGCTCCGGGCGGTCTTTGAGCCCCAGCTCGAGACGTACGCGTTGCTGCCACTATTCAATGATATCGAGATTCCTCTGATCGATGTGCTCGCGGACATGGAGTGGGCGGGCATCGCGATCAATCGCGAGTGGTTCGCATCGCTCAAGGAACGATTTGCGCGCGAACGCCAGCGTGTCGAACAGGAGATCTACGTGTCGGCGGGGACGGAGTTCAACATCAACTCCAATCTCCAGCTGCGCCAGATTCTGTTCGAGCGGTTGGAGCTCCCGATGCTCAAGCGCACCGCAACCGGGCCGTCCACCGATGCGAGTGTGCTGCAGGAGCTCGCGGAACTAGGTCACGTGCTTCCCGAACAACTCATGGAGTACCGCGAGCTGTCGAAGCTCGAGAACACCTACCTCGATGCCTTGCCGGCGCTCGTGCACCCGCACACGCAGCGCATCCATACGTCGTTCAACCAAACCGTCGCGACGACCGGGCGTTTGTCCTCGAGCGATCCGAATCTGCAAAACATTCCAATTCGCCGAGAGCTGGGTCGAGATATTCGGCGCGGCTTCGTTCCGCGCGAGGGATGGTCGCTCATCGCCGCCGACTACTCGCAGATCGAGCTCCGCCTCCTCGCCCACCTCTCGGCCGATCCCGCCTTCGTGAGCGCGTTCCGCGCCGGCGGAGACATCCACCGACAGACTGCATCGATCATTTTCGGTGTCCCGCTCGACGAGGTGACGTCAGAGATGCGCGGACGCGCCAAGACGATCAACTTCGCGACAATCTATGGGCAGGGTGCGAACGCGCTGTCGAGGCAGCTCCGCATCGAGCATGCAGACGCGCGTCGCTTCATCGACGAATACTTCGAGCGATTCCAAGGGATTCGTGCGTATCTCGACTCGATGGTTGCCTTCGCGCGCGAGCATGGATACGTGCAAACGATTTTCGGCCGGCGCAGATACATTCCGGAATTGCGCGACCGCAACTTCAACGTGCGCGCGTTCGGGGAGCGCACCGCAACGAATTCCCCGATTCAGGGCTCGGCCGCTGATCTCATCAAGATTGCCATGATTCGCATTCATGCGCTCTTCGCGCGCGAGCAGGTGGAATCCCGGATGCTGCTTCAGGTCCACGACGAGCTGGTCTTCGAGGCGCCGCCGCAGGAGGTAGACTACATCTCGACCCTGGTGCAACGCGAGATGCAGGAAGCTGCTCAACTGTCGGTACCGCTCGTCGTCGATCTCGGAATTGGTAGCAATTGGCTCGAAACTAAGTGATAGCACAACCGCCCAGAACACGTCTGGCGAGACCTCGGAAACGCCCAGTCGTCAAATAGTCACAGGCGTCAGGATCGTCTGGAATTCGCGCTTCGCGTAGCACGGACATACCCTCCTCCGCCCGTTCACCTCTCCTTGGATACGCACCGCACGAATGCTCTCCCGTCGTCGTTCCGGGTTCTCCTTGATCGAGCTCTTCGTGGTGCTGGTTGTCATCGGCATCCTCGTCGGGTTATCCATCCCGCGAATGCACTCGTTCAAGCACCAGTTCTACCTTACGACGATGATTTCCGACCTCCGAAATTTGGCGGCTACTGAGGAGGGATACTGGAGCTCGGTGGATTCGTATACCTCGGATTTCAACGCCCTCCGCTTCAATGTCACCCCGGGCGTCTGGGTCACGTTCGTCCAGGCGGACAGCACCGGTTGGTCCGCCTCGGCCACGCACGACGATGACACCTCCCATTGCGCGATTTACTACGGGGCCGCCACCCCGCTTCCACCGGCTTCGGTCAAGAACTTCATCGGATGCAACAAGTAGGAGCGCCGTCTGACTCCTTGCAGATTGCCGGAACACTGGCAAATCAACCGGTCAAATGTGCCGAATAAGATTCATCGTTAAGATGTAAATTGTTGTTTCACAATGAGTTGCACATGCGGACTCAACGGGGCATTCCGATTGCCTTGTACTCTACCGCATACTGCTGCAACCTCACGGTGGAGCAACACATGACTAACACACGAAAATCGGGCTTTACCCTCATCGAACTGCTCATCGTCGTCGTGATCATCGGCATCCTCGCCTCGATCGCGATACCTAAGTTTGCGTCGACGAAGGGCCAAGCGTTCCTTGCCGCCATGCGGAGTGACCTTCACAACCTCGTGACGGCGGAAGAGGGGTATTACTACTCGAATAACACCTATAGCAGTAGCCTCGCGCAGCTCAACTACATTTCGTCCGCCGGAGTTGCGATTACCGTTCCCGAGGCCACTGCGGGCGGATGGTCTGCCTCCGCCACCCACTCTTCGCTAGGCGCCGAAAAGTGCACGGTATTCTTCGGTACCGCCGCGTCGCTCGCGCCCTCGACCCTCGAGGGACGAATCACCTGCGACTGATTCGCCAATGGTCCCTCGCGCGTGACCAGCGCATCGATCAATCGAGATAGCCCGCTCGACGACCGTCCGTACCGGGAGTTCGCGCTCAGGCGAGAAGGGATGATCTTCGCGATGGACGGCGGATTGTGGTTGCACCGGCACGCGTGGAAAGGTCGCCCCATGGCCCACCTGGTCTCCACCGATCGAGAGCGCCTGCTCCATTATGGCCGCTCCATTGGCCTCCCCGCCGCCCGCCTCCAATTCAAGCGCCTCAAGGATCCGCGCACCGGCATGGGTCAGGAAGCCTGGCACTGGGATCTGGTCGGCGATCTTCTTCCGCCACGCTGAACCAACGCGCACGTTGACGCATGCCTCGCCTCGGGGAAGATTGATCCCCATGTCCGCTCGCGGAATTTTCACATGCTCCCTCGTGCTCGCCTCGCTCAGCGCATGTGAGCGCAAGACACCAGCGAAGCGACCGGACTCCATAGCGCAGCAGCCATCACCTCTTCCGGCGCTGCCTGTAACCGCGCCGCCCGCCGCGAATCCATCAACGTGGGATACCAGCGCGGGCCCTGTGATGTTCGTGCGCGGCAACTCGACATCTGAAGCCTACGTCATCTTCCCCACGATCACCGACAGCACGCCAGCGGACGCCGTTCACTTCGACTCGGCGCTCGCCCGAAATACGGCGATCGAGCTCTTTCAACACGCGGGCGGTGGAGAGGCTGCGCGTCTCGGCCCGCTGGCTGGTGGCGAATGGAACGCCGATCAGTGCATCGAGTGGCCGGCAGCAAAGGTTCGGACGCCCGTGAACAGCGACCCCACGACGGGTTGGACTGTCGCTTTTCTGAGTGGACGTGCGAGGGCGCTACCGCTCGACACGGTCGAGTCGATGTCTCACGCGGATTCTGCGCGACTCGCGGCGGACATCACGCGTCTCGTCTCGACGGTGCCCGACGACACCTCACGCACCTTTCGCGGCATACCGTTCTCCGTGCGCACTGCGTATCGCTTCACGCCCGTGCCTGGCGTCGAGGCCGTCGCTGCCGACGTCGTGCGAAGGCTGAATCAGGAGGCCAATCCGCTCGAGGAGCACACACTGGTCGTCGGTGAACGTGCCGCCGGATCCACCGCACCCTATCGACTCGCCTATCGCGAGGTGACTGCCGGCTCCGATGAAACGCTCGAGAGCTCCGATGTTCTTGCCGCTGTCTCGATCGGCTCGCCGCCGCACATCGCCCTCGTGCTCGCGCGTGAGGGCTACGAATCGAATGCATACGCACTGCTCGAGCGACGCGCCGATGGGAAATGGCGACTGCGCTGGACGAGCGCGCACACGGGCTGCTGATCGACCCGCTCTCTAGGCGCGCACGAGCCGAACAACGAGCACCTCGGGCGGACAATTGATGCGAGGCGGCAGCACGACACCCACCCCCGTCGTGACGTAGAGCGGGACAGGCGATCGCGCAACCCATCCGCTCGCGGACGATGCATCGCACACGGTGCAGTGGCGCGCCAGCGCTCCGAAGAACGGCAGCACGATCTGTCCACCGTGGGTGTGGCCGGCAAGCACGAGATCGACGCGCGTCGAGGGTGCGAGGTCGAGCACTCCGTCGGGATTGTGCGACAACACGACACGCGGGACCGCGGGCGCGAGCGACTTGCATCCGCCGTCCGGATCGACGCGCCCGTGCGTCCAATCATCCACACCGCCGATGCCCAGCTGTGCATTGCCCCTCGTGATGACGATGCAGTCATTCACGAGTACGCGCGCCCCCGCAGATTGTAGCCACGCGATGACTCTTGCCGGCTCGTAGTCATAGTCGTGATTCCCGAGAATCGCGATGACGCCATCGCGTGCACGCAGGGCGCACAACGCTTCCGTCATCCGTGGGAGTGCCCACACGTACAACCATCGGGACATCGTGCGAAGTCGCGTATGCGAAAGCGCGTAATCGCCGAGCATGACGATGAGGTCGGGAGAGGCTTCGTTCGCGAGCTGAACTGCGCGCGCGACGAGGCGCCGGGGGGCGAACGTGCCGCCGTAGTGTAGATCACTCAACACCGCGATCGTGTATCCCTCCAGCGCGGGCGCCAACCCGGTCACCGGCGCATCGATGCGCGTGGACCGAAGCGCGATCGGCGTCAGCAGAACGACACGGGCGAGCGCCGCGAGCACTACGAGTACCGTGAGGCCGACGGCGAGTATCATCGAGCCGGGTCTAGCGCCCGCGGCGACGGGGTGATTGGCTCATAGCCCGGTCGGAACGTCGATAAAGACCGTTGGAAGATCGAAGGTGCGAGCAACGTAGTCCGCGAGCGCGCGCACGCCAAAGGTTTCGGTGGCGTAATGTCCGGCGTAGATGATGACGATCCCCATTTCGTCGGCATCAACTGCGGTCCAGTGCGGGCCTTCGCCGACGATCAGCGTGTCGATGCCATGCTCCAGCGCTTCTCGCAACGTGTCGGCCGACGCTCCCGCTCCGGTGCAGATCGCCCAGCGCTTCGTTGCGCGTGACGGATCCAACGGCGAAGTTCGGACGGTTCCTCCCCATCGCCGCGCGACAGTGCCTGCCCGCGCAACAAGCTCGCTCGTCGCGATGTCGGCATCGCCGCGCACTCCGATGTCGATCGTCTGATAGCGCGCGAATCCAGCTGTCGGTGTGAGACCGAGCTCGCGGGCGAGTAGTGCGTTGTTGCCGATTTCGGGATGCGCGTCGAGAGGCAGGTGGGAGGAGTAGAGTCCCATGCCCGATGCGAGCAATGCGTGAATGCGACGATAGTAGGGTCCGCGCAGAGGCTGCAGCCCGCCCCAGAACAGGCCGTGGTGCACGAGCAGCAGGTTGGCGCCGGCGTCCAGCGCGCTCCTGATCGTGCGCTCCCGCAAGTCGACCGCGGCAGCAACCTTGACGATATCGGCCTGCGTCTCGACCTGCACGCCGTTGATTGCCTGCGGGTAATCCGGGATGTCGGCGGTACCCAGCAACGAGTCGAGCTCATTCGCGATGCGCGTCAATGTCGTCATGAAGGACACACCCGAACCGAGTTCTTATCTGTGGATAACTGTGGAGAACGTCCACAACCGGATGTGAATATCGCCGCTAACGCATTATAAATCAACATATTACTAGCTTGTGCAGAAGTGGGCCGGATGGCGTATGCCGTCCGGCCCACTTCGAGTTCGCGCGCGATCGGTTTTCGGCCGCTTATCGGAGCACGGCGACGGGAGACGGGTGGATCTGTTCGTCGGCACCGGGCTCCTTTGCGTCGGCGATTCTGACGCTGCCGTTGATCCGGCCTCCTTCGATCACGGCGAGCGCGCGTGTGTTGATGTCGCCGATGATCACGGATGTTCCCTGCACCTCCACGCGGTCCGACGCGTTGACCGTGCCCTGCACGCGGCCGCCGATCACGGCTTCCCGCGTGTTGATGTCGCCGAGCACTTCGCCCTGGCGGCCGACGAGCACCTGCCGTGCGGCGCGAATTCCGCCTTCGACGCGTCCTTCGATCTTCACGACACCATCCGTGTCGATGTCGCCGACGATCTTGGTGCCGGCGGCGATGATCGAGAGCGCGTTGCTGTTGGCGGATGGATTCTTGTTGTCGTCCGTCCCCTTGGATTCCTTATTGAAGATCGCCATGAGCCGGTCCCTTTTTGATGACTGATGATGCGTCAATCGCGACGCCGTGACGTCGCATCTCGAAGTGCAGATGCGGTTCGGGGGTGCCTGGCGCGCTGCCCGAGAGCGCGATCACGGCGCCCGCGACGACGTGATCTCCCTTGGCGACGCGCACCTCGCTCGCGCCGGCATAAATGGTTTCGTAGCCGGAGCTGTGCGTCATTCGAATCAACTTGCCGAGTGTCGAATCGTCCGCCACTTCGACGACCGAGCCCGCGCCTGCGGCACGAATTTCGGTGCCCGTGGGAACGGCGATTTCGAGCGCATTCGAGGCGGAGGGGAGCAACGTTCCCGCCATCGGCAGAGGCCATGCGTCCGGGCGCGCGCCCGTGTCGAGAGGAGCGATGGCGGCGACTGAGACGGGCTTGGGTTTCGTCGATGAGTCACCGACGGGTGTCATCGTTGAGCTTCCCATCATGTGCTGCACCTGCTGGAAGCGCAACGCGAGCTCGTTCAATGACCGCTGCAGAGTGTCGACGCGAGCGACGTCATGCTGCAAGCGCGCGACGCGTTGCGTGAGGAGCGGCACGCGCGCCGCCTGAGCCGCGAGAAAGAACCAGCTCACGGATCCAAGCGCGATGATGGTGCCGATAACGATCGCGCCGATGCGAAAGAGGCGGACCTGACGTTGCGTGAAAATGAGCGTGCGATTTGCCAGCCCACTCTCGCGTTGCACGTGAATGATCATCGCGCCCGCGTGCGGCGTGTAGATGTTCCCGTACCCGCGTTCCCCTGTTTTTTCCTTATCCTCTGCCATCAAATCCGCTCACGTGATGCAAGTACGAGGTCGAGCACGCGCTCGAGGTCATCGCTCGAATAAAATGCAATTTCAATTTTGCCACGCTCATGATCGCCGACGGTAATGCTCACGTCAGTTTGGAGATGACGGCGAAGCTCGTCCTGTAGACGCTTCAGCTCTGCATTCAGTCCCGAAGCTCTTTCGCCGCCCTTTCGCTTGGAAGCACGGGAGCTCGCGAGGGGCGCGGAACCACGCGCGCGCTGCTCCACGTCACGCACGGTCAGACCCTTGGCAACAGTCTCACGTGCGAGCTCGAGCATCTCGCGCTCGTTCGAGATGGCCAGGAGGGCTCGCGCGTGACCAACGGTGAGTTGACCGTCGCGAACCATGATGCGAATGGTGGAAGGTAAGTTCAACAATCGCAACATGTTAGCTACTGTCGACCGATCCTTGCCCACTATCTCGGCAACTTCCAACTGCGTGAGTGCGAAGTCCGCGATGAGCCGCTGATAGCCCTCCCCTTCCTCGATCGGATTTAGGTCGGCACGTTGAAGGTTCTCGACGAGCGCCAGGGTAAGCAGTGCGCGGTCATCGATGTCCCTGACGACGGCCGGAATTCTGGTCCAGCCGATCCTGGTCGCGGCGCGAAGGCGTCGTTCGCCCGCAATGAGCTCGTACCCGTTCCCATCCATCGCTCGGCGCACCG
Source organism: Gemmatimonadaceae bacterium (assembly GCA_036564355.1). Lineage (GTDB taxonomy): Bacteria > Gemmatimonadota > Gemmatimonadetes > Gemmatimonadales > Gemmatimonadaceae > FEN-1250. Next base: position 24,213 of record DATCPC010000189.1, on the reverse strand, counting down.
TTACAGCTTGCAGGAGGCCATTGCTCTTGAGGCTCGCCTCGAGCTCCGCCAGCTCCTCGACGCGAAATTCCTTGCGCGGCTGAAAGGGGTTTGGGCGAATCTCGCTAATCGGGAGTGTGTGCTGGCTCTCTCCCGATTCTCGCTCGGCGGCGACGGCAACCGGGGGATGTCTGGTCGCGAGGAGCGCATCGAGACCGCGTCCGAGGCGTCGCGGCTTATCGGTAGACATGTCGACGCTTTGAGGGAGAGGGTGACGAGAGTGTGGTCACAGCGCGACGGGCGGTTGGATCGATGGCACCGATACCGGCGCGCCCTGAGACGAATGCCGCTGAACGAGCTCCCTAGCTACGCTTAGATAGGCTTGAGCGCCAACCGAAGCAATGTCGTAGAGCACAATCGGTTTCCCGAAGCTGGGTGCCTCGGCCAGACGAACATTTCGTGGAACGATTGTCTCAAAGACCTTGGGCCCGAAGTATTCGCGGGCATCTGCGACCACCTGACGGGAGAGATTCAGGCGGGCGTCGTACATGGTGAGAAGGACGCCGTCGAGGGTGAGATCTGGATTTACGCTCAGCTGGACGCGGTTAACCGTATTGAGGAGCTGCGAAAGTCCTTCGAGCGCGTAGTACTCGCATTGCACAGGGATGAGCACCAGGTCGGCGGCCGCCAGCATGTTGATGGTGAGTAGGCCGAGCGATGGGGGGCAATCGATGAGGATGTAATCGTAGCGATCGCGGACCGGAGCGAGGGCATCGCGCATTGCCAGCTCGCGGTTGGGCCGATCAATCAGCTCTACCTCGGCCCCCGCGAGATCGGGAGTGGTGGGGGCGACATCCAAGTGCGCGAACTGGATTGCACGGAGGATGATTTCATCGAGGGGGCGCTGACCAATGAGTGCGTCATAAACCGTGGCGATTAGCGTTTCGCCCTCGAGGCCGATGCCGCTCGTCGCATTGCCCTGTGGATCGCCGTCGATCAGAAGCGTGTGCTGCTCAGCCACCGCGAGACTTGCGGCGAGGTTGACTGCGGTCGTGGTTTTTCCGACCCCGCCTTTCTGATTTGCGATTGCGATTACTCGGGCCACGCACTACTCGGAGTCTTGGGAAGGAAGGAATATAGACCTGTCAAACCAGCGAGGCTATTGCCTGTTTCACGTGGAACAATGCAAAGAAGGAAACATAGTAACCGTCTAATTGTGGATAACTTTCGATCCCTTCTCCCACGCCTTAATCTTACGCCAAAATTCAACTAATCGCGCAGAGACAGGCTTATTTTGAGTCAGCAACGAATCTCCATCGCGCCATAACAGAAGCATTTACACCCTGCTCGCCCACATTGATCGGCGTCGAGGTCGCCATCTTGGCCAGCCCCATCATCCTCGGTTGCACCCCATCACCCGACTCTCCCGTCGTCAGTTCGATCAATTCTCCCAGCTGGCCTCCCGCCGCCCGCGCCAATACCGTCGCATCCGCCACCGCCTGCTTGTAAGCATCCGCCAACGCCACACGTCGCAGCGAGTCCGGCGCCGATGAATGAAAATCCAGCGAGCTCACATCGTTCGCGCCCTTCGCGATCGCTCCATCGATGAGCGCCCCCACCTGCTCGATCTTCTTCACCTCGACCCGCACCGTATTTGTCGCCACGTAGCCCGTCACCTTCGGCGCCTTGTCACCCCCCTGCGGGTTGTAGACCTGTTCCGTATTCAGATTGTAGTTCACGGTTGAGATCTGGTCGGCCGCAATCCCCTGGGCGCGAATCGCATCGATCACAGCGCGCTGTTTGATCGCGTTGTCCGCGCTTGCCTTGGCGGCGGTCACCGCACGGGTCTGCACGCCTATCGAGATCGTCGCGCGATCGGGTACATATCGCGCCTCCCCGGTCGCACTCGTACTGATCACTGATGGCGGCCGCATGAGCGCCGGCATGGTGCCCGCGGGCTGCTGCGCGGCGAGCGAGACTGTGACGAGCAGGCTGGCGACGAGTGGGCGGTACATGGGGGCCTCCGGAAGAATGCGAAATCGGGCCGCAACAGCGCGCCGTGGCACTTGGACCTGATTATTGCTGTTTCGATACTAATGTAGCCGAGCGTATTGGCAATAATTCTCGTATTGCAAATAATCTTCTACGTAACTACGTCCGCCGCCGCAAGACGACGACGCTCGATCTCCAGTACCAGATTCTGGAGATCGTTCGGACTCACGCCGGGAACCCGCGAGGCCTGGGCCAGCGTCCGCGGGCGAAGCGCGCCCAGCTTCTGCCGTGCCTCCGTCGAAAGCGACCGCAGCTTGTCGTAGGGAAGCGCCGGCGGTAGCGGAAAATCACCCATGCGCTTCATCTTCTCTGCCTGGACGCGCTCCCGGGTAAAATAGCCGGCGTACTTGAGCTCCAGCTCCGTGGTGATTAGCGCTTCGCGCTCGAGTCCCTCACCCACGCCCGTCGCATCGAACAATGCGGCAAGCGACACGTTCTGCCGCTTCGCGATCTCGGCGACGCGCATCGGGTGTGGTAGCTGCGTGCTCCCCGCGCGCTCGAGCAGCGACGCCACTTCGTCCGGGCGCACGCTCGTGGACTCCGCGAGCCTGCTCGCCTCGGCTTCCATGGTGAAACGGCGCGTGACGATGCGTTGCTCCCGCTCCGTGAGCATCCCGAGCTCGGTTGCCATTGGCGCGAGGCGCCCCAGCGCATTGTCTTGCCGCACGGTTAGTCGAAACTCCGAGCGCGATGTGAACAGCCGATACGGCTCGTCGACGCCGCGTGTCACGAGATCGTCCACGAGTACACCTATGTATGAACGCTCTCTGCCGAAAATCACGGGTGCGCTTCCGCGAACCGCGAGGGCCGCATTCATCCCTGCAACGACACCTTGCGCGGCTGCCTCCTCGTAGCCCGTCGTTCCGTTGATCTGCCCTGCGAAAAACAATCCTCCGAGCGCTTTGACCTGGAGCGAGGCATCAAGCTGGGTGGGTGGGAAGTAGTCGTACTCGATCGCGTACCCTGCGCGCGTCATGCGCACCTGCTCCAGTCCCGGGACCGAGTGCAGCATGGCGAGCTGCACGTCTGCCGGTAGTGACGTCGAGAGGCCGTTCACGTACAGCTCACTCGTGTCATGCCCCTCAGGCTCGAGAAAGAGCTGATGACGCTCGACGTCGGGAAATCGCACGATCTTGTCCTCGACGCTCGGGCAGTATCGCGGTCCTCGCGACGCAATCGCCCCGCCGTAGATCGCCGACTTGCCGATGTTCTCGCTGACGATCCGCTTCGTGCTCTCGCCTGCGAAGGTGATCCAGCACGGGAGCTGGGGCGGATGCCGAGTGGCGCTTCCCTGCGCCCGAGGCGTTTCCCAGAAGTGGGACCAGGAGTAGTCGAACTGCTCGATCTCGCTTTCCTGCCGATCGAGCCTCGAATAGTCCACCGAGCGCCCATCGATGCGTGGTGGCGTACCGGTCTTGAAACGAGCCGACACGAGTCCCAGCGTATCAAGCTGCTCGGCGAGCTGAATCGCGGGCGGGTCTCCCGCGCGTCCCCCTGCGATCCTGGTGTCGGTGCCGATGTGTAGCCGGCCGCGAAGAAAAGTGCCGGCGGTGATCACCACCGCGGCCGCACCGAACCGGCGTCCCTCGAGCGTCTCGATGCCGGTCACGCGGCCACTCCCATCATCGATCAGGAGTCGAGCGACGGTTCCCTGAATGGTGTGCAGCATGGGCTGCTGCTCGAGGAGCGAGCGGACGGCACGACGGTACATTCCGCGGTCGCACTGCGCGCGAGGCGCCCACACTGCGGGTCCCTTGCCGCGATTGAGCATGCGGAACTGCAGTGTGGCGAGATCGGTCGCGCGCGACATAATCCCGCCCAAGGCATCGACCTCGCGCGCGACGGTGCCCTTGGCCACGCCGCCAATCGCCGGATTGCACGACATCTGGCCGATCGTTTCGAGGGCGCTGGTCACGAGACCGACGCGCGCGCCAAGCCGCGCGGCGGCCACGGCTGCCTCGGTTCCGGCATGGCCGGCACCGACGACGATGACGTCGAGCTCGAGCTCGAAGGGGAGCGAGGACATCCGTCAAAGATACGATGAATGGACAACGACGGGATCCGTGCGCACACTTGTCGGATGCCACTCGAAATCCATCCCGACGCGCCGACCATGCTGATTCGCAAGAGCGCGTTCGAGCGCGCTGGTCTCGCACGCGCGCACTTCGATGCGCGCTACAACCTCACACCCGACGAGTTTCGCGTGGAGGGCGAGTTGATCGCCATCGGTCCGCTGTACGACGAGGAAGCGCTGGGCGCGCTGACCGGTGAGCTCGAGGCGCTGGGGCTGATCTATTTCGAAGACTTCGCGGAGCTGAGCGGCAACTGGCCGTCGTGGCTTGCGATCTTCGCGCGAGGCGCCTGAGGGCCGCTAGGGGCGGAAGGTTCGTTCCCGTTTCGGGAGGACCGCGGTGGACTCGGTGAGATGACCGTGCCGGAGGAGACCCCGCCACCCGCAGTCGTAGCACCAGCTCGTGCGAAACCAGGGCATGAGCAGATTCCAGCCGCGGGATTTTACTCGCAGTGTGGGCGTATCGCACTCCGGGCAGCGATCGCTGCTCGGGAGCACCGCGTGGAAGAACATCGTGGCAAAGACGATTCGCGCGATGAAGATCGTGCTGAAAATGATCAGGAAGAGCAGCCCTTCAGACATACGTCACCTCGCGACTCTGCGGCGCGTAACTCCCTCATCAGCCGCGCGCCGGCGGCTATGAGGCTCAGCTGAGCTTTTCCAGCTCCCGCTCGATATTGCTCCAAAGCTCGACATATGCAATACCGTCTTCGATGCGCTCGATGACGACTTCGGTACCCGCGACGATCGTCGCGCCATCGAGGCCGACCGCCGGGACGCTCTGACGCGCGCCATCGTGCTCGAAAAAAATCTCGCCGGCATGGGCAGCGGAGATGGACTGCGAAACTCGCGCCGGATGCCCCTGCAAGGCGAACCGCGGATCGTCGGCGTGCAAGGCCGCGCTCGGCACCGCCCATCCCGCGATGAGCGCCACCACCCCGACGGCGGCGGCCAGAGCCGAAGCGCCCGCAATGGCGAGCATGGCAGCAGTTCCTAGCGAGGAGTACTTCGCGAGCGGATAGCCGACAATGCCGAACAACGCGGCAGCGGCGCCGGCCGTGGGCAGATTCAGGTACTTCACCCAGGCGCCATGCCGCTGCTTGCGGTCGATGCCTCCCAGCATGGCGACAACGCCCACGATCAGGCCGGCAAGAAGGAACGGCGCGAAGAACAGTGTCATGAGCTGGTTGGGTCCCGGAGGCAGGCACGAGCTCGACGGTGAAGCACAAATAGTGCGTTCGCCCTTGGCTCGCGCGCAACAGTCAGGTTATCGGAAGGTCGAAACAGAGCTCGTCTGGAAGCTGAAGAGTGAAGTGCCACCATTCCTGATCATAGTTCGTAAATCCTTCCGCGCTCATCGCGGTGTTTAGTCGAGCTCGGTTGGTCGCAGGGATACCGGTCGCGTTCGCTGTGTGTGCGTCCGCGGAAAGGGCGTCGAAGGGCGTGTCCATCTCTAGCGGCTGTCCAGTGGCGCGATCGGCCAGCGTGAGATCGATGGCGAGGCCGAGATTGTGGCGGCTGCGGCTGGCGAAGTATTCGTCGCGCAAGAGATCCTCACGGTGCGAGCGCTCCGTCCACGCGACCATCGCGAGTGTCGCGCGCACGGGCCAGTAGCCGTCGAATATCCGCAGCGTGAGTCCCTCGGGCGCGAGGCGTTTCTCGACGCGCACGAGCGCCGCCGCGGCCTCACGTCTCAGCATTGCTGTGTTCGATCCGTACCCCGGTAGGAGCGCTCCGGTGAAGTTATTTGCCGTGGAGTAGCGCGCGTCGCTAATGAAATTCGAGTCGAGCGCGTGCACGTCGACGAGCAGTCGCCGGGCGACGCTATCGGGCGCAATGGCCGAATCGACGGTGTTGATCGGTGGCGCGCCCGCCGCGGACGCGGGGCGATGCGCACACGCGAGGACGAGAATGGATGCGAGGAAGAGAGTGCGAATACGCATACGCGAATGCGGGAGTGAGGCCTCTGATATGCTACAGATATTCTACAGAAATGAATCTGACCGTTCGTTTCCGGCGTACCCGGATGTAGAGTTGCTCCATTGCACGCACGCATCACGACCGAGGCGTGCCGTGCCTCATGTCTTTACTTCTTCTTCGAGGTTCACGATGTATCGAAACTATCGTATCGCCGTCTCTCTCGCCGCGGCATTCCTGCTCGCCGGGGCACTGACCGCGTCGGCCGCCATGAGCCCGCGCGCGCTCGCTCCCGAAAGTGCGACGGGCTGCCTGCAGAAAGGCGACAAGCCGAACACCTTCAAGCTCGTCGGAAAGGACGGCAAGTCGTGGGATGTCATGAGCGAGAAGATTTCGCTCGCTGGTCACGTTGGTCACACGGTCACGCTTACGGGTGACGTGATGCACGGTGACATGTCGGGCATGAAAGACACGAGCATGTCGAAGATGGGGATGAAGGACACCACCAAAATGTCCGCAGCGGGAACGTCGAGCGGCGCCATGAACGTAACCGCGATGACGATGGTGAGCGCCACCTGTAGCTAACAGCGCGGCTCGCAATGGCACTCACGAACGACGAACGGCCGGTCGAGTACACGCGACCGGCCGTTTCCATTTTCTAGATTCACGCGTACGCCTGCCATCCTCCCGGGGCGCTGCTAAGCGCGCCCGCCGCCAGCAAGTCCGTGGACGTTGGCGAGCGCACCGGACAGAAACTCCGCGACCCGCCATTCGGCATAGTAGAACGGACGCCATGGGACGGTTCCGGTGATGAATCCGACGTGTCCGCCGCGGTCGACGAACTCGAGGTGGAGCGAGGGGTTCTGATGAGCGAGCGCACGCACCTCCTCGAGCACTGCGCTCGGAAGAAACGGATCATCGCGCGCACTCAACAACAGCGTCGGGGTTCGCACGTGCGCGAGGAAGTGCAGAGAGCTCGAGCGTGTGTAGTAATCATCGGCGTCGCGGAAGCCATGTACGGGCGCGGTGACGAGATCGTCGAACTCGTAGAGCGTACGCACGCGGCGTACCACGTCGGGACGAATCGCGCGCGGGAATCGCTCGCTCTTACCGATCGCCTTTCTGCGCAACGATCGAAGAAAGTGCGCCTGATAGAAACGGGAGAACCCGCGGTCGAGAAAGCGCGATCCGCGTGCGAGGTCGAAGGGAACCGATACGGCGGCCGCGCCGCGCAGCTGTGCTGGCCTATGCGCTCCCTGTTCCCCGAGCCATTTGAGCAAAACGTTTCCGCCGAGCGAAACACCTGCGAGGAGAAGTGGCCGCTCGGCGTCCTCGGCGATGAGACGCCGTATCACGGCGTCGACATCCGAGGTCTCGCCCGAGTGATAGAATCGAAGTGCGCGATTCGGCTCATCGCCGCAGGAGCGAAAGATGAGAAGATCCGCGGCCCAGCCGCGCCGCTGGGCTTCCTGAAGCAGTCCGCCTGCGTAATGCGAGCGGACTGTTCCCTCGAGCCCGTGCAGAATCAGCAGTCGCGGAGCGCCAGGGGGAGCGTCGAGCCGATGCAGATCGAGGAAGTCGTCGTCCTCGGTGGTCCACCGCTCGGCGCGCGTCGGCAGCGGCACGCGGGGGCGCATGAATTTTCCCCAGAGGGTGCGCAGGTGCGCTCCGGGAATCCACCATGCGGGGCGATAGACGCGAGCGAGCATCATCCAAGGTACAGGGCGATCGCGCGAAACGCTTGGGAATGCGGCGGCGTCGGCGTTTATTTCAGCATGGACGTACAGATTTTCGGGGTCAAGAAGAATCCGGATACGCGCAAGGCACTGCGCTTCTTCGCCGAACGGCGCGTAAAGACGCATTTCGTCGACCTCACCGAGCGTGCGGCATCGCTCGGCGAGCTGCGCCGGTTCGCGCAGAAGTTCGGCGTGTCGGCGCTCATCGATGACAACTCGAAGCGATATCACGATCGCGACTTGCGGAACGCGCGAATGTCCGACGACCAATGGCTCGAACTGCTCGTGGAGGAGCCGTTGATGCTGAAGATGCCGCTCGTGCGGCAGCAGAACCGGTTGAGCGTCGGCCTTGCGGAAACGGAGTGGAGCGGCTGGGTGAGTACGGCATGACCCAGCTCTCGCTGTCAAATGTCGCCGTGGAATTCGGCGCGACGAAGTTGTTCTCGGACATCACGTTCACGATCGCCGCGCGCGAGCGCTGGGGGATCATCGGCCGGAACGGCACGGGGAAGACGACGCTCTTCAAGCTGATGACGGGCGATATGCAGCCGACGCGGGGCGTGATTGCGCGGCAGCCAGGGCTGCGCGTCGCGTTGCTCGAACAGCATCGTGACTTCGGGGATGCGAAGACGGTGTGGGAAGCCGCCGCGGGACAGTTCGCGGAGCTGCTGGCGCTGGAACAGTCGCTTGCCGACCAGGCCACGACGATGGGTGAGCTCGGCGAGTCCGTGAGCGAGCAGGTGCTCGAGCGCTACTCGCACGACCTCGAGCGCTTCGAGCGCGAAGGCGGGTACACGATCGCGCCGCGCGTGGACGCGGTGCTGCACGGCCTCGGCTTCGATCCAGTGGACGCGCGCACGAGGCCACTCGAGCGGCTGAGCGGGGGCGAGCGGGGACGAGTCGGCCTCGCGCGCCAGCTCGTTGCGCCGGCGGACGTGCTCCTGCTGGACGAGCCGACGAACCATCTGGACCTCGAGACGACGCGCTGGCTCGAGGAGTACCTGAAGGGAACCGACGAGACGGTGGTGCTGATCAGTCACGATCGCGCGTTCCTCGAGAACGTCTGCGACCACATCCTGCACGTCGAGGCGCACACCGGCACGGCGTACGTCGGCGGCTACACGGCGTTCATCGAGCAGCGCGCGCACCGACAGCTCGAGCAGCAGCGCGCATTCGTGCAGCAGAAGAAAACGATCGACAAGCAGGAGGATTACATCCGGCGCCATCTCGCCGGCCAGAACAGCAAGCAGGCAAAGGGGCGCCGGAAGATCCTCGCTCGCTTGCCGCGTCTCACGCCGCCACCGGGCGAGGAAGATTCGATGGCGCTGCGGCTCGAGGTAGGCGAGCGCGGTGGCGATCAGGTTGCCGTCGCGGAAAAGCTGCGGCTCGCTGTCGGCGATCGCGTTCTCGTCGAGAACTTCAACGCGATCGTGCAGCGCGGCGACGTCATTGGATTCATCGGTCCCAATGGCGCGGGGAAATCGACGCTGCTCCGCGCGCTGGTGGGCGATCGCGCGACGGAGGGCGGTGAGATCCGGCTTGGCGGATCGATCACGCCGGCGTACTACCGGCAGGATCTCACGCAGGTACCGGCGAATCAGTCGCTTTACGATGTGATCAACGATCTGCGACCGATGTGGGGGCGTGGTGCAATTCAGGGACACCTTGGCCGCTTCGGCTTCAGTGGCGATGCGGTGCAGCGGTCGGCGACCACGCTCTCCGGCGGTGAGCGCGCGCGCGTTGCGCTCGCGATGATCATGCTGTCGCGCGCGAATCTCCTCCTGCTCGACGAGCCCACGAACCATCTCGATGTCGAATCGATCGAGGCGCTCGAGGACGCGGTCGAGCGCTACGACGGAACCGTGTTCCTCGTGAGCCACGATCGCGCGCTGCTGCGCGCGCTTGCGAACCGCGTTTGGATTCTGCACGACCGGCACATCACCGACTTCGACGGCAGCTTCGCGGAATGGGAGACGGTGAGCGCGGAACGCGAGCACGCTGCGAGCGTGGCGGCGTCGGAGGAGCAGGAATCGCGGCGCGTGCGCGAGAAGCAGAAGACGCGCGCGGGAGCGAAGGAGGGGAAGAAGGACACCGCGCCGCGCCGCCGCACGCGAGAGGAGATCTCGACAGCGGAATCCGAGGTCGCGGGTCGCGAGGCACGGGTCGCGGAACTGACGACGATGCTCGCGGATCCGGAGCTGTACAACAGTGGGAGCGGGGGGAAGAAAGCCGCGTCGCTCGGGGCGGAGCTCGAGCGCGAGAAGGAGAAGCTCGAGCGGGCGTTCGCGGCGTGGGAGCGCGCGATCGCGACGGAGTAGTCGGCTAGAACTCGCCGACGAAGCTGATCTCGGGCTCGAGGTGATGCCCGAGCTTGTCCTCCACCCGCTTCTGCGCCGTGGCGATCAGCTCGCGCACCTCGCGCGCGGTCGCATGGCCAAGATTGATGACAATGTTCGCGTGGATGTGCGAGATCTGCGCATCTCCTATGCGGAACCCCTTCATCCCAAGCTGGTCGATCAACCGGCCAGCGCCCACACCTTCGAGTTTCTTGAAGATCGATCCGGCGCTCGGGTTCAGCTCGAGCCACGGGTGTCGCGCGCCGCGCCAGCTCAGATTTTCCTGCATCACGCGGAACATCACGTTCGAATCGCCGGGCGCAAGCGCGAAGGTCACTGCGAGCACGATATCGGCGCGGTGATGAAAAACAGTGTCGTCGTAGCCGAAGTTCACATAGTCGGCGCTGACGGTTTTCCGAATTCCCTCAGCACTGAGGATTTCGCACGATTCGAACACTTCCGAGATGAACACCGTGCGCTCGCGTTCCGGTGCGGGCGAGAGAAAGTGCAGATTCTGCCAGATTGCGCCACCGACCGTGCTCGGAATTCCAACGAAGTGCTCGAGCCCGGACCAGCCGCGGTGCGCCGATTCCGAGATCAGGTCGCGGATAACGGCGCCGCTCTCCACCCACAGCTTGCCGTCGGCGCCCCATCGCTCGTGGTGAGCCGCGTTGCGGATGACGAGGCCGCGAAAGCCGCGATCGCCGATCAGGATGTTGGCGCCGAGACCGAGGACGAAATACGGGACCTCGAGCTCGCGTGCCGCGAGAACGGCGAGCGCGAGCTCGTCAGCCGTCGACGGCTCGCAAAAGAGGTCCGCCGGCCCACCGATCTTGAACGTCGTGAATGGGGCGAGTCGAACATCAGTTCGCGGATGCAGCGACTGGAGCTTCTCCGCGAGCGATGCGAGTGCGGATGTCGGCACCGCCTAGCGTCGCTTCGGCGACTTGGGATCGTCCTTCCCTTCTTCCTGACGCTTGGGCATCGCGGGCGTCGCACGCTTCGCGAGCACGCGCTGTACGTCGGAAAGCGATCCACCGGCGGCGCGCAACGCCACCAGCGCGTGATACAGCAGATCTGCCACCTCTTCGGTCGCGCGCGGCAAATCCCCATCCGCGCACGCGGCGATGAGCTCCGCCGCCTCTTCTCCGAGCTTCTTGAGCCGGAGATTACGGTCCTCGAGCAGCTGGACGGTGTAGCTCTGCTCCTCGGAGCCACTCGCCTTCGACTTCGGCGGATGCGGCGCGTGCTCGTTGTCCACTTCGGCGCCCTTCGCGCGGCCGGCGATCGTGGCGTCGAGTGCGGAGAGAGCATCACCCATCGAATCGGGACCGACGAAGCAGGAGACGGAGCCGGTGTGGCACGCGGGGCCGTTCGGAACCACGCGCGCGAGCAGAACGTCACCGTCGCAATCGGCGGCGAGCGACACGACGCGCTGCGTGTTGCCGCTGGTCGAGCCCTTGTGCCACGGGCCGCGCGTGCGCGAGAAGTAGTGCATCTCGCCCGACGCCAGCGTGCGCTCGACGGCGGCGCGATCGGCGTGCGCGACCATCAGCACCATTCCGCTTGCCGCATCCTGGGTCACGACGGTGATGAGGCCGCCGTTCTTGTCGTACTCCAATCCAGACAGATCAAGCATCTACATCCCTCGTGGTGCCGGTCTCGAGCAGCAAGCGTGATTCGGCGGCGACGCCTTGATTCGTCGCCACAGCGCTTCCTCCGAACGCGGTGCGCGTCCCCTTCCAGTCGGTGAACACTCCGCCAGCCTCTTCTACGATGGGCATGAGAGCAACGGCGTCCCAGGGAGCGAGGACGCCGTCGACCATCACCTCCGCCCTTCCTGTGGAGACTAGAAGATACCCGTAGCAGTCACCCCAACTCCGGCTGACTAGGGCGCGGCTGGCGAGCCGGTGCCACCCGTCCCGCTGGGCGGCGTCATTCCTGAAGCGTTCGTCGGTGGTCAATACGGTAGCCTCAGCCACTGCTGCACGCGAGGACACCTCGCACCTTGTCCCGTTCCACCAACAGCCTGCGGAAGGAGCCGCCGCGAGCATTTCTCCAACCGCCGGAAAGTACGCCGCACCAGCGAGCACCCGGTCACCTTCGCACACTCCTACGAGCGTTCCCCATAAAGGAACACCGCGTATGAACGTTTTGGTACCATCGATGGGGTCGAGCACCCACCGCCGAGGGGCGTTCGGACGCGTCAACCCCAGCTCCTCGCCCAGAATGCCATCGGTCGGGAAGCGGTGCTCGATCCAGTCGCGCGCGGCCTGCTCGGCGCTCCTGTCCGCAATGGTGACGGGCGATCCATCGGCCTTCGACTCGACCACCAGCTGCGACCGGAAAAAGCCGAGCGCGATGTCGCCCGCGAGCCGAGCGACCTGCTCGACCGCTGCCAGGAGCGAGTCCGGCGACTCGCTCATGCGACGGCCCTCACGAGAAGACCGGACGCCGACAACAGCGCCTTGATCTCGCGCACGGTAGTCGATCCGTCGTGCAACATCCCGGCGACGAGTGCCGCGTCTGCTCCGCCGTCCTGGAGAACCTCGCGCACATCGTTCGCCGAGCCGGCGCCCCCCGACGCGACCACCGGGACATCGACCGCCTCCGTGACCGCGCGCGTGAGCTCGAGATCGTAGCCCGAGCGGGAGCCGTCGCGATCGATGCTCGTCAGCAGGATCTCGCCCGCGCCGTGGGAGACGCACGCTCGCGCCCACTCGACGGCGTCGAGCTCCGTGCGCGTGCGTCCGCCGCGGGTGTACACTCGCCATCCACTGCCCTCTCGCTTCGCATCGATGCTCGCCACCACGCACTGCGAGCCGAAGCGCGCGGCCGCGCTCTCGAGAACCGCGGGGCGCGCGACCGCCGCGCTGTTGATGCTCACTTTGTCCGCGCCGGCGCGGAGCGCGAGCGATACATCGTCGGCCGACCGAATCCCTCCGCCGAGCGTGAGCGGAATGAACAGACGCTCGGCTGTCCGTCGCGCGACGTCGAGCAGGGTCGCGCGCTCATCGGCGGAGGCGGAGATATCCAGGAATACGATCTCATCCGCACCCTCTTCCTCATAGCGCGTCGCGAGCTCCACGGGATCACCGACATCGCGAAGGCGAACGAACTGTTCGCCCTTCACGACGCGTCCGCCCTGCACATCGAGACACACCACCACGCGTCGTGCGAGCATCAGGTGACCTCGAGCCCGATTGCGCCCTTGGTGCTGAACACGCCCGAGGGGCTGTCAGCGACGAGCGCTTGCCGGAGGGCGGCCCCGAGCGCCTTGAACGCGGCCTCGACGACATGGTGCCGGTCGCGTCCGCGCAGGACGCGCACGTGCACCGTCGCGAGCGCGTGGTCCGCGAACGACCGGAACCAGTGATCGTACAAGTCACTCGGCAGGGGACCGCAGTAGTACGGGCGCCCTCCGACGTCGAGCGCGACATGTACGAGCGCGTCGTCCATCGGGATGAAGCGATCGCCATACCGCGCGGCGCGCGGAGGCACGAGCGCGGCGACGGCGGTGCCGAGTGCGATCGCGACGTCTTCGATCAGATGATGGCGAAGATCGCCGCGTGCGGTGAGCCGCAGGTCGAGCGACGCGTAGCGCGCGAGCGTCACCAGCATGTGATCGAGAAAGGAGATCGTCGTATCGATCTCCGACTCACCGGTGCCTGGCACCACTTCCACTCGAATCTGCGTTTCGCGCGTGTTGCGGACGACGACGGTCATCGGGCTCGCTCCTGATTCATGATGCGAATTCTTCGGCCACGGCGCGCGCGTCGAGCGCCCCGGTATACAGTGCCATGCCTATGACGGCGGCCGATACGCCGCGATCGGAAAGCTCGCGAAGATCGGCGACGCTCGAGATGCCGCCGGAGGCGATCACGGGGTGCGCGGACAGCTCGGCCACGTCCTCCATGAGAAAAAGATCGGTGCCCGCGAGCTGCCCCTCGCGATGGACCGCGGTGACGAGCACTCCGCCAAGCGGGATGTCGTTCAACTTTTCGATGACATCGAGCACGGTGCGCGGGAGCGTACGCGCCCAACCGCGCGTCACAATCTGCCGCTCGCGTACATCGGCGGCAACGATGAGCTGACCGGGGAACGATGATGCCGTGCCGGCGAGCCACTCCGGCTCTTCGAGCGCGCGCGTTCCGAGCACCACCCACTCCGCTCCCTCCTCGAGCAGCCGCTCGATCGTGTCGCCGCTGCGCACGCCGCCGCCGACTTGCACGTTCGCGGGAATTTCTCCGAGGATGTCGCGCACGATCGCCGCGTTATCGCCGCGTCCTGTGGCGGCGTCGAGATCGACGACGTGCATGCGCCGAAAGCCCGCGCGCGTCCATCCGCGCGCCACCTCGAGCGGATTGTCGAGGCGCACCTGCTCGTGCGCGTACGAGCCTCCCACCAGCTGCACGCACGCGCCGTCGCGCAGGTCCACCGCGGGAATCACGATCATCGCGCTGCCTCCCGCAGGAATGCGCATACGAGCTCGACGCCGGCGGTCGAGCTCTTCTCAGGGTGGAATTGCACGCCGACCGTACGTCCCTCGCGCACGAGCGCGGGGAAGCGCGTGGTGCCGTGTGCGCTCCACGCGTGCACGCACGCGGCGTCAGCGGGATGACACACGTAGCTGTTCGCATAGTATGCGATGGACAGCGGCGCAGCGTCGAGCAGCGGATCGTGGCCATCCTCGATCGTGTTCCAACCGATCTGCGGCACGCGGCCTCCCGCGAGACGCGTCACGCGCCCGGGGAAGACTCCGATCCCGCGGCCATCACCCTCATCGCTCGCGTCAAAGAGAAGCTGCATGCCGAGACAGATGCCGAGGCACGGGAGGCCGTCGGCGAGCGCACTGCGCACGTCGGCAAGGCCGCGCGACAGCCGCGCGGCGGCATGTCCGAAGGCGCCGACGCCGGGGAGCACGAGAGCGTCGGCGCGCGCGGCGGCCGACGGATCGCTCTCGACCTCCACGTGCGCGCCGTCGCGCGCGAGCGCCTTGATCAGCGAGTGGATGTTCCCTGCCCCGTAGTCGAACACACTCACTTTCATCGCTTCACCGCGTTTCGCAGGGCGCGCAACGCCGTTTCCATCATCGGCCATGGGGCGACGGTGATGCGAACACCGTCTCCGATGCCCGCCACCGCGGTGAATGGACGCACGGCGACGCCGGCCGATCGCATGTCCGAGGCGACGGCCACGGCATCGGAAACGGGGATGAAGACGAAATTCGCGACGGATGGCATCGCCGCGATGCCGGCTTTCTCGAGTGCCTTCGCGAAGCGATCGCGACTTTCGAGCGCAGCGGAGATGTGCGTGCGCACCCAATCGAGATCGTCGCGCAGTGCAGCGAGCGCCGCGCGCTCCGCCGCCGCGCTGACCATGTACGGTCCACGCGCCTTGTCGACCTGTAGCACCGTCGACGCGGCGCCCGTGGCGTAGCCAATGCGCAGTCCCGCGAGCCCGAACGCCTTCGACATCGTGCGCGCGACAATCAATCGCGGATGGCTCGGCGATTCGGAGAGCCAGCCATCGCGGGCGAACTCTGCGTACGCCTCGTCGAGGATGACGATGCCGGCCGCGCTGTGGACCACGCGCGCAATGTCGGCGCGAGAGAGCGCGAGTCCCGTCGGGTTGTTGGGCGAGCAGAGATAGGTGACGCGCGCGCGCGCGGCGAGCAGCGCATCGATATTGGGAGCGAGCGGATTCGGGGTCGCCACGGGATTGGCGACGAGCCCATTCATCTGCGCCCAGATCGGAAGCATGCCGAACGTCGGGTCGAGATACGCGAGCGTGTCGCCCGGCTCCGCGAAGGCGCGAATCGTCGAATCGAGGATGTCGTCGGAGCCGCAGCCGACGACTACCTCATCCGCACGAACGCCCGCGTACTCCGCGAGTGCCGCCTTGAGCTCGGGCGTGTACACGGACGGATATCGCGTCACTCGATCCGCATCGAGCTCCCGCAGTGCGAGCTCGGCGAAGGGCGGCACGCCCCATCGATTCGTATTGTCGCTGAGATCG
The DNA here is from genome assembly GCA_036564355.1 of Gemmatimonadaceae bacterium. Taxonomy (GTDB): domain Bacteria; phylum Gemmatimonadota; class Gemmatimonadetes; order Gemmatimonadales; family Gemmatimonadaceae; genus FEN-1250. The sequence goes on along the minus strand of DATCPC010000189.1, from coordinate 8,104 downwards.
AGCGCGCAGGGCGCGCGATTCGGCCGGTAGAGCGACAGATCGCGTAGTGTCGCGCGCGCGCGCACGAGCTCGCGAGTGGGCGCGGCGCTTCCCTGCTCTTCGCCCCCGACGCGCCCCGCTTCGCGCGCCGCCGCCGCGTGCGCCGGCAATCCCTCCCGCTCGGCGAGCGTCGCCACGCTCGCGGCGAGACTGGCCGCGGCGGCCGGTGACACGCGCTGGTACGTCGTCCAGCGTACAAAGTCCAGCGTCGACAATCCGGAGTACGAGCGCGCAAGCCCGCCCGTGGGCAGCACGTGGTTGGCGCCGGTGATGTAGTCGCCGAATGCCACCGAGGCTGTGGAGCCGAGGAAGACGGTGCCCGCGTTGCGGACGCGCTCGAGCGCGACGTCGGGATGACGCAAGGCGAGCAGCAAGTGCTCGGGCGCGTACTCGTTCGCGTACGCGATCGCGGCCTCGAGCGATGCGCACCAGAAAAGCGCGCCGCGCGTGGCGAGTGCCTCCGTGATGATCTCGCGTCGCGCCTCCTCCGCGAGCAATGCCTCGATCGCCTCGCCAATCGCGCGCGCGATCGGCTCGTCGAGCGCGAGCACGACGACCGCGGCGCGCGGATCGTGCTCTGCCTGCGCGAGCAACTCGCGCGCAACCGAGGATGCGTTCGCGGAAGCGTCGGCGATGACGAGCAGCTCGCTCGGGCCCGCGGGCGAGTCGATACCAGTGACGCCGGACAGCTGTAGCTTCGCTTCCGCGACGTATGCGTTGCCCGGCCCGACGATGCGACGTACCGGCGCGATGGACTTGGTGCCGTACGCCATCGCGGCGATCGCGCCGGCGCCGCCGATTGCGTAAACCTCGCTGACTCCCGTGAGCTCGCCGGCGGCGAGCACGGCCTGCGACGGGACGCCGTCGGCGCCTGGGGGCGAGCAGAGTACGATTCGCTGTACTCCCGCGACGCGCGCGGGCACGACTCCCATGAGCACCGAGCTCGGATACGATGCACGACCACCGGGCGCGTAGACGCCGACCGACTCGAGCGGATCGGGGCGGCGTCCGACGATCACGCCGGGCTCGACCTCGATCTCCGTGGCGCGTGGCAGAAACGCGCGGTGGACCGACTCGATGTTGGATGCCGCGCGCTCCAGCGCCGCGCGCACCGGAGCGTCGAGGGTGGCGAGTGCCCGCGCGCGAACGTCGCGCGACACCGCGAGAGCGCGAAGCGACACACCGTCGAGCTCGGCAGCCAGCTCGACCAGCGCCGCATCGCCGTCGGATCGAACCCGTTGCACGATCGCGGCGGTTCGCTTGCGAACGGCATCGTCCAACGAGGTCGACCGGTCGGCGAGCGCCGCCCGCTCCTCAGCCGAAAGCTCAGCGAGGCTTCCCTTCCAACGGAAGAGTTCGCTCATGGCATGAGCCTCTCGATACGCGTCACCAGAATTCCCTGCGCGCCAAGGGCCTTCAGATCCGCCACAGTCCGGTAGATCGCCGATTGCGCAACTACCGCATGGACGGCGACATAGGTCCCATCGTCCAGGATATCGATGACCGTTGGACCGTTCACCCCCGGCATCACCAGCCGAGCGCTTTCGAGCGCGGTGCGCGGCACGTTGGCCATCACGTACCGCTTGTCACGGGCCCTCAACACGCTCGACAACGCCTCGGCAAGCTCAGCCGTGGAGCGGGCGATCGCTGGCGAAGACGGCTCGACCGAGCAAACGAGGCGCGCGCTCGACTCGAGCACCGTGGCGACTTCGTGGAGCTGATGCACACGAAGCGTCGATCCCGACGATGTGAGGTCGACGATGATGTCCGCTATTCCGAGATGCGGCGCAATCTCGGTCGCGCCGGATACGGGCACGATTGTCACCGGCTTCCCCTCCCGCTCGAAGAACCGCCGCGCGAGCTGCGGAAACACCGTCGCCACCCTCGGAGAGCCACTGAGGTCAGCGATCGTTGCGATCCCGCTGTCATCGCGCGCCGCGACGACGAGCCGGCACCCGCCGAACTCGAGATCGAGAAGCATCCCCAGATTGCGCTCCGATTCGCACACGAGATCCCATCCCGTGACGCCGACGTCCGCCGCGCCGTCGGCGACGAACTCCGGAATGTCCTTGGCGCGCACGAGAATCGCCTCGAACTCGCCGCCAAGCGAGGCGACGAGGGCGCGCTCGCCACGGGCGCGCACCTCGAGTCCGGCGTCGCCAAACAGCTCGCGAACATCCTCGGCGAGCCGACCCTTGTTCGGCAGCGCGACTCTCAGCATGCGCCGCTTCTCGACACAAACATTTCGTTTTCTCATTTCGGTTGAGGGTGACACAAAAAAGGCCCGTCCGAAGATGGACGGGCCGAAGACGCCGGATTGCTTAAGGGATTAGCTGATCACCCTGGCAAACACGCGACGCCCCGACCCGTGAGGCCGTGGTGATGCGTGAGATGATGCCGAGCGGTGAATTGCATGAAGCGGAAGCTATCGGACACGCGATTGGGCGTCAACCCGAGTGAGGGGCCCACGGATTGCACTTTGCCTGGGGAACGAGATAGATTCCGAGTCTCCGCGGGTTGCGGAGCTCGGAAAGCAAACAGGCACGGTACTGGAGGCTACAAGAATGCAGTTTATCGGACGGGCGCTCCTCGCGAGCGTATTTGTCCTCGGCGCGTGCGCCGGTGGCGACAAGAGTGCTACCAAGACGGATTCGACGGCTGTATCGTCGACAACCACGACGACCACTTCGGCGCCTGCGGCGACGACGGATAGCAGTTCGATGGCCGCTCCAGCTGCCGCGGGCGCTGCGCCTGCTGCTGGTGCCGCCGCAGCCGCACCGGCCACCGGCAAGACGATCGATGTGAAGATGCTCGGCGACGAGAAGGGATATCGATTCGATCCGGCGACGATCACGGTGAAGGCTGGCGACGCGATCAAGTTCACGAACGTTACGGGTGGCCCGCACAGCGTCGGTTTCGATCCCGCCAAGGTTCCGCCGGCCGTGCAGCCGCAGCTCGGCGCGAACATGCCCGGCGACCATTCGATGGGCCCCCTCGAAGGACCCATGCTTCTTCAGCCGAATGAGACGTACGTTGTTTCGTTCGCGAAGATCCCGGCCGGTACGTACGACTTTCACTGCACCCCGCACCTCGCGCTCGGCATGAAGGGCGTGATCACGGTTCAGTAGTCGGTGGGCAGAGCTCCGGACGATTCGGTCCGGCGCGAATAAATTGGGGGCGAGGATGCTGAGGCATCTTCGCCCCCTTTATCATCACCCGCGGTAGCCGAGTGTCGACAGCCGAGTACACGGCGGCGTGGATGCGACGCCGCGCGAGCAATGTCTATGGCCGGCCAGCGTTCCTCGCGAAGGCCTGCGGCATCGCGTTCGTCATCACGCTGATCGCTTTGCTCTCACTTGCACGCGTGGCGACGCGCGGTGCGGGGCAGGGTGCGCGGTCGACCGCCCGTGCCGATACCGCCGCGATGGGTTCTGCCGAGCGGAGCGCGGCGGAGCGCCTGCGCGTCGCGGAAAGCGCGCTGTTGGACGCCCGTGCGCGCCGGCGCGCGAGCGCGATGCAGAGCGACACACTCACGCCTGCGGCGCACGCGAGGCGGGACTCGCTCGCCGCGGCAGCCGCGGAGCTCACGCGACTGCTCGTGCGTTCCGACGACGCACCGCTCGTCGCATCGTTCCGTGCCCTTGGCACATCCGCGCCGATGAGCGGCGCGCCGCACATCGCCCAGCTGCTCGACTCGCTCAACGATCTGGACAAGGCGCGCTCGGATTTCGGGGCTTCGGAAGGCGTGGATCCGATTTTTGTCGCGTTGACGGCGCGCGTGGGAGCGATCGGTCACGCGATCGAAGCCTTGGCGCGAAAACGTCGCGCGGAATTGCGTAGTGCGATCGATTCTCTGACGCCGCCTCCACCAACAGGCGTGACGATCGATACGGCGCCGCTCGTGGCGACTCGGGATTCGGCGGAGCGCGCACACGCTGCGATCGGGTTGAGTCTCGTGCGCGCGCGCAGCGCCGACAGCATTGCACGCGCGCGCGACGAGGACAGTACGCCCGGAATGTTCGGTGTTGGGGCATCGACGCTGGTGCTCGCGGCCGCCGTGGTGGCGATCGTGACCGCGCTCGCGCTCGCGCTGGCGATGGAGCTGCGCTGGCCGCGCATCGCCGATGCGGCGGAGGCCGAGTCGGTGAGCGGTGCGCGCGTGCTGGTGACCGTGGGGGAGCGGAGCGAGATGCCGGATCGCCAGCGGCGCAGTTCGGATCGCGAGGTACCGCCGTCGATCGAGCAGTTCTCCGAAACGTACCGGCTGCTCTATGGGCAACTCGCGGATGCGATCTTCGATCTCAGGCTCCTCGCGATCGCGGGCGATCACCCATTCGTAACTGTCAGCGTCGCGGGAAATCTGGCCGCGGTTGCGGCGAGATCCGGCCGGCCGACGCTGCTGCTCGACACGGACTTCCGCGTGCAGCCGGTGGCGAAGATGATGGGAGTACAGGCGACTCCCGGGGTCGCGGATGTGCTCGCGCAACGATTGGGTTGGGCGGGAGCGATCACGAGTGTGCTGGTCAGTCGCGGGCGATCGATCGATGTGTTGCCGAGTGGGGCGTTGGCGGGAACGATGCAGGCAGTGGCGGATGAATTCGGGAATGAAGTGGAGCGATTGAGCAGGCGGTACGAGACGTTGGTGCTGAGCGCGTCGACGCCGGAGCAGGGAACAACCGCAGTGGCGGCGCGTGCGGCGGGCGAGGTGGTGGTCTGCCTGCGTCGCGGACGCAGTACGCATGCGTCGTTGAGGGCGCTATTGGCTGAGCTCATGTCGAGTGGGGCGACGATGCGGGGGTTGGTGCTGTGGGATCGTGAGGATCCGATTCCGTCGGCCGTCATGCCTGGAGCGACGAAGCGATTGGAGCTGATGGGTTAACGGCACGTGAGGGGCGCCGACATGGCTGGCTAAATCTCAGCAGCACACCGAAGGCAGATTTGACGTGCTGTCGCGGTTTCCGAGTGTCCCAACGCACGTTATGAAAGGAAGAAATGGTGAAACCGATGGTATTCGCTGAGATGATCATGCAATCGTCGCCAGTGCTCCCTTCAGACACTGACGCACCGCGCCAGCTCGCTCTGTTCCGCGATGTCGTGGTTGCGGTGCAATCGCTTCGTCTCGAGCGTTCGAGCTTGAAGCTCCGTGCGATCGCTGACTCGCTGCGGGGCGCGAGGCTGTAGTGCGGTACCGAGCGATACCTGAAGCACTCGTGGCGACGCTGTCGGATGGTGCGGTGTTGCTGAATCTGCAAACGAAGCGCTACTTCTCGCTCAACGAGACTGGAACGCGCATCTGGGAGCTGGTGCAGCAGGCGGCTGACGAGGAGTCGATCGTGGCGACAATGATTCGCGAATACGAAGTGGACGAGGCTACGGCCCGAACGGAGGTCCGACGAATTCTCGACGAACTGATCGAGGCGCAGCTCATCGTGCTGGCCTGAGGTGCAATCGGGGCGGCGCATACGGAGTTCGAAGTGCGCGGCGGCGGCTGGTTGGTGTGACCACCTGGCCGGGAGCTACCCACTTGTAGTCTATATTGGCGCGACAGTATCATGATTGGCGCGACAGTATCATGGCAGTACACTAATAGTGTCGTGCAAAACGCGAATCCATCGCTCCTCCACGACCCTACATCATCGAGCGCGACTCTCTTCGGAGACTATGTGGGCTGACACCCTTCAGGCATTCGAGGCACAACACCTTCTGCTCCTGATTGCATGGGGCGGCGCAAGCGTACTCATCGGCGTTCTACTATTACTTGTTCTCTCGTTGCGGCGGATCAAGGCACCGCTGGTGTCTCACTTCGCCATCCAGTGTGCCCTCTGGGGAGCCGCCGAGCTCGCGTGGGGCGCATTCGCCTATCGCGATGTCCCACTTCGTGATTACGAGGGCGCGGCCGAGCTAGCCCGCGAGCTCTGGGTAGCTGTCGGACTCGAGGCGGGTGGAATCCTGCTCGGCCTCACGCTCGCGATCGGCGGCTGGAGCCACGTCAAGCGACTCGGCGTCGTCGGCTCCGGCATCGGCATCGTCGCGCAGGCGTCCGCCCTCCTCGTTCTCGATCTCATTCTCGTGCGTGCCATCCGTCTCTAGGCGTGCTTTCCGGCCGTCGCAGGGAGCGGTAACTTTGCGCCCCTATGGCCGGCTACTCCGATCCGATCAACCACGCCTTCGCGTTCGCGGCAAAGCATCACGATCAGCAAGTGCGCAAGGGGACGCGCTATCCGTATCTCACGGCGGCGCCGAATCTCGCGGTGATCCTGGCACGATATGGACAGGATGATCCGACGCTCGTCGCCGGAATTCTGCACGACGTAGTAGAAGACTGCGTTCGCGATGGACACACCGCGGAAATGCTCGACCGCCGCGTTGGCGACAAGTTCGGCAAGCCCGTACTGATGACGGTGCTCGCGGTCATCGAGCGACGCTACGACGACGAGGGGATCGAGCTCTCGCATCTCGAGCGAAAGGATGATCTGCTCGACCGGCTCGCCAGGGCGGACGATCGTGCACGATGGATCGCCGCAGCGGATCATCTCCAGTCTGGCGGCACGCTGCTCGCCGATCTCCGGCGCACGGATTTCCCCGAAGCGGTGTGGTCGCGCTTCACCGCTGGACGCGAGGCCACGATTCGGTGGTACCGCCGCCTCCACGACAGGCTCGAGGAGGTTGGATTTCGCTATCCAATCATGGACGAGTTACACGATGTGGTGCGCTCGCTCGAGCACTACGCCGGCGAGGAAACACGCTCGGGATAGGTACGGGCGACGTACTCCTCGAGAATCACGAGGAAGTCGGGAACGATGCTGTCGCCCTTGAGCGTCAGCTTAAGCTTCCCGTCGACGTAGACCGGAGCCTTTGGTTCCTCGAACGTTCCCGGCAGCGAGATGCCGATGTTCGCGTGCTTCGATTCGCCGGGACCATTCACGATGCATCCCATCACCGCGACGCGCATCTCCTCGACCCCGGGATGCCGGGCGCGCCACACGGGCATCTGATCGCGCAGATACGTCTGGATGTCTTCCGCCATGTGCTGGAAGAAGGTCGACGTGGTTCGTCCGCATCCGGGACACGCGGTGACCTGTGGCGTGAACGAACGCAGCCCAAGCGATTGCAGGACCTGCTGCGCGACCTGCACCTCTTCCGTGCGATCGCCCTCCGGCTTCGGCGTCAGCGACACACGAATCGTGTCTCCGATTCCCTCGGACAGGAGAATCGACAGTCCGGCCGCGCTCGCGACGACGCCCTTCGTCCCGAGCCCCGCCTCGGTGAGCCCGAGGTGGAGCGGGTAATCGCAGCGCGCGGCGAGGCGCCGATACACCTCGACGAGATCCTGCACCAGGGAGACCTTCGCCGAAATGATGATGCGATCGTGGCCGAGTCCGACCTCCTCGGCGACGAGCGCGGAACGGAGCGCGCTCTCGAGCATCGCCTCGATGTAGACGTCGTGCGCATCGAGCGGCTCGGGACGGCGCCCGTTCTCATCCATCATCGTGGTGAGCAGATCCTGGTCGAGCGAGCCCCAGTTGACGCCGATGCGCACGGGCTTGCCGTTCGCGACCGCGATCGAGACAATCGTGCGGAAGTGGTCGTCGCGGCGCTTGCCGCCGACGTTGCCGGGGTTGATCCGATACTTCGCGAGCGCACGCGCGCAGTCGGGATATTTCGCGAGAAGCAAATGCCCGTTGTAGTGAAAGTCGCCGATGATGGGGACGTCGACGCCCATGTCGGAGAGGCGACGCACGATCTCGGCGACGGCCGCGGCGGCAGGCTCGTTGTTCACGGTGACGCGCACGAGCTGCGATCCGGCGGCAGCGAGCGCGGCCGTTTGCGCGACGGTGAGCGCGATATCAGCGGTATCCGTGTTCGTCATCGACTGCACGACGATCGGATGCGCGCTGCCGACGGCTACTTCACCGATGGTTGTGGTGACGGTGCGGCGGCGAGACGCGAAGGGCATGGAGTAAAGATAAGACGAGCGCGGCACGAGGGCAGGCGAGCGCTGGCAATCCGTCCGTAACGCTGTAGACTATGCGTTGACGGCCGCGCACGCGTACAACCCCGAGGA